>JADLCD010000048.1 GCA_020847395.1 Chitinophagaceae bacterium
GAATGAGAGGTAAAAATACCGGGTAAACGCTTGTGGGTTTGAAGCCTTTAAAGCATTGTATTGAATAAAAAAAGATATGCTGCTTAAAAGAAACAAAAACAGGTTACCCCATAAAAGCACTTCTATATCAAAATTATATTGCCTCAGTTTTGAACTGAACAAAAAAAACAGGGAAGTTAATACGATAAATAACACACCGACAGGTATAAAACCTTTCGAAAATTTCATACGCATGTTTTAAAATTGTGCAAATTTACAATAGTCGCTATCAATATCAGGTAAAGGTTTATGTACTGAAAAGAAGTACCAGCTTTGACATATTCTCCAAAATATTTCACAACTATTTAATTACCAGAGCATTAAACAAAACAGAGCCTTTAAACTATTAAGCTGGCTATTTTCTTGTAAAATCTTGCAGAATTCCCTTACCTTTGCAAGCCTTAAAAAAACAAAAAGCATGGCAAACCGGAGAGAATATGAGATGGCTTTTGTAGGGCTTAAACCGGGCAAGCATGAGTTTGTTTACGAGATAAACGAAAAGTTCTTTGCAGAAAATACATCCCAGGATTTTACAGATCCGCATGTAACTGTTAAACTGGTACTTGATAAAAAGCCATCTTTTCTTATGTTGAAATTTGAAATTGGCGGTACTGTTAAGTTGCTTTGCGATTTATGCGGCAATACCCTGGAAAAAAATTTGTGGGATGATTTTGAAATGCTGGTGAAAATGGTTGATAATCCTGATGAGATGAATGCTGAAGAGGAAGATCCTGATGTGTATTATATTTCAAGAACGGAAAGTCACATAGATGTAAAAGAATGGTTATACGAGTTCATAAACCTGAGCATTCCTTTACAACGCACCTGCCCTGATAAGCCTGACGGAAGTTCAGGTTGTAACCAGGAAGCGCTGGACATGCTCAAAAAACTGAACCAAACAAAAAAAGAAAACGAAAACCCGATCTGGAAAGGTCTGGATAAATTCAGAAACAATTAAAATTCAGTGTTATGCCAAATCCGAAACGCAGACACTCTCAGCAACGCAGTGCAAAAAGAAGAACGCACTATATAGCAGAGACCGTGACTTTAAGTAAAGACAGTATTACAGGCGAAACGCATGTACGCCATCGTGCACATGTAAGTGAAGGAAAGTTGTATTACAAAGGAAAAGTTGTTGCGGAGAATTCTCCCATCAAATAATTTATTCCCTAATTAATATTATTATTCCCAAATCCGGGTAATGAAAATTTATTTGGATTTGGGAATAGATTTTTCCCAAATTTGCTGCATGAACATTGCCTTAGACATGATGGGCGGTGATTATGCCCCCGCAGAAGCAATACTCGGTATTAAAGAGTATTTATCAACTACAGAAAGTGCCGCACACCTTATATTGGTTGGAGATGATGCAAAACTGCAACCACTTATAACCGACCATCTTTCAAATTATTCAAAAAAATTTACGGTTGTTCATGCGCCACAGGTTATTGATATGCATGAGCATCCTACCAAAGCGCTGAAAGAAAAACAACAATCTTCCGTTGCCATCGGTTTTCATTTATTGGCAACCGGCAAGGCAGACGCCTTTATCAGCGCAGGAAATACAGGCGCCATGCTGGTAGGAGCACTATACAGTATTAAACCAACAGAAGGCGTAAGCAGACCAACAATCGGAACTTATTTACCCCGCGAAAATGGCGGGCTCGGGCTTTTGCTTGATGCCGGTATTAATGCAGATTGCAAACCCGAAAACCTGGTACAGTTTGCGGTACTCGGTTCTTTGTTTGTACAGCATGTGTGGAATATTGAAAACCCCAAAGTTGCCTTACTGAATATAGGAGAAGAAGAAGGAAAAGGAAATATACTGGCGCAGGCAACATACCCGCTCTTAAAAGAAAATAAGCAAATAAATTTTGTTGGAAATGTTGAAGGCCGGGATATCTTTTTAGATAAAGCTGATGTAATTGTTTGCGAAGGCTTTACCGGCAACGTAATACTTAAAATGGCAGAAAGCATACATGATATTGCCAAACGTCGCAACATAAAAGATGCATACCTTGATCGTTTTGACTTTGAACAATATGGTGGTGTTCCTGTATTAGGTGTAAACAAACCTGTTATTATCGGGCATGGCATATCTCACGGGCCCTCATTTAAAAATATGATTATTCTCTCTCAAAAAATTATTGAGATAAACCTGATGGAGAAAATCAGGAATAGCTTTAAATAGGTATATTCCCATATTTATATTTATCTGTCTGGCTTAGATATTGTTTGTATTAGCCTTTGTAATAAAGATTTATTTCTTGTTATAATTTTAACCCTGCCATTAATGTTAGGATTAAACGGTATTGGTATCTCATAAGTAGTATTTAGGCTATCAGGAAGATCAATATATATCTTATAAACATTTTGCGCCTGATTATTGTCAGAATTTATGTTTGGTATTCCAAATTTCCCGGTAATATTACTACTCCAAAGCGCCCTTTTTAATTGTATAACCGGGTTGAGCCAGGTTAAAACATAGGTAAGTTCCCTTAGCGAAAACAGCTTTGTATATCTATTTTTTTGAGGTTTTATAATATCTTTCTCCCATGTTCCTACCGTTACTGAGGGGTAGTTTGGATAACTGTATGTGGACAGCATGGGATTATAAAATATCAAATTTATTTTGGGGTAAAATGAAAATAGAATAATAAAATCCGTAGCTGAAAATATATCAATAATTATCGTGTTCGGCCGATATACCTCTACAATTCTATACAAAGCTCTTTTTCTTTTGAGATATACTTCCTGACGTAAGTAGTAAAACACTGCTTTCCAAAAAGAAACTTTATTATCTGTATAACCCTTGTCATTACAAAGCGCTAAAGGATCGTGCCCCATACAAAACCTGCTTTCCGTCAGCAGGATCTCAGAAAATCCGTGATCGGTTACAAGCTTGCCAAGATCCGGGTTGGCTATAGCATATGCAACATCGCATTCATTTGACAAGAGGTTAGCCAGGTAAAAACCTGGCAGAATATGACTGCGAATAGGCGCCGGAATAAACAGCACTCACTTTTTCATTTTATAACACCTACATTGTTGCGTTTATATTATTCTGTTACTTTTAAATCAGCATTATACAAATCTCTCACATTGGCGCTTCTTATGTACCACACATAATCTCCCGGTGCCATTTTTAGCTCAATTTCTTTTTCATTCGTTATTTTTTTGATATAGCAGGGAACAGGCAACTTTATGCTGTCATATTCCTTTTTCAGGTAAACACATAATAACAACGCTTCGCCCTTGCCTCTTTCTTTTATTTTGGGTATGCTGATTTGTACAGTTTTATAATCGGTGGTATCTCCTCCTATATACGCTATACGATCAGCGCTCAGGTTATTATACACGTATTCATCTACATAGTCCTCTTTGTCAGGTACTCCATGTATAACAGATAAACCCTTAGGAGGTGTTTTTGTAGTGCTTCTTGTATGTGGTGAATAATAGGTTTGATCAATGCAAAAGGGTTCAATACCACTGATGTTCCAGAATTGCTGTGCCATCAGTTTTCTTCCCGATTTGCTTTTGTTTTTAAGAATATGTCCCCATCCTGCAAATACCAAAACCTTCGCTGCTGAATCTTGCTGAATGGTTTTCCTGAAGAGGTTTTGGGCCTGTATAAGTTCCCTGTCTCCGGTCTGATCCTCATCCTGCTCATATGCCACGAGTTGAAAACCTGCATGCTTCGCTGCCCTGATGAGGTTAGCCATATTGTATTCCCTGGTATAAAACCCTGATTCCAGGTCGGGAGCACCCCTTTCGTTTATGGCTGTATCATTTTCATTAATAGCCTCCATGGCGAAATATTTAAACCCTCTGTCTGCAAACTTTTTTAATAAATATGCCATACCAAGACGACCACGTGTGTTTACATGAGATTCATTAAACATGACAACCTGGTATTTAGTCCATTCATTTATTACACTATCATTGATCGGCTCAAAAGAAACCGATTTGTTAAATGAATCTAATGAGTCTGTATTAGAAAACGTTCGCCAGTACTTTCCAGCAGCACTATCATCGGCCACAAAAGAAGAATAAGTAGACATAGCCTGTAAGTAAAGCTCCATTGACAATTTATCTAAACGATAAACATCCTCATCTTTTTTAATCCTATCCAATGCATCTAAATAATTACCCTCTTTCATATTGAAGAATGCATCAGAGCCCTGGTCAAAAGGGCTTTGAAAATCTTTAAAACTAACATTCTTTCCAATTTGCATATCCTCAATATGTTGTTCATGCTCATATTGAGCAAATTCGAGCAGTTTTTTTATATCCATATTGTCGTTCTCGTGTCGATAAGACCTTACCGCTAATAGAAAATCATATTGATGTACCGGAATGACATATAAAATACTAACCGTTCCAGTTTCCAGGCTGAGAGAATCAATTTTTCTAAAATAAGCTCTGTCATTTTTAACTACCTGTGAGTACCCTTTCCTGACATAAAATGTCGAATCTTTAGAAACTACAGCGAATCCATAATTATGAAAAACTCCCCCCACTGTTCCTAATCCATTGAACAGCGGCCAACGTTTTGCAAAATCACTTTTAGTAACCTTGTGCAGGGTTTTATTCAAACTTAAACTTCGACGAGTTGTATTTAATTTAAAATCACCCATCAATACAATTTTAAATTGAAGGCATTTGTTGTAATAGTGGGTTAGATAGTCATTTTTTACAATGCCGCATTGCCGCAATTCTCGACCAGGATTACAACTCACAAAAAAAAACTGCTGTTATCAATGGCATTTTTTTATAGATATTTGCAAGACCATGTCCCTTCATATGGGTTGTAATTGCACTTAAGAGGTTTTGAATATACATTTGATCTGTCTTTTAAATATGCACGACAATCCTGGCACATATACCTATACTCACAAACCTTACAATCCTCTATCTTGTCTTTGTTAATATTCCATAAGGAGAAAAACTCTCTCTCACTTAGAATATCTTTTATGCCATAGAGCTAAAATTAACAGAATGAAAGAAAAGACAAGCACAAAAACTACGATATCATTAATATTCCACGCACATCAACGTAATCTTTTAGATGAATAGCTTTCTTCCAAAAGAGTTAAGATTCCGTCTCAATAATCTCAAAAAAGCCATTAGGTTTTGCACAAAAAATTTGGGGTAAAGTTTTCCAGTCAGGCACGACAAGCTCAGGGTGTTTTTTTAAAAAATGAAAATGAAAGTACATGAATTCAATATTTTCGCTGCCTCCAAAAATTTTGCCTTTATAATATATAACAGGATTTACAAAGGGTTTTACGTGACCTTTCTCATCAACCCGATCCTGCTCTAAAACTATATCATCACCCCAAAAAACTTTAATTTGGGTATTTAGTGCTTCTTTTCGTACAACATGAGTAATACTCTCTACTTCCGATTCTAATTCTTCAAATTTATATCCTGCAATAAGTTTCCACCACAAATTATTACATTCATCAAAACATAACGAGCAATCTGATGTAAATACCTTTTTATAATCCTTACTTTTTAAAAACAGTTCATTAATAATTTGTTTATTCCTGTAAAGTGTAAAATGACCGGTTATAAAATTTTTTCGAGATGTAATAATATCATGTTGAGAAAGGATATCGTCTGTAATAAATTCACTTATATCTCCCCAAATGATATCAATATCGGTATGCCCCCAGAATACATATTGGCTTACATAATCTTCGAAGATAAGCCCAAATGCAGGCCTCAAATCACAAATCTTATATGCTCGTTGTAAATTTATTTCTAACCCTAATTTTTCCGTGGCCAGCTTGTTAAAGCATTCAAGTGTAAACGGTATAAATGAGGTATTAGGAGGACACCTGGAAGGGATAATACAATCGGTAAAAATAATAAACTGAACACTTCGATTTTGACAGCAACTCTGTAGAAAAATATTGAACCAATTTGGCCATTTACCAAAATAAAGAATAATTAATGCTATTGAATTTCCTTTATAACCTTGTGGCTCCATATTGCAGATACAAACATCGATTATGATTAGCTAATCAACTACGTAGAAAACCAAAAAGATATACTACAGAATTTTCGTATTTACGAATTGTGTTTTAGAATATGCAGGAATTAATATTTTGTATTTTTCTACAGAAAACAATAAAACTTAACTAAAGTTTAATACCCCCACTTAATCAACGTAGCTCCCCAGGTAAAGCCGCCGCCAAAAGCAGCCAATACAAGGTTATCACCTTTCTTTAATTTATCCTGCCAGTCCCAAAGGCAAAGCGGAAGTGTGCCTGCAGTAGTATTGCCATAGCGTTCAATATTCAGCATCACTTTTTCGTGAGGCAATCCAATACGGTTTGCGGTAGCATCTATAATTCTTTTATTGGCCTGGTGCGGCACCAGCCATGCAATATCATCGCCGGTAAGGTTATTGCGTTGCAGTAATTCGTAGCTAACATCTGCCATATCTTTTACGGCATGTTTAAATACAGCCTGACCTTCCTGGTAAATGAAATGCTCTTTGTTTGTTACAGATGCTATAGATGCTGGTCTTAATGAACCGCCGGCTTTCATGTGAAGATGATGCCCCCCCATACCATCACTTTTCAAAATACTATCTCTTACACCATAACCTTCGGTATTAGGTTCAAGCAAAACAGCTCCTGCCCCATCTCCAAAAATAATACAGGTGGTTCTATCGCTATAATCTACAATAGCACTCATTTTATCAGCGCCGGCAACAATCACTTTTTTATATCGCCCGCTTTCAATAAGTGAAGCGCCTGTGGTAAGGGCATATAAAAAGCCGCTACAGGCAGCGGCAAGATCAAACCCCCACGCATTTTTAGCGCCAAGTTTATGGCAGGCTAAATTTGCGGTTGAAGGAAATACCATGTCAGGAGTAACAGTACCAACAATCAGGCAGTCTATTTCTTCAGCGCTCATCTGTTTTTTATTCAAAATATCCTGCACTGCCGGCACAACCATATCAGAAGTTGCAAGTCCTTCTCCTTTAAGAATCCTTCTCTCTGATATACCGGTTCTAATTTTTATCCATTCATCATTGGTGTCTACTAATTTTTCAAGTTCAGCGTTAGTAAGCTTATATTCCGGAACGTATCCGCCAACGGCTGTAATAGCAGCACTTATTTTTGAGCTCATCTTATTTTGAAGTTTCAAATTGGGCACGAAAATACAATTATCAGGATAAACCAACACGTTCAATATCGCTTTCTTTTACTATATTTAATAATGGTTTAATCCTAAAACAGGTGTTGCTTGTCAATACGTAAAACTGTACTGATATGCCTATTCAGTCTCACTATACTCAGCGCAAGTGCGCAAAATGCTGTTATTGACATTGCTAAAATTCACAATTATGACACCATTGTCAGCATGCTGCATTATTTCATTGATTTTGAGAAAAAATACTCCATCGCTGATATAAACCGTAACGATTTTATACCTGTTGCCCGTAAATCTCTTTTCGATATAAGGCATCCGAGCGGCAACTATTTTGCACAATTAACACTTATTAATAGCGGGCATACCGATACAATTTTCTTTTATGCAGGTAAAGGGCAGGATTACCAGGTATACGAATATGATACTATAACCGGAAATAAAAATTTATTGAATAATCATACATATTATTACTCCCATGCTGTTTTTAATAAAGTACCTTTTAGCTTTTTAAATATTGAAAAAGGCAAAAAAAAAATCATAATAATACAGCTCAATATTAATTTTTATAACTGGAATATATTTGATCCGGCTTTGGTAAAAAGTAATGGGCTTGATTTTTTTGTTTTTAACCATATACTGCAGCCGAGTCGCATTTATATTTCAATTGCTCTTTTTTTATTGGGTATTATGTTCAGCATGTTTGCAAATACTTTTGCGTTTTTTGTGAGAACACCGGTAAGGGAATATCTCTATTATTCCATAGCTATATTTGTATTTCTCCTATACTTTTCAATGCGCATGCTTGATGTTTTTTCTTTTGGGAGGTCGTATCATTGGTTTTACGAAGTAAGATTTGAAACCCTTCAATTAGTAGGCGCTATTTTTATTTTGATGTTTGTGTCTTCATTTTTAAGATTTAAAGAGGAACACCCTTTTGCACACAAAGCCGTTAGATGGATGGTATGGATTCAGGTGATTTTTTTAATCATAAATATTCCTTTTGTTTATACCAATAACTATAATTTCATAGCAAGCGTTGCGTTTGATATAATGCGCCTGGCGGTACTGCTATCTTCTATAATAATAGCCAGCTTTGTAATTATAAGAAAGCACGATAAGGAATCTCAATATCTTGGAATTGGTTCTATCATTTCTCTAACTACGGCAATGTTGGCGCTATATATTGGCCGAAAAATAAACAACGAAGACATAATGGTCAGGTATGACAAAATACCTTCTCTCATTTTTATGTTTGGTATTCTTTCTCAAATGTTATTGTTTCTTCAGGCATTGGCTTATAGAAGGAGAATGCTGGAAGCCGAAAGAATAAGGGCAGTTGAGCAACTACAAATTGAAAATGACAGAAAAGAACTGGAAACATATAAAGCCATTATTGAAACCAGGGATAATGAAAGAACACGAATTTCACAGGAAATACATGACGATATTGGTTCAGGGCTTACCTCAATTCGTTTATTAAGTGAAATTGCTAAAGTAAAAAATGGAGACACTGACAGAAAGGAACTGGAAAAGATTTCTGCCACATCAAATGTTTTGATGGATAAGATGAATGAAATAATCTGGACCTTAAATTCAAGAAATGATACAGTATTAAATCTTATTGCATACCTGCGGCATCAGGTTGTGGAATTCTTTGAACCGTTAAATATTATACTTGAAATAAATCTACCGGAAAATATTGACGATGCCCCGTTAAGCGGCAGTGCAAGGCGGAATATTATTCTATCTGTTAAGGAAGCACTTCACAATATTATAAAACACTCGCAGGCTACTACAGTAAAAGTCAATTTTTCTTTTAAAGATGTTTTTATTATTTCCATACAGGATAATGGCATAGGATTTACTGCCAATTATGCCGCAAATAACAACAGTAACGGGTTGAGAAACATGCGGGAACGATTAAATACCATTGGTGGTTCATGCGAAATAATTAATAAGGAAGGCATACATATACTTCTAAAAATACCATTAGATGTGTACCCGGTTTAGGGTAAAAAATTCTACCATTTATAATTTAGCTTTGCATCTTTGCTATATGTGATGGAGAATATTTCAGTTTGCATAGTTGAAGATAATAATGATATCCGCCAGGCATTGGAACAAATTATAATGATGGCTGACGGATACCGCTTTTGCGGCTCATTTGTAAGTGCTGAAAGCGCCATTGTTGGGGTGCCCAAAGTAATGCCTGATGTAGTATTGATGGATATTAACCTGGGAGGTATGAGCGGTATTGATTGTGTGAGAGAATTGAAACCCCGTTATCCGGATATTTTATTTATGATGTGTACCGTGTATGAGGAAGATGAAAAAATTTTTGAAGCATTAGCTGCCGGTGCCAATGGTTATATTCTTAAAAAAACTGCGCCTGGTAAATTACTTGATGCTATTCGGGAATTAGCTGAAGGTGGCGCCCCAATGAGCAGCCAGATTGCGAGAAAAGTTGTTGCTGCCTTCCGGGAAAAAAATACCCAATCAACAGGTGTGCTTGATACTCTTTCCAATCGGGAACATGAAATTCTTGAATTGTTAGCGAAAGGAATGTTATATAAGGAAATTTCTACTAAGCTTGGTATTGCGCAGGAAACAGTTAGAAAACATGTTTACCATATATATGAAAAATTGCACGTAACAAATCGTGTAGAAGCAGTAAATAAATATTTTGGACGGTAACTATATAATGCGACTTTAACTCTGCGAGGCTGTTTCAAAAGATTTAAACAGCCTCTTTTCTTTTTAATGAACTTTTTTTTGACCTGCATACATTAATCATGTATTAATGTATCCTGTCTCCCCTCACTTCTATTTCCTGCATTACATCAGCTTCATATGCCAGCCATTCCGCCCAGCGTTTTCTCACTTTGTCTTTATCAATATATGTTTCTGCAAGTTCAATAAACAGTGTATAATGCCCTGCTTCGCTTTCCATAAAGCGGCGGTAAAATTTACGCATATAATCATCATTCAATCCTTCACTTAACCGTTTAAAACGTTCGCAACTTCTTGCTTCAATCAATGCCATGGTTAAAAGCTGGTCTAAAAACCGGTCTTCAATACTACCTCCTTTACGCTGAAATTCAATCAGCTTATTTACATAAGCATCCTTACGCTGTTTGCCTAACGATAATCCCCGTTTTTGCAATTCTGCAAGCACCAAACGAAAATGTCCCCACTCTTCGGTTACGATAGGTGACAATGCAGTTACCATTTCTTCTTTATCAGAATAACGCTGTATTAAACTAATGCAGGTAGTAGCCGCTTTCTGTTCGCAGTAAGCATGGTCAGTTAAAATATCTTCCATACTTATTGATGCCAGGTCAACCCAGCGTGGGTCAGTTGGCAATTGCAGACCAAGTATATTTTTTACATCTTCTTCATTCATACCACAAAAATACAACTCAAAAATTGTTTTTATTTTTCTCCCCCAACCCTGTAATTTTAAATTATGAGAGTAGTTTTCTTCTGCATTTCATTGCTTGTAACTGCATTGCTGATTTTTGCATTAGGTACTGCAACATGGGCCCCTCTTGCCCTGGGCAATTTTTTAAGTCCGCAACATGGCATATGGCAAAACGCTGAACCTGCTAAACAAAGCTTTGATGCTGAGCTTAACTTTCCTGACCTTAAAGGCAATGCAACCGTATATATAGATGAAAGACTGGTGCCGCATATTATTGCTGATAATGATGAAGATGCTTATTTCATCCAGGGATATCTTCATGCAAAATTCCGGTTATGGCAAATGGAATTTCAAACCTATGCAGCCGCCGGAAGAATAAGTGAAATTGTGGGCGATGTAGCATTGGATTATGACCGCGCAGCAAGAAGAAAAGGCATAACATACGCTGCTGAAAATCTTTTAAAAGAAATAGAAGCTAATCCCATTACAAAAGCTGAAGTAGATAATTATACCGCTGGCGTAAACGCATATATTGCAACAATAACAGAGAGCAGGTTACCGGTTGAATACAAATTGCTTGGTTACGTACCTGAAAAATGGAACAATCTTAAAACGGCTTTGTTTGTAAAACAAATGACGGAAACACTCGCCGGTTTTGAAGATGATTTGCCCATGACAAAAGCGTTGGCATATTTTGGAGATGCTAAATTGCGTTTGCTTTTTCCGCAGATTGCTGATTCGCTTGACCCTGTTATTCCAAAAGGTACTATATACCCTGAAGCATCGGTTCATCCCATTCCACCTGCATCAAAAGACTCTTTATATATTCAACCAGACACTACAATAGTACAGGGAAAATTGAAGGAAATAGAAAAACCGAATCCTGCTAATGGCAGTAATAACTGGGCCGTGAGTGGAAGCAAAACACAAAGTGGCGCACCAATTCTTTGTAATGATCCTCATCTTAATTTAACGTTACCTTCTATCTGGTACGAAATACAAATGATAACACCTTCCATGAATGCATATGGTGTAAGTTTTCCTGGTGCGCCCGGCGTTATTATCGGCTTTAATGACAGTATAGCGTTTGGTTTTACGAGCTCGGAACGTGATGTGAAAGATTATTATGCCATTCAATTTAAAGATGAAACCAAAACGCAATACAGGTTTAATAATGATTGGAAGAATGCTGATTTGCGTATTGAAGAAATTAAAATAAAAGGCAAGCCATCAGTTTACGATACGGTGGCATATACTGTTTTTGGACCAGTTACATACGACAATAGTTTTCCTGCTTCTGCAATGCCGGGCAAAGCACTGGCGGCAAGATGGAAAGCGCATGATCCCTCAAACGAGTTATTGTTGTGGCATTATCTTGACAGGGCGAAGAATTATGAAGATTATGAAAACGCATTGCAATATTTTACCTGCCCTGCGCATAATGTTGCATTTGCTTCAAAGTCGGGCGATATTGCTATATGGCAGCAGGGTACTTTTCCTGCACGCTGGAACAGGCAGGGCGTATATGTAATGCCCGGCGAAGACAGTAGTTACATGTGGCAAACATTTATTCCACGCAGTGAAAATCCTCATATACTTAACCCGGCAAGAGGATTTATCAGCAGCGCCAATCAACGTCCTGCTGATTCTGCTTATCATTATTTTATTCCGGGTGAATATGATTTATATCGTGGAATAGAAGTAAACAGGCGGCTTGCAGCAATGAATAATATTACGCCGCAGGATATGATGAAACTGCAGAACGATAACTACAATGTATTTGCAGAAACAGCCCGTCCTTTATTGCTGAAGTATATTAATCAAAGCAGTCTTGAAGGAACAGCCTTTAAATATCTTGATACCATACAAAACTGGTCGCTCAAAAACGATGTAAATCTTATTGCGCCAACATTTTTTACGTTATGGTTTAATAATCTTGAAAAACAAATATGGGATGATGAGTTTGAAAAAGCAGGTATTGATAAAATGCATCCATCGCAACCAACTTTAATTGAAGCGTTATTGCGCGATAGTGCATTTTCTTTTATTGATAATATTAATACGCCGCAAACAGAAACGATAGCCGATGTAATAAATGCATCATTTATTCAAACTGTTGCCAATGCAGATTCACTTGCAGCGATAAATAAACTATCATGGGGTGCGTATAAAAATACGACCATCTATCATTTGCTTAAAGCCAAAGTAATGCCTTTTGCAAGAACAGGTTTGATGATTGGCGGCGGAAAACATGTAGTAAATGCTACCCAGCACGACCACGGGCCAAGCTGGAGGATGATAGTGCATTTAACAAAAGAAACCGAGGCATATGTGGTATACCCTGGCGGACAATCAGGTAACCCCGGCAGCCCTTATTATGATAGCTTTGTTGACAAATGGGCAGCAGGCGAATACTATAAAGCCTGGATTATGAAAAAAGGGGAAGAAGGTTCGGACAGGTTGGTTTGGAAAATGATTTTTAAAAAAGGATAATTATCATTGTCACGATGCGCGGTTATTTAAGTGCATTCGTGGCAATCAATTAAAAAATATACGGATGAAATTTATCGTATCACTGGTATTGATTGCGCTGCTGAGTTTCGCGTTTTCACTGTATTTACCCTGGTGGAGTATTGCTGTTGTATCTTTTGGAGTGCCGCTGGTTATATGGCAGAAACCCTATCTTGATTTTATTGCAGGCTTTTTTGCGTTGCTATTGTTATGGGGTGGGCTTGCCTGGTATATCAGCGCTTCCAACAATCATTTACTCGCAGAAAAAATGGCAGTGCTCGTTATTAATAAAAATAATCCATTTACGTTGATAACAATAACTGCATTTATAGGTGCTTTGGTAGCAGGGTTTTCAGCGTTTACAGGCTCCCTGCTCAGAAGCATCATCTGGAAAAAGGCGTGAATGGCATAATAATTTCAATAGCAGGCTATATTATTTGCATGAAAAAAAATCTTTGGTTAACACTATCCTTTTTGTTTGCCTGCCTTTTTTCGTTCGGCACGCCGGTAACCGGCATTATAAAAAATAATAAGGGAGAAGTATTGCCATTTGCATCTATTGTAGTAAAAGGATTATCTGCCGGAACTACAGCCAACAATGAAGGCAGGTATATACTCAACCTTCCCAACGGCAAATACACATTGCAATGTATGCATGTGGGTTACACTATGGCACAAAAAGAAATTACACTCAGCAGTGTGCAGGTAAATGTTGATTTTGTTTTATCGCAACAGGAACTCACCTTAAAAGAAGTGGTAATTGGCGGTAATGCAGAAGACCCTGCTTATGAAATTATACGCCAGGCAATAAAAAAACGACCCGTATATAAAAACCAGGTTGACGCTTTTGAATGCCAGGTATATATAAAAGGGCAATTGCGTTTGAAAGATTTTCCCAATACTATTTTCGGTCAAAAAGTAGCATTTGACGATGGAGATACCGGCAAAAACAAAATGATTTACCTTTCTGAAACCATAGCAAAATATTATTTTCAAAAGCCCGATAAAGAAAAAGTTGTTGTTAGTTCAACACGGGTTAGCGGCTCTGCAGAAAGTTTTGGATTCAGCAATCCTAAGTTTTTAACTTTTTATGATAACAATATACAGATAAGCAATGTGCTTAATCCGCGGGGTTTTATTTCCCCAATTGCGGATAATGCACTCAATTTTTACCGGTACAAATATTTAGGAAGCTTTACCGAAAATGGCAGGTTGATAAACAAAATAAAAGTGATTCCACGTCGTACATACGAGCCTGTATTCAGCGGGGAAATTAATATTGTAGAGAATGAATGGCGCATACACAGTGTGAATCTTTTGTTGACCAGGTCATCGCAGATGGAGCTTGCGGATTCGCTTCATATTGAGCACTTATACGTACCCGTTAGCAAAGATGTGTGGATGATTCACAGCCAGGTATTATATCCTTCGGTTAAAATGTTAGGGTTCGATGCATTCGGCAGCTTTGTATCTATCTATACCAACTACAATCTTCAGCCAAAGTTTGATAAAAAATTCTTCAACAATATTGTAGTGAAGTATGATTCCGGCTCTAATAAATTACCAAGACAATATTGGGATACTGTTCGCCCTGTACCATTGCTGAATGATGAATTGCTTGACTATGTAAAAAAAGACAGTATGGAAATTGTGCGCAGAGACCCGCGTTATCTTGATTCTGTAGACAGGAGAAGAAACAGGATTACCGTTGGCGGATTGCTTGTTTTTGGACAAATGTTTACACGGCAAAGCAAAAAAACTTCATTAAGCTATCCACCTTTAATTAATGTAGCTAATTTCAATACCGTAGAAGGGTTTAACCTGAATATGAATATAACGTATTCAAGAAAATTTACTGAAACAAAATCTGTTTCTTTTACGCCAACGGTGCGGTATGGTTTTACTAATCATCATTTCAATACCGATCTTTCCGGCAAATATACTTTTGGAACTAAGCATATCAATGTTGTTTCAATTTCCGGTGGTAAACGGGTATTTCAATTAAATAACGAAGAGCCCGTTAACCCTTTTGTAAACACCTATAATACTTTGCTTTTTGGAGACAATTACATGAAGATTTATGAAGCGTGGTTTACGAGGATGGATTACACAAGAGGTATTGGAGATGGCTTTACTATTAAAGCATCAGTAAATTACCAGGATAGAATTCCACTTGAAAATACGGACAATACATACTGGGGTAAAAGCAAAAACCTTTCCAGGCGAACACCTAATTATCCTGTAGAACTGGTGACTTCAAATTTTCCCCGGCACCAGGCTTTGGTAACCTCTTTTACGTTAAGTTATCGGCCCGGTACTAAATATGTTCAACTGCCGGAACGTAAAATAAATCTCGGCTCTAAATATCCCTTATTCAGTATCAGCTATGCCAAAGGGCTTGATGGTGTTGCAGGTAGTGATGTAGATTTTGACCGCTGGAAATTTTCAATTAAAGATGATATCAACGCAAAACTTGCAGGCGTTTTCAGCTATCATATTGCAGCAGGAGGATTTTTAAATAATCGTAAAGTTGAATTACCCGACTACCAGCATTTCAATGGCAACCAATTACTAACGGCAACGGAATACCTCAATAGTTTTCAATTGTCGCCTTATTATGCCCGCAGTACAACAGCCAGGCTGTATGGCACTTTAAATATAGAGCATCATTTCAATGGATTTCTTACCAATAAAATTCCTTTGATTAAAAAACTGAATATTTATTTGGTAGCTGGGGCAAATGCGTTTCTGGTTGACAAAAACAATTACTATTACGAAGTATTTGCAGGTATTGAAAACGTGCTTAAAATTATTCGAATCGACTACATACGCGGCTATGGCGACAGCGGATTTTATAATCATGGTATCAGGCTTGGCTTCAGGGGAATAACGGGGAATTGATTTGAAATTTGAAATTTGAGATGATGTGACGCGAGATGCTTAAAAAATTTCAAATCTCAAATCAAAAATTTTCTCTTAGTTTTGCGCCGTTAAGAAATTTTGTTCGTCATGCAAACGATCCGCCAGAGGGCGTAAAATTTCAATCTTATGGCAGTATTACACAATCGCGTTTCTCAGAAGGAACTCAAACAACTTTTGCTGGAAGAAAAAGAACCCCGCAAAACTATTTCATTTTATCAGTATTTTTTTATTGAAAACCCGCAGCAGTTCAGGAATGAATTGTATAAGGCATTGAATGCATTAAAAGTTTTTGGTAGAATTTATGTAGCTACCGAAGGCATCAATGCGCAAATAAGTGTTCCTGAAAGCAATTTCGATGCATTCAGAAATCATTTGTATACCATTCCTGCTTTAGAAAATCTACGGTTGAATATTGCAGTTGATGATGATGGAAAATCTTTTTGGGTATTGAAAATAAAAGTACGGGATAAGATAGTGGCTGATGGCATTTCCGACCCGGATTTTAGTATGCGTGTAAAAGGAAAATATGTAGATGCAGAAAGCCTGAATAATCTAACCGGCAATCCCGATACGGTTGTGATTGATATGCGCAATCATTATGAGTTTGAAGTAGGCCATTTTGAAAATGCTATTGAAATTCCGAGTGATACATTTCGTGAGCAACTGCCAATGGCGGTAGATATGATGAAGGAACATAAGGATAAGAATATCATTATGTATTGCACAGGCGGCATTCGTTGCGAAAAAGCCAGCGCGTTTATGCTGCATAAGGGTTTTAAAAACGTGTTTCACCTGGAAGGAGGCATTATCAATTATGCAAAGCAGGTAAAAGAAAAAGGCTTACAAAGCAAGTTCATCGGAAAAAATTTTGTGTTTGATGATCGCCTGGGTGAGCGTATAACCAACGATGTTATTGCCCGCTGCCACCAGTGCGGCGAACCCTGTGATGATCATACAAATTGTTTGAATGATGGTTGCCACCTGTTATTTATTCAATGTAAAAAATGCGCTGAAAAATACAGCGGCTGCTGCAGTACAGCATGCCAGGAGGTATACCAAATGCCAGAGGAGCAACAAAAAGCATTGCGTAAAGGAATTGACAAGGGTCAACATATTTTCAACAAAGCAAAAGCACGGTTGCGTCCGCGGCTTGGTGAGATATAGGTAATGTTATTGGCATTTACGGGTTGCCGGTTACAAGTTTCAGAATTACCATAGCTCATAAAAAAAGGGCACATCACAATGAGAGAAAAAAAGCCCCGTTAAATACGAAACAAATAATCAAACAAAGCCCCGGTGCTAAAAAAATTTAATCAGCATCGGGGCTTATTTTTTTACGTATACAAAGCTGTTTGTATCTTTAAGTATTATCTTTTAATCTACTCAACAGCTTTGCCGTGAAAAGAAGATTATGTACATTTTACTTAATTCAACTCAGTATTTTACTACTTGTATGTGAGCAAAGCAATGCCCAGCAGCGAAGACTTAAAGACAAACCAAACATCATTTTTATAATTGCAGATGATTTAGGATATGGCGATATAGAACCATATGGACAAAAACTTATCAAAACGCCTCATCTTGCAAAATTTGCGAAAGAAGGTATGCGCTTTACACAATTTTATTCCGGCACTACGGTTTGCGCACCTTCCCGCGCTTCACTTATGACGGGTATGCATACCGGGCATGCCATTATACGCGGTAATAAAGAAGTGAAACCGGAGGGGCAACAGCCCATTGCAGCCAATACCTATACTATTGCTGAAGCAATGAAAGCTGCCGGGTATACAACAGGATTATTTGGAAAATGGGGACTTGGACCAATGGAAAGCACCGGCGATCCTTTAAAACATGGCATCGACAGATTTTACGGTTATAACTGCCAGCGTGCAGCGCACAGGTATTATCCTGATCATTTATGGGATAATGAAAAAAAAGTGATACTGGAAGAAAATGAACATCTAAAAAAAACAGTTACCTACGCGCCTGATCTTATTCAGCAACAGGCATTGCAATTTATGGATGAAAATCAACAGCAACCTTTTGTAATGTTTCTTACCTATATATTACCTCATGCCGAATTACTTGTGCCGGATGATAGTATCTATCAATATTATAAAGGAAAGTTTCCGGAAACAACTCATAAAGGAAATGATTATGGTTCTGATGCAATAGAAGCCGGCTATACATCACAACCTTTTCCGCATGCCACTTTTGCTGCAATGGTAAGCAGGCTTGATGTATATGTGGGACAGGTAATGCAAAAATTGCAGGAGTTGAATCTTGATGATAATACAATTGTATTTTTTACAAGCGATAACGGCCCACATGTAGAGGGCGGCGCTGATCCTGCTTTTTTCAATAGTGCCGGCGGATTTCGTGGCGTAAAAACAGATATTTATGAAGGCGGCATACGGGTGCCATTTATGGTAAGATGGGTGGGTAAAATAAAAGCAGGTGTTGATAATAATTATATCGGCGCTTTCTGGGATATCTTTCCCACGTTCACACAAATCGCTAAAACCGAAACGCCATCCGCTTTGGATGGAATTTCGATTCTCCCAACGCTACGTTCTTCAAAACAAGCAAAGCATGAATATTTATACTGGGAGTTTCATGCGGGAGGTGGCAAACAGGCAGTGCGCAGCGGCAACTGGAAAGCTATCAGGCTGAATGTATTTGATAAAAGTAAAACCATAGTGGAACTGTATAATCTTAATAAAGATCCAAATGAAAAAGATAATATAGCATCACTATATCCCGAAATAGTGAAAAGGCTTACAAACCTTATGGATGAAGCTCATACGCCTTCTGATTTATTTCCTTTTGGCGGGGAATAAGCAGAAACTGATTAAGAAGTAACCTCAGCAGTTTCCAATCTTATCTTTTATGTAAATAATTTTATCAAAAAAGTACTTAAGGATAAGTTATTTGTAAATTCAATGTCAAAATATTGCATATATTTATTTTCACCTGCATTACTCCTGCTGACTAAATATTTACTTTACTGATAGTCCGACCAAATAATATTTATTCATTATGAATAAACTTCTAAAGTTTTTGCCGGTTTGTTTTGTTGTATTATGCCATAATATTAACGCGCAAAAACTATACGGCTTTGTTTTTGAGCAAAACAGCGGCAATAAACCAGTACCAGGAGTTATTGTAAAATCATTATTGGCAAATCAAACATTAACTACTGATAACGGCAGCTATACATTAAACTTTCAAAATGGCAAACCAGGCCATAGCGCAATACTTATTATAGAAAAAGAAAAATGGGTGATAACAGAAAAGTCAAAGCTTGAAGTAAATCTTCCACTGGATCCGTTTAATCATCCGCACACTATAATTATGTGCAGGGCGGATGTGTGGGCTAAACAAAATCAGGACAATAAAACATTGCTTAATAAATTGCTTAATGATGCTTTACAAAAACAAAAGGGAGCATTAAATAAGCAAAGTAAAGACTATCAAAAAACAATTGACTCGCTTGAGGAACAATATGTAAAATCTCAACGCAACCTGGGTGAGATAACAGAAGCTTTAAGCAGCGTTAATCTTGATGAAGTATCTGGAACAGAGAAAGCCGCCTACGCCTATTTTACAGAAGGTAAAATTGAAGAGGCTATTTTGCTTCGTGAGACATTACAAAGTGAAAAAAACTTGTTAATTGCCAATCAGCGATTAAAAGAATTAAGTGACAAATCACAGATAAATGATTCAGCTTTAGCAAGCGTACATAATAGCATAAGCCTGCACCGCAGAAACTTAAAAGAAGAAATTATATTGGCGCAACTCCGTTTTGACTGGAAAACTGCTGAAAGGAAATTAAAATTTCTTGCTGAAAACGACAGTCTTAATTATGAAAACCTTTTTAATTATGGCGATTTTTTATATAATCAAAACGATTTCAGAAAAGCTGATATAATTTTTGAAAAGCTGATATCTATATATAAAACACTAAGCCAGGCAAATCCAAATGTTTTTGGATCAAACTTAGCTGGTGCATTATATAAATCGGGGGCAATTAATAAAGCAAGATATGAATTTAATAATGCAGCAAAACTTTTTCAGCAATCCTGCAACATTTACAATAATCTATATAAAAAAGATAGTGCTACATTTATTCAGCCACTTATTAAAACCACGATTGCTATTGCAGATATTCACGCAAGATTACGCTTGTTTTCAAAAGCCGAAAACGAATACCAACAAGCAATAACGGTTATTAATCAAATTAAAACCGCAAACAATAATACTTACACTTCACTATTGGCAGAAATACAAAATGGGCAGGCTGAGTTGAGTATGTATGCAAACGATTTTACTGCTGCAGAAAAATTACTTAAAGAGGCATTAAATACACAAAAAAAATTAGACAGTATAAATCCTTCATTATCACAGGAACTTGATATTTCAGCCATTCAAACAAAACTCGCGGCAGTATATATTCAGCAGAAAAAGTTTGATGCAGCCAGGGTATTATTGGGACGTTCATTAAATTTATACGAAAAATTTCAACAAACCTCCCCGTCGGTTTTTAATCCATTGGTTGCAGAAATACAAACATACATGGGAAGTGTATACATGGCAAGAGCAGACCTTGGCACTTACGCTGTAAACAAACCAGATAGTACTACCGCTCACAATTACTTTAGTCACTCCCTGCAATCCTTTCGTAAACTATCCATTGAAGCTCCGGAAGTATATGAACCTGCGCTGGCTAATACTTGTTACAATTTTGGAGTGTTTTTTAATGAAGCGTTAGAGACAGATTCTGCTGAAGCATTATATACTGAGGCTATTTCATTGTATGAAAAATTTGCCGGTCAAAACCCGGCCGCATTTGACATACAATTAGCCACGGCTCAGCAAAAGCTGGCGAAATTATATACGCTTCACAATAGCGAATCTGCAAAAATATTGCTGAACAAAGCGCTCGCTATCTATCAAAAGCATGCTGCCGCAAAAGAAAATATGGAAGCTGAAATTGCAGGTGTGATGTTCGATATTGCCGTTACAAATTATTACTCAAGAAGCGTATTTTCAAAAGAAGAGAACGAACGAACGCTTAAACAAAACCTGCAGCAGTTTAAAAACCTTTTAACTAATTATGAAGTGCTGGATAAAAAGAAGCCCGGCACATACCAGGAAGATATTCAATCAATCAAAACTTTTATAATAACTGTTGAAAGTGAGATAAAAAGGGTTAATGAAACTGACCCATCAATATATACTTCAACAACTGATTCAGCAAGAGCTGCGCAAGAGTTAAATGGCATTATGTATGATATTCAGTCGGCTACTACACTAAGCAATAAACTCATGTTGCAACAATCCCTGGTTACCAGGGAAAAGAACTATATAAAATCCGGTGTTTTTTCGGATATAATATCATTAGGGCATGATTTAAATGGATTATCGTGGTATTTGTTATTCAGCAAAAAATACAAAGATGCAGAAGATGCCGCTAAAGAAGCATTGAATCCAGCCTTTAAAAAGCCGGTAAATTATGATATGGAGATAGAATATGCAAAAGTAAACCTCGCACATGCGCTTTTATTGCAGAACAAATATGATGATGCAAAAAAAATATATACATCATTAAAAGGAAAGAATTATGTAGATGGAACCAGCTATGTGAGTATGTGTTTAGATGATATAGATCAATTGGAAAAAGCAGGAATAACACATAAAGATTTTGAGAAGATCAAAATTTTGATGGTAGAATAAACCTTGTAACAAATGACAGAAGATCAGGAAAAATCAATAGATATTTTCATTTCATTTAAAAGTGCTGATATTGAATTAGCAGAATCAATTTATAATTATTTGCGCTCAAATGGTTTGTCTGTTTTTCTATCATCTGAAACTTTGCCGCAATTAGGGAGCAGCGATTACCGTAAGGCTATTGATAAAGCATTGGATGAATGTAAGCATATGATTGTAGTTAGCAGTAAAGTGGAATACCTGAACTCATCCTGGGTTGAAGCTGAATGGGGGTTTTACGTTGGAGAAAAAAGGGCAGGAAGAAAAAAGGGGAATATTTTAACCGTTGTAACCGATGATATTGAAATTAAAGATTTACCTGCAAGCCTTCGGTACTACCAGGTTATTTTCTACAGCAAAGATAACCTTGATCAGATTGCCGCCTATGTTGGCAAAGATTATGAAGACCCCCAGTACAAACCCAAACCGAAAAATTTTTTCAAATCAAAGAAAATATTGCCAGGTATTTTAATATTAGCCGCAGGTATGGGTATATGGTATTATATCAATGAAAAAAACAAGCCTTTTGATGTTACTGTTTTTGCAGAAAAGGAAAAAGTATTGCAATTAAATGCGGATTACCCTGCATTTGAAAGCGGGTTGTTAAGTTTATATATCGGTAATAAAGAAGACAGCAGAACTATTCTGCCCAATCAGCCCGTTACGTTTCAGCAAGTGCCGGCATCTTTTGTACATCAGAAAATTGCTGCAAAAATTACTTCTCCTTATTGGAAACTTGCTGCGGATTCTATAGTTATCAGTAAGTTGCCGGTTCACTTACCATTAATACCTAACGGAGCATTGGCAAATATTTATGGGAATATTAAAGATATACGGGGTGAAGCTGTTGCAGATTGCTCAATAATCATTGACACAGATACTACTGTAAATAGTAGTGCAACAGGGTTCTTCAAAATAACATTACCTTATCATATGCAAAAGAGCCAATACAAGCTAACTGTCAACAAAAAAAACTATCAATCCCAGCGCCTGGATTATTTTCCTGGTTCGGGAAATATAGATGTCATTATGAAAAAACCAAAGTAAGGTTACCTGCTTATCTCTTAATGGCTATTTTTCTTTTGGCATAGAAATAATCAATCAGCAACACAGCAATCAAAATAGCCAATCCAAAAAATTCTCTTGTATCTTCTATCCACGGAGTAGAGGCTTTCATAGTTGCTGCAATATTTTCGGCATTATGCTCAGTTACCCAATCCCACACGCCATTTTTCTCTACAAACTTATATATAGCATATAATGTAAAAACAGCAACGCCGGTTAAATATGCTGCGGGGTAATATTTATTTTTTGCAGCCAACCAGCAAAATACGGCCCCATACATATAAATGGGTATCCACACATAAGGGTCGGGATCGTTGTATTGTAATGCAGCAGAAAAAATAAAAAGCAGGCAAAAGATGATGTTGAAGATTTTCATAATTGCAATTTACAAACCAAATAGAATTATACAGTATATTCCATATACGGTTAGCAATTATTTTTTCCAGGAAAAGCTTTTACTTCTTTTATTCTTTATTTAGTTCTGCCCCAGCCAAACCAGTCATTAAAATTGGCATAAATAAGCAGGCTGAATAAAATAACCATACCTACAATTTGCGCGTATTCCAAAAACTTATCGCTTGGTTTTCTGCCGGAGATCATTTCAACCAACGTAAACAATACATGCCCGCCATCTAATGCAGGTATTGGTAAAAGATTCATAAATGCCAGCGCTAACGAAAAGAATGCGGTAATATTCCAGAATCCTTCCCAATCCCAACCGGTATTTGGGAAAACAGAACCCATCGCTTTGAAACCGCCAACGCCTTTATAAGCTCCGGTTTTAGGAGATAATATTAATTTAAACTGGTCAATATAGTATTTCAATTTTTTGCCTGCAAACTTTACGCCTGCAGGAAATGATTCAAAGAACCCGTAATTAATAACATTCAACTTTAATACACCCAAACTATCCAAATCAGTAATTGAACCTGCTAATGTAAAACCAAGTTGTCCTTTATCATTTACCGGCGCCTGAAACCTGACAGTATCGTTGCCTCTCAAAACACCCACTTCAATATTTTTTCCTTTACTATCACCTAACATAGTAGAGAATTGATCAAAGAATTGTGCTGAAGTATTATTAACGGAAAGTATTTTATCGCCTGGTCTTAACCCGGCTTTAAATGCATTACTTGTATCTGCCACTATTTTTGCAACAACAGGAATGCGTGGCTCCAGCAATGTTATACGGCTCCGGCGCTTTTCAACCAATTGCCCGATAAGATCAACAGGCAATGTTATTGATTCCATTTTGCCATCTCGCTCCACTTTTACCGTTCCGCCTAAAATTAATTGAGGAACAATGTCTGTATAATCATCAATGGTTCTATCTCCTACGGCAAGTATTTTATCCCCGTTTTTAAATCCAAGCTCAAACATCAAACTATCAGAAAATGCAAGCCCGTATTTCATAGAGCTTACCGGCACTTTCTTTTCACCCCATGTAAAAAGAATCATACTATAGATAAGAAAGGCAAGCAACACATTCATGGTTACGCCGCCGATCATAATGATCAGCCTTTGCCATGCCGGCTTACTCCTGAACTCCCAGGGTTTTGGCGGTTGCTTCATTTGTTCCTTGTCCATGCTTTCATCAACCATACCCGATATTTTTACATAGCCACCCAATGGCAGCCAGCCAATACCATATACAGTCTCTCCAATTTTTTTCTTGAACAAAGAAAACCAGGGATCGAAGAAAAGATAGAATTTTTCTACCCGGCATTTAAACCATTTTGCAGTAATGTAATGCCCGAATTCGTGAACGATAACTAATATTGAGAGTGCTAATAATAATTGCACTGCCTGCAAACCCACCTGCGCCCAATTGATTGCTAATAATGTCATATTAATTTAAATAGACCCGCTATTACGGGCCGAGGTTGTAAATAAAAGTAAAAATCGATGATTAATTGTGTTAAATGGTATAAAATTGCTGTTTTAGAGATTGATTAGCGAAGCCGCAAAATTACGGGCCTCTGCATCGCTCTCAAAATATTCTTCGAGCGTGGGTTGAGAAATATGTTTGATCTTGTCCATTGCCCGCTCTACCAGTTCAGTCATATCAAGAAAACCGATACGGTTTCTCAAAAATCCATACACAGCAATTTCGTTTGCGGCATTCATTATACAGGGCATATTGCCTCCCTGGTTTAATGCCTCTACAGCAAGTGCCAGGTTGCGGAATGTTTTTATATCCGGTTGTTCAAAATGCAACGAGGCAGCCCTGGAAAGATCATACCTCGGAAATTTATTAGGTATCCGTTGCGGAAACGCTAATGCATATTGTATCGGCAATTTCATATCCGGCAAACCCATCTGCGCTTTTATGCTTCCATCTTCAAACTGCACCATAGAGTGGATGATGCTCTGTGGATGAACAATCACCTGTATCTGATCAGGATTCAGGTTAAACAACCACTTAGCTTCAATCATTTCCAAACCCTTGTTCATTAATGTAGCGGAATCAACAGAAATTTTGGCGCCCATATTCCAGTTGGGGTGCTGAAGCGCATGTTCCTTTTTTACATTCACCAAAAAGTTAGGCTTCTTGCCAAGAAACGGGCCGCCCGAAGCCGTGAGAATAACTTTCTCAATTTTGTTTCTTGTTTCGCCAACAAGGCATTGAAAAATGGCTGAATGTTCAGAATCTACCGGGATGATGGGCACACGCTTTTCAACCGCTTTCTGCATTACGATATCGCCGGCAACTACCAACGTTTCTTTATTGGCTAATGCAATTACCTTACCTGCTTCAACAGCTTTTAATGTAGATTTTAAACCTGCAAAACCTACTATCGCTGCCAGCATCATATCATAGGTATCAAAGGCTGCCACTTCTTCCAGGGCTTTTTCGCCGGCAAAAACTTTTACATCAGTTCCTGCCAACGCTTCTTTTACCACCGGGTATTTTGCTTCATTTACTATTACAACAGCATTGGGGTTAAATTTTTTTGCCTGTTGTATCAGCAGGTTTTCATTAGAATTTGCTGTAAGAATTTCCACTTCAAACCTATCCGGATTTTCAGCAATTACTTCCAGTGCCTGTGTACCGATTGAGCCGGTTGAGCCAAATATGCCTATTCTTTTTTTCATTCCTTTTATACCTCCTGAACGTATTTTGAAAGCTCATCTGCAATTTTCCTGTCGTTACTCAACCTGGGCACTTTGTTTTGTCCGCCAAGCTTTCCAACGCTTTTCATGTAATCTATAAAACCATTTTTTCTAACGGGTCGTATTTTTAGTGTTTGAAGAATATTACCCACAATTAAATCATCGTAATAAATATTCTTTTGGCGGAGGTTAAGGTCAACCTCAGCGGTGAATGCATCCATATTCGCCGGGCGATCTTCAAACTCTACAAACCACTCGTGGTAGCTTTTACCTTTACCTTGTTCTACCATTGGCGCTACGGTAAACTCCGTAATTTTTACGCCACCTTTTTCTGCGGCCTTCATCAGGCTATATTCTACTTCTTCACCAATTACATGCTCACCAAAAGCTGATATATAATGTTTGATGCGGCCGGTTACCACAATCCGGTATGGGTTCAGCGACACAAATTTTACAGTATCTCCAATATTATAACCCCATAAACCGGCATTGCTGTTAACAATAAGCGCATAGTTTTCGCCAACCTTCACATCTTTTAAAGTTAAGCGTTTTGGATTAGGTTGCCCCATTTCCTGCACCGGCAAAAACTCGAAAAAAATTCCGAAATCGGTATTCAGTAATAACCCTTCATATTTTTGGGAATCCTGGAAAGCAAAAAAACATTCAGAAGCGGGGTAGGTTTCAATGGTATCAATTTTTTGACCAATACTCTCAAACAATTTCCCTTTGTAAGGTTCAAAGTTTACGCCGCCCTGTACCAATACGCTGAAATTTGGGAAAAGCGCTTTTATTTTCTTGCCGCTTCTGTGCTGCAGCCTGTCAAAATACATTTGTACCCATGGTGGAATACCGCTGATCACTGTCATATCCTGATCAATGGTTTCATCTACTATTTTTTCAAGCTTGGTTTCCCAATCTTCAATACAATTGGTTTCGTAACTGGGCAACTGGTTGGTGCGCAGGTATCTTGGTATAAGGTGGTTGGATATACCGCTTAGCCTGCCGGTTGGTATTCCTCCTACCCTTTCCAGTTCAGGGCTACCGCTCAAAAAAATCATTTTTCCATTGGCACAGGAGTAATTACCGGTTTCCGTCATATAACAGAAAAAGGCATTTCTCGCCGTATCAAAATGATTATCTACCGAGTCTTTGGTAATAGGTATATACTTGGTTCCACTGGTTGTGCCGGAAGTTTTAGCAAAATATAGTGGTAGCCCCTTCCACAATATATTATGCTTTCCCTGCTTGATCAGTTCTATATAGGGCTTAAAAGCCTCGTAATCCCGTAAGGGAACCGCCTGGCTGAATTCATGATGATTATTGACATTGTTGAACCCATGCTCCTGCCCGAACTGGGTTTTTTTCCCGGTTTTCAGCAGGTCTTTCAAAATACGCTCCTGGTCTTCCAGGGCGGTATACATGGATTTTTTAATTTGTTTATATATATATCCGGCAAATGGCTTTGCCAGAAGAGATTTGATCTTCATTTATTTATGCAAGAATAGTTGAGGCTGCAAAGATAACTTTACCCCTGCAAAGACAGGCGTTAAAGGCTTGAAGTTTTTTTCACTCAATTATTTGAAAGAAACAAAATTAACCCTACCTTTGCACTCCTTAAAATTTGACTCATGTTCGCAGTAGTTAAAATAGCCGGTCAGCAATTTAAAGTTCAGCAGGGACAAAACCTTTATGTTCCTCACCTTTCGGGTAAAGCAGGAGATACTGTTGAGTTCAGTGATGTATTGCTGGCAAACAGCGGAGACGCGATTTCTGTAGGCGCTGATGTAAAAGTTAAAGTAAAAGCTGAAATAGTTAAAGACGTTCAGGGTGATAAAGTGATTGCTTTTAAAATGAAAAGAAGAAAAGGTTTCCGCAAGAAACATGGTCATCGTACTTTATATACTCAAATTAAAGTAACTGATATTGCATAAGTTTTTGCTTACAGCATTATTGAATTTTAAATCTTTTAAACATGGCACATAAAAAAGGTGAAGGTAGTGTAAAGAACGGCCGCGATTCGCAAAGCAAACGCCTGGGCGTTAAAATCTTCGGTGGTCAGCCTGCAGTAGCCGGAAACATTATCGTTCGTCAGCGTGGTACTTCTTACCATCCTGGTAAGAATGTTGGTGTTGGAAGAGACTTTACTTTGTTCGCATTAAGTGATGGTGTTGTTGAATTCAGAAGAGGAAAAAACGCCAAAACATTTGTATCTGTAACAGAAGTAGAGGCTTCCATATAAAAAAAAATTTTGTAGTTAGAAAAATGTTTTTAATTTTATTGCGTTAATCCATTTATTATCTAACCATTAAATTCTAAAAACATGGCAACTGCAAAGAAAGCTGCAAAAAAAGCTGCTCCTAAAAAAGCTGCAAAAAAAGCTGCTCCTAAGAAAGCTGCAAAGAAAGCTGCTCCTAAAAAAGCTGCTAAGAAAGCTGCTAAGAAAAAATAAGCTAACGCTGATTTTTAATAGAGCAAAAAATACAAAGTCCCTCTCAGGGACTTTTTTTATTGCCCCGCCCTTAAGGGCGGGCAATAAAAGAGCAACAGCAATATTATTCAGCCTGTTTCATTATCTGAACTGCATTATTTCCTCAAGGGCTGGGCTATTAATGGCATATCTTAGCATCTGAACTTCATTATTATTTGTATGGATAATTACCAGATTGCTGAGTTTTTCTCCCTGCTTTCAAAGCTGATGGACATTCACGGGGAAAACAGCTTTAAATCAAAATCGTATTCAATTGCCGCATTCAATATAGATAAACTACCCACGCCGCTGCAGGCTTTACCGCCTGAACAAATGTTTTCAATAAAAGGCATAGGAGATGCCACCGGCAAAAAAATTCTTGAAATTATAAATACAGGCAAGCTGCAGGCGCTTGAAGATTATATACAAAAAACACCGCCCGGTGTTATAGAAATGCTGAACATAAAAGGGCTGGGACCCAAAAAGATAGCGGTGGTATGGAAAGAAATGGGCATAGAATCTATTGGTGAATTATTATACGCCTGTAATGAAAACAGGCTGCTGCTATACAAAGGCTTTGGCGAAAAAACACAGCAGAATGTAAAAACCTATATTGAATTTTACATGCGCAGCAAAGGCAGCTATCTTTTTGCAGAAATAGAACCTTATGCGCTCAAGCTGCAGCAGCAACTCAACAAACAGTTTTCCAAAAACCGCTTTGAGCTTACAGGCGCTTTTCGCAGGCAAACGCCAACTATTGATGTGCTGGAATGGGTAACCGATGTTGATTTCACTTCACTGGAAAAATATTTGACAGATCATTCATTTACTGTAGCAGGATCAAACACAGCGGATATCGTTTTCAAATCGCCGGAGAATACCAGCCTTCGTTTTTATTTTGCGCAGCCTGATAATTTTGGCAGCATCTTATTTCACACCACATCTTCCGCGGCATTTTTAAATGAATGGGAGAAAAAATTCCCTGCCGCCGCAACTTTTATGGAAGAGGAAGAATTATTCAATTCCGTAGCTGTGCCGTATATCCTGCCTTTTTTGCGCGAAAAAGAAACAATTATTGCCAAAGCGCTCAGCCATCAACTGCCTGAACTTATTCAGCCAAAAGATATAAAGGGCATCATTCATAGTCATAGCAACTGGAGCGATGGCGTAAATACCATTGAGGAAATGGCAAAAGCCTGTATAGCGCAGGGATTGGAATACCTGGTAATAAGCGACCATAGTAAATCAGCTTTCTATGCCAATGGGCTTAAAGAAGACAGGATAAAAGAGCAACATCGCTATATTGATGAACTCAACGAAAAATTAAAGCCCTTTAAAATATTCAAAAGTATTGAGGTTGATATTCTTAACGATGGCACCCTCGATTATAGCAGCGATATATTATCTACATTCGATTTGGTTATTGCTTCTGTTCACTCCAATCTTAAAATGTCGGAAGAGAAAGCCATGATGCGGCTTAGTGCTGCTATTCAAAATCCATATACTACAATACTCGGGCATTTAACCGGCAGACTGTTATTAAGCCGTGAAGGTTACCCTGTTAATCATGAAAAGATTATTGAATTATGCGTTGAGAATAATGTAGTTATAGAATTGAATGCGCATCCGCGCCGCCTTGATATAGACTGGACATGGATTGACTATGCTATTGATAAAGAAGCGCTTATTTCCATTGATCCGGACGCGCATGATATTATTGGATTTAATGATACGCGGTATGGTGTGCTGGCAGCGCAAAAAGCAGGCGTATCCAAGCAAAATAACCTGAGTAGTTTTGATTTAGCTGAATTTGAACATTTACTCAGCAAAAGAAAACAAAAAAAGGGTATATAACTCTTTAGCCAAATACTCAATTTTTAGAACAATTACTCAACTGTAGTAAAGCAGCGGGTATACTTTCAATAAATTGCATCATTGCCCAATAAAATCTATATCGCAAAATATTTTTTGGCGATTGTGTTCAGTGGAATGATATATTCTGCTGTTGCGCAATTGAATGACTATCATTTGCAGATATTTGACCATACTTCAGGCATACTCCCGGGCAGCATTTCACAATTGGTAAAAGATAAAAAAGGTCTTTTATGGATTTTATACGGCAATAAAGTTCAATGCTTTGACGGGCAATTAATACAAACTTATAGTCCTGCAACAGCGCTTCAAACTTTTTATTGCGACAAAAGCAACAGGATCTGGGTATGTGCAGAAAGCGGTCCATTTCTTTTTTCCGAGAAAAAAAATGTGTTTGAAAAAATTCCTGTAAAAGCCGGCACACAAAATTTATTATGCGGGTATATAATGGAATTTCAGGATGGCTTGATTGCATTGTTAACCGACAATGGCTTTTTCGCCTATAATCAATTGCTTAACCAATTTGAGCAGATTAAAGAACACCCCTTTTTATTACGGATGTTCAACCCCAATGCCAGTGAAATGTATAAAAACTTCCTATTTATACATAATGACAAATACTTATTCAGGTATAATATTCAAACAAAACAGGTTGACAGTTTGCCTGCAATTGAAACATATGGTATCTATCCTATTTCCGGGGATAGCATTATGATTAATACAAGAGGGGATGTTGTACGCTGGTATGATTTTAAAACAAAAAAAATAACTACAGCCTATATTGATAAAAACCTGAGAACCTCCTTTAACCTGAGAAATATAGTGTCTATTGCTCCCTCCAGGTTTTTATTAGCGTCTTCTGCGGGGCTTATTGAGTATGATGCTTTAAACAAACTTTTTTTAAAAAGGAATTTCTTTCTGGATGGCATGAGGGTTGCAACAAATGAATATGCTACATACATTTATTACGATGAGATGGAAGGCAATGCGTGGATCTCAACCAATGAAGGCGTTGCAAAATTTGCTGTGCGGGATGAACCGATAGGCTTTGTGAAGGTGAAGCAAATGGACGATGAAATTTCTGCAGGTATTGATGATATAAGAAGGATAATAGAAGATAAAAATGGTAATATCTGGACAGCTACCGGGTATGGTTTTGCATGCTTTAATAAAATAAGCGGCAAATGGAAAGTGTTTCCTCCTACAGGAGATGGAAAAAAAACATTGAACCATGAATCCATTAGGGGATTGCAGTATGATGGTAAGTATTTGATACTTGGCCCAACCAGTACCGGGGTATGGCTATTTGATCCGGAAACAGAGACCTATAAACATCCCCATTATACTACAGATGCTGTAAAAGAAAGGGCAGAAAAAGACTTTATCAGCGATATTATAAAAATAAGTAACGGAGATTTTTTAATATCAGCCCGCAGTGCATTTTATATACTAAAAGCAAAAACATATGCAATGCATTCGGTTATTCCTATTGATTATACGCCCGAGTTTAAAAATGTTACTGCAAACGGCTCAGACGGCATAACCTGGGTAGGTTCATCCTCCGGTTTATATTACATGGATTCTTCTTACAAAAAAATTAATGCAGTAAGCTTACCAAATAATTTTTTACCAGTGAGCAGTGGAATGATATTACGTGACAATAGTTTTTTGTTTTCGTGCACCGGAGGTTTATTCACAGCTAAACATGAGCAAAATGGCAGCATATCAATAAAAAAGATGACCTCTATTTTTGACGGTATGCCTTTGGCAATAACCTACCTTGACAGCAATGGTGTGGTTTGGGGAGCATCAGACAAAGGCATTGTACGATTTAATCCGGCCAAGTCTACATTCCGCAGATACGACTACTCAGATAATATACAGGGCTATACTTTTAATCACAGTGCATGGTATAAAGACAGCGATGGCAGAATTTATTTTGGAGGAACCAATGGCCTGAACTACTGGCATCCTGAAAGTTTTTCCGTACAGCCCGAACCCTATGATATTTATGTGAGGAAATTAAGGGTTGGCAATAAAGAATATTCGCCCATATCATTTGACAGTATAGCCCCTGTGAAATATAATGAAAGATCGATTGACGTTGAATTTGGTGCCGCTTATTTTAATAACCCTGAAAAAGTAAAATACCGATACAAACTTGAAGGTGTTGATAAAGAATGGAAAGACGCAGGAGCCGGCAACCTGATCAGGTTTACATCCTTATCGCCGGGACATTATACTTTTAAAATACAAGGCAGTTTAAACCAGGTAGACTGGAAAGACGCCAAAGCAAAAATTTCGTTTGAAATATTACCACCCTTTTGGCTAACGTGGTGGTTTCTCACCTTATGTAGCATACTTATTATCGGTATAGTGCTGCTCATCATGCGCAATCATCGTAAAAAAATACGTGAAAAACAGGAAGAACTGGAAGCCGAACAATCTATTAATCATTTTTCATCAAGCATACATGCCGGTCAGTCTGTAGATGATATATTGTGGGATGTTGCACGAAATTGTATAAGCCAGTTATCATTTGAAGATTGTGTTATATATCTTGTAGATGAAGACAGGCAGACATTAATACAAAAAGCTGCTTACGGGCCTAAAAGCTCCAAAAATTATGAAATAACCAATCCTTTGGAAATTCCTGTAGGCAAAGGCATTACAGGCACTGTGGCCCTAACAGGCAAACCCGAAATAGTAAACGACACATCTGTTGATTCAAGGTATATAGTAGATGATGCGATGCGTTATTCCGAAATAACAATACCTATCAAAGCCGGCAACCAGGTATTAGGCGTAATAGATTGTGAACATTCAAAGAAAAGATTTTTTACACAGCGGCATCTGTTTATTCTCACAACAATAGCGTCACTCTGTGCCAGTAGGATAGTAAGATCAAGAATTGAAGGACAAAAGCAGGAGGCAGAACGCGTTTTACGCGACACGCAACAAAAAATGGCAGAAATTGAAATGCAGGCGCTGCGTGCACAAATGAACCCGCACTTTATTTTTAATTGTCTTAATTCTATCAACCGGTATATTGTAAAGAGCGACCAGGCTACTGCATCATTATATCTTACCCGTTTTGCTAAATTAATAAGATTGATACTGGATAACTCAAACAATAAATCCGTTTCGCTGAGCAGTGAATTAGAAGCCTTGCGCCTGTATATAGAAATGGAAAGCATCAGGTTTGAAAAACAGTTTACTTATTCCATTTCCGTTGACAAAGACGTTCAGCCAGATTATATATATGTGCCGCCACTCATTATTCAACCCTTCGTTGAAAATGCCATCTGGCATGGTTTATTACATAAAGAAACAGCGGGTCATCTTCATATTTCTTTCAGCAGAAAAATTCAAAACATACTGGAATGTGTAATTGAAGATGATGGTGTGGGACGTGAAAAAGCAAAAGAGCTCAAAAGCAAATCCACATCAACCAAAAAATCCCTGGGAATGAAATTGACGGAAGACCGGCTTTCGTTGCTGAACCGCCAGGCAATGCTCGACGCTACCGTGGAAGTACTCGATTTAAAAGACAGAGCCGGCGAAGCATCCGGCACAAAAGTGATTTTAAAAATTCCTGTTGACGCTTATTAAAATATGAGATTATGATTACTTGTATAATAATTGACGATGAAAAGAACGCTCTTGAAATGATGGAGTGGTTATTGAAAACCTATTGCCCGCAGGTAAAAGTGCTCGATATGTGTAATTCCGCCGAAGCAGGAATCGAATCAATAAACAAGCACCATCCGGAGGTAGTTTTTCTTGACATTGAGATGCCAAAAATGAATGGCTTTGATATGCTTGAGCAATTTGACAGGATAACATTTGATATTGTATTCTGCACCGCATATGATCAGTTTGCCATAAAAGCTTTTCATTACAGTGCGTTGAACTATCTTTTGAAACCTGTTGATCCGGATGATCTGCAGGCTACAATCAAGCGTATTGAAGAAAAAAAAAGTATTCCTACCAAAGAACAGTTTCAGCTTTTATTGCAAAATATACAACAGCCCCAGAAACAAACACCACCACGTATTGCACTATCATCGGGTGATGGTTTAATTTTTATTGCCACAAGGGATATTGTGTATTGTGAAGCAGAAAGCAATTATACTTCGGTTATACTTGCAGATGGTAAAAAGATAATTGTTTCAAAAGTGCTTAAAGAAATTGATGAAGCGCTCAGCGGCGCTGATTTTTTCAGGGTACATAGTTCTTTTCTCATCAACCTGAATCACATTAAAAAATTTGTAAGAAGCGATGGCGGATACATTATTATGGATAATAATGCCTCTATAAGCATATCAAGAAGCAAGAGACAGGAATTTATGGAAATGTTTTCCAAATTCTGACGACTGCCAAAATAATATCATTAAGGCATTAAGCCATAACAGCCATATTTATCCTTATATCTTTAAACCTTTCTATCTTCTCCGGATTCTATAGCTTTTTTAACACTACCATGCTTCAGCAACAAAGCTTTTGCCTTTTCATAATCTGTAATTCCGGAACGTTCCATCAGCATTTTAGTGCCGCGGTCAACCAGTTTGGTATTGCTCAGCAGCATATTCACCATCCTGTTATCTTCTACCCTGCCCAATTGTATCATTATAGCAGTGGATACCATATTAAGCACAAGTTTTTGCGAAGTACCGCTTTTCATTCTTGTGCTGCCAGTAACAAATTCAGGGCCTACAGCCACTTCAACAGGATAATCGGCCTCCTTTGTTAATGGTGAGCCGGGATTGTTGGTTATACACCCGGTAATAATTCCATGCGCCCTGCATTTTTGTAATGCTGCAATTACATAGGGTGTGGTTCCACTCGCGGCAATACCAATCACCACATCTTTATCAGTTATATGATGAGCCGATAAATCTTCCCACCCTTGTGTCAGACTGTCTTCCGCAAATTCAACAGGTTGTGTCATCGCCTTTTCTCCGCCTGCAATAATTCCTATTACCAAACCCGGAGGCACACCATATGTAGGCGGGCACTCGCTCGCATCTACTATAGCAAGCCGCCCGCTTGTGCCGGCACCAATATAAAACAACCTGCCGCCGGCAAGCATTTTATCAACCGCAGCGGTAATGAGTTTTTCTATTTGAGGAATGGCGCGTTCAATAGCATCAGGCACTGTTTTATCTTCCTTATTTATGTTAGACAGAATTTCCGTAACAGGCATTTTCTCCAGGTGGCGGTAAGGCGAAGGCTGTTCGGTTATCTTTATAAAATCACTCATGGTATTAGCGAGCAGCGTTTTTTATTTATGATATTCAGACAAACCTTCCATTGGGTTCTTTAATATTTTGCCCATGGTAAACTCGTAAGAGCTGCACAAATCCTGTAAAACATCTTTAAAATAATAAGATATTCCTCCTACAAAACTTACCGGCTGCGTCCAGCTTTCACGGAACTTGCAGATATGCTGAAAGAAAAAATCATTCAGGGAATCTTCTATAATATTTTCTACCATATAATGCCCCCTGTTTTCCGATAAAAATGGCGCAAAGGAAGCAAGATAGCGGTTAGCCATCGGCTTCTTATATACATTATCCAGTATAATATCTTTTGAAGTATTAAACTTTAGTTCAAACCGTCCGTTCAGTTCCTCATCAAATGTTTCATATAAATAATATTGAACAACTTTCTTTCCAAGATAGGCGCCACTGCCTTCATCGCCCAATACATATCCTAACCCGGGTTTATTATTGGTTATTTTTTTACCGTTATAATAACAGGCGCTCGAACCTGTTCCCAAAATACAGGCTACGCCTTTATCATCTCCATATAATCCTCTTGCCGCACCCATTACATCGTGCGTAACTTCAATTTTACCAGCTTTAAAAACGCTTTTCAATGCCTTTTTAACAATATTGGCATTGGGAATATTAATACAGCCAGTGCCATAATAATAAATCTCGCCTACCTCAGCTTTGCCCAGGAAAGGCAGCAACTCATTTCTCAGTATAGCGCTTATCTGGTTTGTATTAAGAAAATACGGGCTGATGCCCTGTGTAAAAATACTTTTCTTCTTTTTACCATTTATCAAGCACCATTCAGCCTTTGTAGCGCCACTATCTGCTATCAATTTTACGAGCGACATTATTAATTGAACTTATTTTATGAAATTCGTGCTCTCAAAGATAATATACAAACGCAGACGAATGAGTAATAACAGGTTCAGATTGTGGTTACCCTTAATTTTCTCCATAGTGATGATATTAGGAATGTTTTTCGGCTATAAAATGCGGGAAAAAATGCCGGTTGGCGCAAAATTCTTTTCAACCGAAAAAAAGGGCCCGGTGCAGGAGGTATTAGACCTCATTTCCAACCGCTATGTAGACCCTGTAAAAACAGACACCCTTGCTGATGCAGCAATACAGGAAATGCTCACTCATCTTGACCCTCATTCTATATTTATTCCTGCCCAGGATTTGCAGCAGGTAAATGAAGACCTGGCAGGCAGGTTTGAAGGTATTGGAATTGAGTTCAATATTTTTAATGATACTATTAACGTGCTGAGCGTATTAAAAGGCGGGCCCTCAGAGCAGGCAGGTTTGCGGGTAGGCGATAAATTTTTGAAAATAGGTGACTCTGCCGTGGTTGGAAAAAAGATAGATGGTGATGCAGTACGCCAATTGCTGAGGGGCTTGCGGGGTTCTAATGTAAAAGTGATTGTTTTGCGTGGAAATGAGAAAAAAGAATACAGTATTACAAGAGGTATTATTCCTTTATTTTCTTTAGACGCGTCGTATATGATTGCTCCATCTACAGGATATATCCGTTTAAATAAATTTTCCGAAACTACCTACGAGGAATTTATGGAAGCCATGCAAAAACTAAAAGAGCAGGGTGTACAAAAAATGATTCTTGATTTGCGTGGCAATAGCGGAGGAATTTTGCAGGAAGCAGTAGAAATTGCAGATGAGTTTTTAGATGATAACAAACTGATAGTATATACACAGGGAGACCATGTAAGCAAACAGGAATTCAGGGCAAAAAGAGAAGGTATTTTTGAGAAAGGAAAATTAGTGGTGCTTATTGATGAAGGCTCCGCATCTGCCAGTGAAGTTTTAACCGGCGCATTGCAGGATTGGGATAGAGGCGAAGTAGTTGGACGCCGTAGCTTTGGTAAGGGATTGGTTCAGGAGCAATATAATTTATCTGATGGTTCTGCGCTCAGACTTACTATAGCAAGGTACTATACGCCGCTCGGAAGGTCTATACAAAAACCATACGACCAGGGGTTGGAGAATTATAATGATGAGTTGATGGAACGATATCACAAAGGCGGTTTATTGAATGCCGACAGTAATAAAAATGATAAAGGAAAAGCCTACCACACGCCTGTAGGCAAAGCCGTGTATGGCGGCGGCGGTATAACGCCAGATATTTTTGTTGCGCTCGATACAGCGGGCATCACCGACAGAATAGCGAGACTATATACTAAAAACACGATAGGTAATTTTGTATATAATTATTATGTAGATAACCTCAACCAGTTTAAATTATATACTGACCCTGAATCTTTTGAAAAAGGATTTGATATTGATAACAAAGTATGGGATGCATTAACCGGCTTTGCAGCAAAAGACAGTATATATCTTCATGACCTTTCTGCATCTGACAAAGCATTTTTGCGCCAGCGCCTGAAAAGTTTATTTGCAAGGCAACAATGGCGAAACGAAGGGTTTTATGAAGTAAATAATGTAAACGACCCTATCGTTAAAAAGGCTTTGGAAGAATTAAATAAATAGCGATTATTAATTGCTCCGCCTCTTCTTTGCGGTGTTGGCAGTTTGATTCCACTGCCTTAAATATTCCTGTTATTTACCTGAAGGTATACTGGTATTCAACGCGGCCAACAAGTTTTTTCTGTTTGCTATAGCAACGTTCTTCTGTACGCAAGGCATTGTCGCCATACAGGTATCGCCATATAAGATAATCGCTGGCATCCTGTTGTATATTGGTCATTTGTGTGATTCGGTTGTTCTCATCATATTCAAAAATATAATCCGGCACAAGCTTTTGTACTCTTTGATTATACCGTACAATATCTGTTAACCGGTTAAGTGAGTCGTAATAATAATAAGTTTTTCCTTTAGAAATATTTTTCTGCCAACCTTCTTCCTCAATTATATTTCCTTTATCATCGCTCGCAAATTTTATAATAGTAGTATCCGTATTGCCCTTTATATACAACATGGATTGGGGAACAGCTTCGCTGTTATATGACCATATATGGGTTTCCGTTTGCCTTGTTTTATCCATTATGCCGATAGTAGTATTTGAGGCAGATATTAATTTACCGGTTGAATCAAATGTATATTCAACGATGTTAACATTTTCGCTGGTAGAATCAACCGATTTATACAATTGCCCTTTAAAATTATAGAAAGCAGTAAGCGAAGAATTGCCGGCAACTCCTGACATTGTTATTGTTCTTATTTGGGTAAAGCTGCTGTTGGGTTTTATTTCGCAGCTAAAATCCTCAGAAGGCTCGCCGGTTGCCTCAAAACTTTTCAACACTACCTGTTGCACTTTATTTTTTTTATACACCTGCTGCACAGCCGAATTTTGAGCGGTAAGTATAATATCCCGGTAATAATATTGCGCAAAAAGGTTACCCGGAATAAAACCCGCTATCGAAATAAGGATAAGTATTTTTACAAATGAATATTGAAGATGCTTCATAGAGGGCAAATGTATTATTTTTAATAAAATTTACAGCGTGTCGCATTTTAAGGAAAGAAAGGAAAAAAACTGTTTAAACTGTAATGCCGAGGTAACTGGCAGGTTTTGCCAGGTTTGCGGGCAGGAAAATATAGAGCCGAAAGAATCAGTGTGGCATCTTATCACCCATTTTTTTTATGATATTACCCATTTTGATGGCAAATTTTTCAGTACGGTAAAATATTTGCTGGTGCGGCCAGGGTTTCTTACCGCAGAATATATAAGAGGAAAACGTATGACATACCTGCACCCGATACGCATGTACGTATTTACCTCCGCTTTTTTCTTCCTCCTATTCTTTTCATTTATCAGCCCGCATACAGAACATAGTAAAGAAGGACTGGAGGGCTTAAAGGAAGAGTTGGCGATAAAGCAGGAACAGAAAACCAACCTGTTTAAAATGCAGGAGAACACTAATGACAGTGTTTTAAAAGCAGCCGTTACCAAAGCGCTGGTTAAAACAGATAAAGAAATAACAACGCTTAAAGACAGTATTCAAAAAGAGGAGCACAATGAAGGAGATAATGACGATAAAAAAGATATTCGTAGTATTATAACTGCCATTCCGGATATTAAAAAAACGATAGATTCCATAAAGCGGGAAGTAATAAAAGACAGCGTCAAAAAAAATATTGATTCTGCAGAAACTGCTGATACAGCCAGGCAAAACAACGATACCGTATACAGATACAGGTACAAAAAAAATGCTTCTATTAAGAAAGATATAGCGGATAAAAAAGATACGGCTGATAAAGAAGATTCTACCATTAAAAAAGATGACACTATTAAACTGGCTCATCTGCCCAAAACCGGCTCAGACGATTTTGATTTTGATTTTTATAATGATGAAGCCACCTACCTTGCAGTACAAAAAGAACTTCCTCCGGCAAAGCAAGACGGCTATCTTAAACGTTCTGTTGTAATGAAACTTTTACGCTGGCATAACCAACAACAAAATGGCGGAGAAAAAACCTTTGATACAATAAAAGAAAAATTCAAGCACTCTTTCCCAACCATACTTTTCGTATCACTGCCCATATTCGCATTTTTGCTAAAGCTGTTATATATAAGGCGCAGAAATTTTTATTATGCCGATCATGCTATTTTTACCATTCATACCTATTGTGCAATTTTTATTTTGTTACTGCTGTATTATATGTTTGATGCAATTGGCAATAAAACAGGCTGGTGGATTTTTTTCATTATCAAAGCCTTCTTCGTTATATACATCATGTATTACACATACAAGGCTATGCGCAATTTTTATGAGCAGGGGCGCTTTAAAACACTGGTAAAATATTTATTCCTGGGCTTGCTGACATCTATTGTAATGGGCTTGCTGATTGCTATTTTCTTTGCAATATCTGCCTATAACGCATAATCATATTTATGGAAACTACTGAAACAGCTTTTTTAAGATTAGTGAATATTATGAATGATTTGAGGGAAAAATGCCCCTGGGATAAAAAGCAAACCATTCAAACATTACGTTCGCTTACTATTGAGGAAACTTACGAACTGGCAGATGCCATTACAGAAAACAACTGGAAGGATATAAAAGAAGAACTGGGCGATGTTTTGCTGCATATTGTTTTTTATGCCAAAATTGGTGCAGAGCAAAACCAGTTTACGATTGATGATGTTATCAACGGCATTTGTGAAAAACTGATTGCCCGCCACCCGCATATTTATGGAGATGTGAAAGTGAACGATGAGGAAGACGTGAAAAGAAACTGGGAGAAATTAAAATTAAAAGAAGGAAAAAAATCTGTATTGAGTGGCGTACCTAAATCGCTACCGGCAACGGTAAAGGCTATGCGCCTGCAGGAAAAAGCAAAACAGGTTGGCTTTGAATGGGATAACCGTACACAGGTATGGCAAAAGGTGGAAGAAGAAACCCGGGAGTTGCAGGATGCCATAAAAGCCAACAACCAGGATGCCATTGAGGAAGAATATGGCGACCTTATATTTTCTTTAATTAACTATGCACGATTTTTGCATATTGACGCGGAAAACGCGTTAGAGCGTACCAATAAAAAGTTTATACTACGGTTCACACAAATGGAAGCAGCCGCATCAGGAGAGGGAAAAAGCCTGGCAAATATGACGCTTGAAGAAATGGATGCAATATGGAACCGTATTAAAATACAAAATAAATCAATTTGAAAAAGTTCTGGGGCGATTTGTTTTATAATAATGGGTACCTGCTTATAGGAGCGGCCTGGCTTTTTACGCTTTCCTTTATTTTCAGCAATTACTGGTCATACACATCTTCTCCAAAAGGTGTAAAAAAATCGATGGAAAAATATGTGTGGCATAATGAAGAAGATTTTGATCATTTTCTAAGAGATACTTCTTTAATAAGAAAGTTTACTTATAACGAGGAAAACGAGGAAGATGTAATAAACATAAAGAATAAAGATTATAGCTTTTTTCTATATACCCAGATAGATACTGCTAATTATGAATTGGTCTTCTGGAACACGCAATCCATATTACCCGGTGAAGGTATATTAATGAATGATAGTACTAACTACATTAAACCACTAACAAATGGTCAATACCAGGTAATTAAAAAAAGGTTGAATATTGCCAATAAAAATTTACTGGCTTTATACCTGCTACCTATACGTCGCCAATATGTGCTGGAAAGTGAATATTTACAAAACGGTTTTGTAAGCCAGGGTAATCTTGAAGAGAACTATTCTCTTTCTTTTTCTCCAACTGAATTTCCTATACGAAGCAAAACAGGTGATATATTATTTTACCTGCAACCCAAACCCTTTAGCGATGCCGAAGGATATGACTGGATAACGCTTTTGCTCAGGATTGCGGGAGCTCTGCTTATTCTTTTTTTTCTGCATAATATTGGTATTGCTATTTCAAAATCTATAAGTCCCTCAGCCGGCGTAGCTTTTATGGTAATTTTATTAATAGGGTTGAGATTTTTAAGTTACAGTTTTCATTTGCCTGCTAATTTCCGTCAATTTGAGTTGTTTAATCCCCGTGTATATGGTTCGAGCTTTATCTCACCGTCGTTGGGTGATTTACTCATTAACTCTCTTATATTTTTCTGGCTGGTTATTTTTGCACGGGTTCAATTTCATGACCGCGGCTTAAAACTTAACATACTTGGTACTGCATGGAAAAGAGTAATGTTAATCTTCTTATCCATAGTACTTTTTGTTACAACCTTAATATGCGGGCATATAATACGAAGCCTTGTTGCCGACTCGCAGATTTCGCTTGACGTAACTAATTTCTTTACGCTGAATATTTACAGCATATTTGGCTTTATTGTGTTATGCTGTGTAACCATAAGTTATTTTATATTCTCCCAGGCAATCCTGAATATGATGGAGAAAATGATTGCAAAAGCATATTATGTACAGATCGTACTTGTTACTTTCATAGGCCTTTTGATTTTAAGTTTGCGCGTAAATGGTCCATATATACTTTTTGAGCTCCTCATTTTAGTGTGGGTTTTATTTTATGTATATCTCATGAATAAAATTCCGCTCAATTTTGTACGGAGTAATTTTGTTGCCGGAAACGCGATGTTCTGGTTATTTATTTTTTCTGCTTCTATTGCAGCGATAATTATATCACAAAACCGTACACGTGAACTTGAATTAAGAAAAAGAACGGCAGAAAAATTAGTTATACAAACTGATCCGTCAAGCGAGCGGCTGCTAAACATAGTAACACAAAGCTTCACCAATATATTTTTCCTCAATAATCTTGATAAAATTACCAATCCTTCAAAAAATGCAAGGTTTAAAGACAGTATACTGAATGCCTATTTTGAACCCTTTACCAGCAAATACGAAACAGAGCTGTTTTTTTTTAATGCAGCAGAGCAACCCCTTGGCAATGGTGGCCGGTTAACTTATGATGAGATCAACAGCATTTATTCTGTGCAGGGAAAAGCTACAAAAATTCCGGAGCTAAGATATTATGAAACAGCTTTTGATAAGTTCAGTTATGTGTATTCCAGGGAGATAAGAGACAGCTTAAAAAATATCAGGGCATACTTTTTTATGCTTGCAAATCCCAAACGATACCGGAGCGATGCGTTATATCCTGAATTATTTAAACAGGCCGAAGATTTTTCCTTTGAAAATACGCCAGATTATGCCTACGCTATTTATGTGGATAGAAATTTACAAGCCTATATTAATGATTATAGTTTTCCCACCGTATTAAGCGATGAAAATATTCCTAAACAGGATTTTTACGACCGGTATGTAAATGGTTATAGTGAACTATGGTATAAATCTGGTAATAAAGTTGTGGTGATAACACGCCGCAGCAGTTTTATTATGGAAGCCATCGCGCTTTTTTCTTACCTGTTTGTTGGTTTTTTAATATTAGTTGTAATTTTCCAGGTTGCCAGCATTATTATCCTTTCCGGATTCAGGATAAGAGCATTGCGATCGCTTACGGATTTCAATATCAGGTCCCAGATATATGCAACAGTAATTTTTGTGAGTGTATTTGCGCTTGTAGTTGTTGGTGGCACCACTATAGTATTCTTTACCTCTTCTTACAACAAAAATAACAAAGACAGGCTGAGCAAATCCATCCAGGATATTTCAAAAGAATTGAAAGGTAATATCAGCGATCACCGGATGAAAGATGAAGCAATACAGGTATATGACTCCGCATATAGCAGGGAATTGAGACAACAAATTACCAATCTTGCTCAATCGCATGATGTGGATGTGAACCTTTATAACTCAGACGGATCACTGCAAATTTCTTCTCAACCATTTGTATATAATAAAGGGGTATTGAGCAGAATGATGGAACCATTGGCACTTTACAATCTTCAAAAACTAAAAAAAATACAATATATACAGGAAGAAAGCTATGGAAAGATGAAATACCTGAGCATATATGTTCCTGTATTAGGTGATAACCGCAATGCAGTTGCATACCTCAATATTCCATACTTTAACTCACAAAACAGGTTAAAGCAGCAGATTGCCAGTTTCCTTGTAACTATTATTACTATAAATGCATTTATATTTTTATTAGCCGGCATTATTGCTTTATTCCTCACCAACAGAATTACGGGGTCGTTTACACTTATCGGCGCCATGATGCGTGACGTAAATCTTGGCAAACATAATGCAGAGATAGTATGGACTAAAAAAGATGAGATAGGTGTATTGGTAAAAGAATATAATAAAATGGTGCAGAAACTTGAAGAAAGCGCTGTAGCGCTTGCAAAAACAGAAAGAGAAGGTGCCTGGCGTGAAATGGCCAGGCAGGTAGCGCATGAAATTAAGAACCCGCTTACACCAATGAAACTAAGTATACAATACTTACAAAAAGCAATCAACAACAATGCTCCCAATGTAAAAGATCTTTCCGCTAATGTTGCCCAAACCCTGGTTGAACAAATTGATCACCTCTCACGCATAGCAGCAGAGTTTTCGCAGTTTGCTAATATTGGCAATGCTAAAAATGAAGTGTTTGATTTGAATACATTATTAAGTTCATTGGTATACCTGCACGACGTTCAGGAAAGGGTAAGTGTAAAACTCAACACAGGTGATGATCCAATAATGATTAATGCGGATAAAACACAAATCAACAGGCTTTTTACAAACCTTCTTCAAAATGCTATCGAAGCCATTCCCGAAGAGAATAATGGATGGGTAACTGTTGCAAAAGAAGCAAATGGGCATAAAGTAATTATGAGTATAAAAGATACGGGTACAGGCATTCCCAAATCAGCACGTACCAATATTTTCACTCCCAACTTTACTACAAAAACCTCAGGCACAGGATTAGGACTTGCTATTTGTAAAGGTATTGTTGAGCAGGCCCATGGTACCCTTTGGTTTGATACCGCGGAAGGAAAAGGAACAACTTTTTATGTTGAACTTCCCTTATACGATAACGGAATAGAGTATAGTACAGATTTTTAAATGGCACTGCGTTTAAACCATATATAAACCATCAACCTTTTATCTATTGTTTGCTGCCAGTATTATTTGTAAGGCTGCTTTTGTTACACATTAAAGCACTGCTTTTGTTACAACAATAAAGCAGCATGCATGTGAGCAACAATACCTAAATCTTTTCTACAATCAAGTAAATATTTGGAAGACTTATCATGCGCAAAGGTATGTAATGCAATTTTAGGGGTGCATCCCAAATTTTAGCACACTATCCATTATGCATGCTCTAATTCGTAACCTTAAAGTTAAAAATAATCGTTCCCCTGTCTTCGCTACCGGCTGCGAATTTTAATTGCCGGGCTTTACGGATAGCAATATCTTTCATAGCCGCATTAGAAGTGGTAGAACCGCGTGGTTGATATGTTGCGCCTGTTACAGCGCCTGAAGCATCAACAGAAATATCTACAGCAACTTTTGCATTTTCATTAAATTCATCCTGGAAAGAAGGCTGACGAAGAATTTTGCGTCCGCGCAAATTACCCTGCACCGTGTAGCCGCTACCGTTACCACTACCGCCGAAGCCATCATAATTTTTTGAATTAGGGTCGCCATTTATTTTACCACGGTCACCTGTGCCGGTAGTATTGCCTTCGCTACGGCTGCCATTCCAGGTATCTGCATTATTACCTCCGGGGCCGGTTCCATCACCACCTTTATAAGTTGCTTTTGGTTTGGGTGGTGCAGGAGTAGGATTCTCAACTACCTGCGGTTTTGTTACCGGTGTTTTTGCAGTGGTAGTATTTTCTTTTGTTGGAATATTTGTACTCTTGGGATTTGACACTTTTGGTTTGGGCACATGCACATCTTCTGCTTCATCATCATCATCATTTGTTTCTACCGCTTTCACATCCTGCACGGGTGTGTTTGCTGCTTTTGGAGGAGAATTAACTTCTTTTTCAGCGGCGGCAGGCGGGCCGGGAATTAAAGGCTGCACATCTCCGGAGCCATCATCACTATTACCGAGATTCACTTCCATACCTTCCTCTACCGGAGGTGGCGGCGGTACCGGCACAGACCAGGAAACAAGAAAAAAGAATAATAGTAACAACCCGGATATTATCCCTGTAATAGTTCCTGCTTTTACATTTTTCGTTGTTTCAAAATCAGAAGATGACATCTTTACAAAAATTAGTTAAACAAAAGTAAAGATGATTATGTTATAATCCTGTGAATCTTACTCAAATCTCAACTTCCCCTGGGGATGAACATAATCTATCGATACGGCGATAAAGCTTAATATGAGTATAATAAGTATACATAATGAAGCCAGTTTAATCGCATTGTATATATAACGGTGAGATGCCTCATAGCTTGTATAAGTATTGTTTTTTTCGTTTTTGTGAAGCATAAAACCAATTACCAGCAAATTCACCCAATACAAATGCTGCGAATTGAATGTTGGGGTTAACCATGTTGCACTTATAATATTACTCAGTATTATATACCACAGCAGGTAAAGCAATACAAATGACCTTGATTTTTTTTGAGTGATGATATTTGCTTTTGATGGTTTTACAATGTAAAAAATGATTACTACAAACATTGCTGATAAAACCCATAATGCAAGCCGCCATTGTAATGAAAAAGCGCCCGGATCAGCTACTGATAAATTTTTCCCTTCGTCAAATAATTTTTCTGCACCCGCAGCTTCAATAAGGTTAATAACAGGTAGTATAACAACAAGAAACACCCAGCCGGCAATATTCGATGCCTTATTAGTATTGATGGTTTTTGGCCAATCCTTCCTGCTGAATACGCCATATGCCAGCCCTAATCCGCTAAAGAAACCAATGGAGTATTCCATTACATTCCACCAGTTAAATTTAATACCGGATACATGCCCCATGCGTTGCAGAAAATTACCAAGACCAAAACCAAAACCTGCCCCTATGGAACTATAGATTGCTACACGCAGCGCATGTGGGTAACCGTTACGATGCATATGCCAGCCTAATGCCAGCGAGGCGCCTGCACATGCCGCCCATAATTCAGAACGTGGAGGAGTCATAAACCATTCTAACTGGTAAATAAAAAATCCCCAGAACAAAAAACCGCCAACAAACATTTCTACAATTACATTCGCCCAGTTCACTTTTTTACCTGGTATAGATTCCATTGCAAGCCCGGTAATACCGCCACCCATAAAGCCATACAAACCGCCAATCAGCATAAGCGATAACAAACCATAACTGGTATTAAAAAAGTCAGGCGCATGACCGTAGCCCACTACCTGCCCATAGCTAATCATTCCTCCTGAACCCCATGCAATGGCGCCGAGTGCCACAATTACCGGCATACGGGCAATCCAATCCTGTTTGCCTGATAATGCAATTACACAGGCAATGCCAATTGCCGCTGCCCACGTAGCGCCATATTCATGACCAATTTGTCCGCGTACCGCCCATGCAGTACCAAACGCCAACGCTACAGGCAGCATTCTTTTCAGGAATAATGATGAGAACATTTGGTTTGTGGTTTATGGTTTATGGTTTGTGGTTTGTGGTTTATGGTTTGTTGTTTGAAGTCGGGGGTTTATAGTTGGAGTAAAATTGCAAGACGCTCTAAACCATAAACCCAAAACAATAAACCTCTCACTTACTTCCTATCCTTCGCTGCTTTCAATAAATCCTCCTTCGTTCCAATCCAGTAAGCGATTGTTTTTCTTTTCCATGTATATGCAACGGCAATAGTATTACCGTAGCTGATAACTGCAGGATAGGAGAATTCATCTTTTTTATCGCCTGTTGCAATATCTAAAATCTTCGGCCATGTTTTACCGTTATCAAAAGAAATAATAAGTGAAAGCGGAGAGCGTGAGCCCCAGTTGGCAGTATCAGGATTATAAGCCATTACAAGTGTACCATCGGGTAAACGGGTAAGGTCGATGCCGCTGTTAGGGTTCGGCAGCCCGGATTTATATGCAGCATTCCATGTTTTAGCGCCATCTTCAGAATCGCTGCGGTATATAGCGCCGTCTGAACTGCGTAACAGCATATGCACTTTTCCCGGGGCAGATTCCCATAATGTAGGTTGTATTACACCTTTGCCTTTTAAAGTTGTTCTATCCAGTTTTATATAAGGAGAAGCAGTCCATGTTTTACCATTATCGGTGCTTAAATCTGCAAAAGCATCCCACTTTCCCTCTTCGTGCGATGCACCGGCAACCCAGGTTCCATTGGCGAGCATAACAGGCTTATTCTTTACCGGGCCTCTGCCCCCTTTATCACCAGCAACCAGTTCTTTTGGTGCCGTCCATGTTTTGCCATCATCATCAGATGTAATAACCCATGTCTCCCATGATGGAATTTTCTTTCCAACTTTAAAAAATAAAAATATTCTTCCCTGCGGCGATTGAAATAATACAGGGTTCCAATGCGCGTCTTCGCGAATTTTTGCCACTTTAACCGGCGTTGACCAGTTGCCGGGTGTGCCTTTGCTAAGCCATATTGCTACATCATCTGTTCCTTCTTTTACACCACCAAACCATGCCGCCATTAATTGCCCGCTTTGTAAATGAACAATAGTTGATGCATGACACTCTTTAAAAAATTTATCCTGCTCAAAAAAGTAGCCTGTTTCAAAAGGAGACCTGGATACTTCTGTTGTTATTTTCTGCTCCTGTTGCATGATAAAAAAATAACTAAAGACAGGCAATAGTAAAACCGGCAGGCATTTTAATACAGTCATCTTTAATGATTTTGAACAATTAATATGTATTGATGATAGTTGTTAATGGTATCACCTTTTACCTTCAACCCTCCACCTTCATCCTTTACATCACGCTTTCGTAAACCTTTTCCTTAATGCCCAGCTTTTCACACCACATTTTCATTGTTTGCAACAACCTGCCAAGATTTACTCTTTCAGCAGGTGTTGGTTCTAATGCATGCGATCTGCTGATGGTATGTATTGGTAATCCTCTTGACTGAAGAAAAAATTTCGCACTCATTGGGTAAGCAGTATGTACGGGGATATCTCCTTTTATTAGTTCCTGCTGCAACCATTTTACTTCCTCCTGCTTTGCAGAATTATCAACATTGTCGCATAACCAGCACATTACTTCAGGATAAAAATTACCTGCAATAGCAGACATACCATCTGCACCGGCCTTCATTGATGATACTGCATTGGGAGTGTGCGCATCAAAAAATTGCATCTTGCTTCCTTTGATTGCCTGTAATTTTTCAGCAACCAGTTTTTCGTCACAACAGGTGTCTTTGTGATATAACATACGACCTGTGTCTGCTAACGTCTTTAACGTTTTTGCACTGACTACGCGCTTATACGGAACCGGGCATTCATATAATCCCACCGGAATATCACCTGTTAATGAAAGCATTTTTTCAAAATTGCTTAACAATATATCATCACCTTCTTCAACTTTAGCATAGTGAGATGTGATGAGCACCACAGCTTCAATACCTGTATCGTATATTTTTTTTGTAAACTCTGCTTTATCTTCTATAGTTAAACCAAAAGAACCAGTTGCCACAACAGGTACACGTCCATCCACATGGTCTACTACAGCTTTGGTAAGTTTTATACGTTCCTCTTCATTTAAACTATACATCTCACTCGAAAGACAATTAGCAAATAAGCCCTTAACGCCAGATGCAAGGTAAAAATCAATAAGCTTTTCCAGTGCATCGAAATCAATATCTGCCTGCGGTGTAAAAGGCGTTAACATTACAGGGACAAACTTCTTAGACATATTATCTGTTGCTTTTTAAAGTATGATAAGGTACAGTGAATAGAGGATGCGGCAGTCATTTATATACTCACCTTCGTTTCAATTTTGTTAAAAGAAGCCCCACCAGGAAAATGGTTAATGTACCAATTACAATAATCATATTCACATGCATCGGGCTTTTTAAATGCGCCAGTTCGGGAGGGAAATATTTTGAAAGAGACATCCAGAGAATTACAAGTATACCAATGATGGTTGCTGTTACTGCCTCTGCATTTTGTGCCTTCCTCACTATTATTCCCAGGAGAAAAAGCCCCAGCATACCACCTGCAAAAATGCCCGCAAGCTCCCACCATAGGTCAAGTATACTCTTTACGCCGATAATAGCTATGCCAAACACAATGGCTATTACACCCGTGAGTGCGGTAACGGTATACAGGATGTTCATTTCTTTTTTGGGTGAAGGGTTAGGATTAAAATAACGCTGGTAAATGTCTTTTAGAAATACAGTTGCGCAACTGTTCATACCACTGCTTATTGAACTCATTGCTGCTGATAATATAGCCGCTATAATCAAGCCTAATAAACCTGTGGGCACTTTCAGCACCATAAAATAGGGTAAGATTTTATCTCCGTAATCTGCAGGCGTTAAACTGTTGATGTCAACATGTTTCTCTGCCGCAACCTGTGTTTTGATGGTATTTAATAATTCCGGATGTTGATTAAAGTAGGCATATAATGCGGTGCCAATTACAAAGAATAATAATGAAACCGGTACATACCAATATACACAAAGCCAGATACTTTTTGCCGCTTCTTTTTCAGTACGTGCGGTGTGGTAACGCTGCACGTAGTTCTGGTCCATTCCAAAATTATTGAGGTTGATAAAAAACCCATATAAAAAGATAACCCAGAAAGTAGGCGCACTGAAATCAGTGATATTAAAACTACCCAGGCTGAATTTATTATCCGCCATACCAATGCGATAAACATCGGATATACCGCCTTTCATTTCATTAAACACTATAAATAATACCGCAAAGGCGCCGATAGTTTTAATAATTGCCTGCACAACCTCTGTCCATATTACAGCTTCCATACCACCTAATACGGTATACGCTATGATGCAGATGCCGGTAACAATCATGATTGTTTTCATATCAATACCTGTTAACGCCTGCAACGTTAATGCTATGCCGAAAAATATAGAACCCATTCTTGTTAACTGCGTTAGCATAAAACAAACCATAGCATACGTTCTTGCCCATGGGCCAAAACGATTTTCAAGATGCGTATATGCACTCACCTCGCCGGTTTTTCTGTAAAACGGCACAAAATATTTTGCAGAAAAATAAGCAGCTACAGGCATAGACAAACTAAAAACAAAAGAATTCCAGTTGCTGCCGAATGCTTTGCCCGGCACGCCAAGAAATGTATTGCTGCTTAAAAATGTAGCGTAAAAAGAAAGTCCTAAAGCCCAGCCCGGAATATTTCCGGAAGCGGTAGTAAATTGATTTGCATTTTTATTTTTCCTGGAAAAATATACACCCACCAGTATCATACTCAGCAAATAAATTACAATCACAAGCAAGTCAATCAGGGGCAAATGTTGCATCAGTTATATTTCAGTTTTTTTAATCGAAGCCGTTCAAAGATTATTCAAAATCAAAATGAAAGCAATGTTAATTGTTATAAAAAGAATAGCATAAATTATTATTGAAGTTTGCAATTAATGCTATTTTTGATTATAATATACCCGGAAATTGTAAACGTACCATGCAGCAGAAGCCACTGTTAGCGCCTATTACAGCCCACCAGCCCTGGGTGCTTCCCGCAAGAATGCGAAGCAAACTTGACAGTCACCCTATTGGCAAAAATTTATACATTACTGAAATAGGTTTTTATGATGAACAAAACTATTTTGGAAGAAATGTAGTGAAAAGCAATATAGATTATGTACTGGTGTATTGCGTTGGAGGCAGGGGCTGGTATAAGATTGGAAATAAAAAACATACCCTTAAAGCCAATCACTTTATTGTATTACCAAAAAAAACAGATTTTCAACTTGGTACAGATGATGTGCAACCCTGGAGTTTGTATTTTGTAAAATTCAATGGCGCTATTGGTGAAGCAATGTATAATTATTTGCTTCGCGATAAAAAAATAGAAAACACCACACCGCCATTAGTAGGCCGTATGGCACAGTTCAGGGATATTATGCATCATCTTGAGTTGATGGATAATCTTGAAAACCTGATGTACGCTAATTTTCGTTTTTATAGTTTTTTGGGAACATTCACACTCACTGTTTTTAACTATATGAAAAAAGGAGTGGATAATATTATTGAGCGCTGTATCATTATAATGAAAGAACACCTGCATGAAAACCTTACACTGGATCAACTGGCAAAAAAAGCCTGTGTATCTGCTTCGTATTTATCTGCATTGTTCAAACAAAAAACACATTACTCGCCCATTCATTTATATACTTCATTAAAAATTCAGAAGGCAAGCCAGTTATTAAGAGTATCCAAAATGCCGATTAAGCAAATTGCAGAAGAAATGGGGTATACCGACCAATACAGTTTTTCAAGGTCATTTAAACAGATTATGGGTACATCTCCTAAAAAATTCAGGGAAAGCAAGTAGGAGGGCAATAGGCAGTAGTGAATAGGAAATGGTGAGAAGTGAAACGCTGCAACCTGAACGCTGATGACTGAACGCTGATAGCTGAAATCTCACAGCCCTTGCCCATTACCTTTTCCCCATTAACTTTGCGGCATGGAACAATTTTTAAAAGATTTATTCAAAGGTCAATCATATAATGAAAAGAGTTTTTTCCTGGTTGCCGGGCCATGCGTTGTAGAAAGTGAAGCATTGATTAATGAGGTAGCCGAACGTGTGTCAGGCATTTGTAAAAATCTCGGTATACCTTATATATTCAAAGCCTCTTACAGAAAAGCAAACCGCACCAGTGCTACTTCGTTCACCGGCATAGGCGATGAAAACGCATTAGAGCTGGTAAAGAAAACCGGTGAAAAATTTTCACTGCCCACCACATCAGATATTCATGCACATGATGAAGCTGCGCCTGCTGCAAAATATATTGATATACTACAAATTCCCGCTTTTTTATGCCGGCAAACAGATTTACTTATAGCAGCCGCCGAAACAGGTAAAATTGTGAATGTAAAAAAAGGACAGTTTCTCAGTGGTCCTGCAATGAAATTCGCTGTTGAAAAAATAAGAAAAGCAGGTAACGATAAAATCATCCTTACCGAGCGGGGCACCACTTTTGGCTACCAGGACCTGGTAGTTGATTATCGAAATATTCCCTGGATGAAAGAACATGGTGTGCCTGTGGTAATGGACTGCACACATTCTTTACAACAACCCAATCAAACATCAGGCGTTACCGGCGGTAGTCCTCAATTAATAGAAACGATAGCAAAAGCCGCTATTGCTACAGGTGCAGATGGATTGTTTATTGAAACACATCCCAATCCTGCAGTTGCAAAAAGCGATGGCGCCAATATGCTCAGGCTTGACCTGCTGGAAGATATCCTGAAGAAGTTATTAAAATTAAAAGAAGCCGTTAATTAAATTGCCATTGCCTGTAAGGCAAGGAATTGTAAATTCGGCTAAAGCTGATAAAGAAATTGACCAGCCTGAGACAGCATCAGCGCTATTAAATTAAAGTCTTCTCTAAATGGGCTAATTAATACTTTGAGGTGCTGATGAAATAAAACAACAAATACGAAACCTGTTTGGCTGTATAACAAGTGCTTATATTAAACTGCTTATCCATGAATAAATTCTGGAAACGATGCCACACCGGCATGAGGTGAAAAGCCATGAACTAAAGGCAGTTGGTAAATTAAATGAAATATTTTGAGCTTGTGAGAGATTGCTTCTCCCGCCGCAACATTTATCCAATTCAAATCTTGATGCTGGCGGGATCGCAAGGACGGCGGAAGTGTGTTAGTTTTAATGTCAGCAAAAAAGGAAATCCCTGAAGGGATATCCACCCGGCACCTCAAATTATTCATAGCCTCTAAATGCAAGAGATTTTCCCTGGAAACAGACATAAAAGAGGCTGCCCTTTATGAAGCAGCCTCTTTAAGAAAAATATTTTATGGATATTATTTCTTTGTACCCAGGTCTTTTATCCTGATATTTCGGAAGTACAAAATATCTCCGTGGCCCAGGAAACCGATATGGCCTGTTTTATTCATCAGCCCGGGATGTTCTCTGTGATCCGCTGTTCCATTTTTAGACGCTTCAGCTATATCTCCTTCTAAAATAACTGTTCCGTTAAGTATTACTTTTATCTTATTGCCAATAGCCTGTATTTCTTCTACATTCCACTCACCCACAGGTTTAAGAAACCCGCGTTTTGCAGGTATTATGCCATATACCGAACCATGATATTGATAAGGCTGAAGACTCTTATAGATATCAGCTTCGTTATCCAGCACCTGTATTTCCATTCCTTCGTAAGCAGCATCGCCGGTTAAGGGAGCACGAATACCAACACCATTATTAGCACCAGGCGTAAGCTTAAATTCAAAGCGATAAATAAAATCACTATACTCATTATTCGTGTACAGGTTACCGTTACCTCCCCTTTTTGGATAAACTGCTATTGCGCCATCTTCTATAGTATATGCAGTTTTATTACCTGTCCACTCATGCAAATTTGTGCCATCAAATAATATTTTATAGCCTTCTTTCTTTTCATCATCAGTAAGCACATAAGGTTTTGGGCGCGGTATTTCTTTGATATAAACATCCCTGTATGCCACATAAGTACCGTGTGCCTGCAATTCAATCTGCTCTTCAGGAAATATAGGAATATTACGATCCCAATAATTTTCGAGTGGTACACCATTTACTACAAGTTTTCCATTCAAATAAACCGTTACCAGGTCTCCAACCATCTTAATATAAAAAGTATTCCAATCACCGATAGCATTGTCGGCCAAAACAAGTGGCTTGCTTTCGTTTTTCTGGTTGTTATATAACCCGCCTGATCCTACCTGTGCGCCAACATCCACACGTGATGTATCCCATATCTGCACCTGCGGCGTTCCTCTTAAATAAATACCGGCATCACCGTCTTTTGTAATCTTCCAGTCAACATACATTTCAAAGTCGCCATATTTCTTTTCTGTGCAAAGATTATTTCCATGCCCGTTAAAAATTAATAAGCCGTCTTTCACACTCCAGCCTTCACGCATAATATCGTCTGCTTTTTTCTGCTCTTTTACAAGGGTTTTAGCATCCATTTTTGCGCGTTTAACAGGGTCTGCAACCAATCCTTTCCAACCTGTTAAATCCTTACCATTAAATAATGGCACAAATCCTTCGCCCTGCTGCATAGCTGCAATATGCTTGCGTATCGCTTCTTTCTGATATTCACTTTCTGATCCTTTCAGCACTGAAATTGTTTTTTCAAGCAGCGCTTTTACATTATCCCCATAAATTGTTTTATCGCCTAATGCAATATTCATTACCGCTGACGCTGCGCGTTGCTGTAATGCGGGATCGTCCAGGTAACGACCGGCATATAATAATGCAGGGAAGGTTTTACATTTTTCAACCTCGCTTAATACCTGGTTTTTCTGATCTGCATCCTGTGCATATTCCATTGCATTACGCAGCATAATCAATTTGTTATCGCCAGTATTATCTGATGCCCGTATTTGTTTTACAAATGCGGCTACAGCATCTTTTGTAAGGCTGCTTTGCCCTGATTGCTGTAATACCTGGTATATTTGAGTTGTAGCTCCACCCCCCTTCCACGTTGCAAGTGCATCAATCACAGCCTTTTTTGTTGCATCATTACCAGGGGCAAAAGCACCGGCTACTGTTGATAAAGCTTCATTACCGCCAACCCCTGACAATACCCGGTAATACAAATATTTTTTATCATCCGGGGCTTTTCTCATATGTTCCAGCAACAATTTAGTACGCTGCTCTTCTTTTGGAAATGAGGAAAGTCCTGAAACCATTCCATCCTGAATATCGGTAATATCCTGCGTGGTGGTTGCGGATAACAATAAAGGATTTAATTGCGTAACCTGCCTTGGCGATCCTATTTGCTTTACAGCATTTCTTGCAGCGCTGCTTATTAATGGATCTGTGTTACCCATTAACCCTATTATTTCCTTGAGTTTTTTATCATCACGCCTTGCACCTAACACGTCTATTATAGCTGCTTTTCCAGCGGGTGAAGCATCAGCAAGTGCTGCTCCGGCATTAGCTGTTACGCTATCACCTTTCATTGATAATAAAGCTGTTTTAACAGCAGTTGCTTCTGTAGTATCAGCAGTTTTTAAAAGCCCCAGCAATGCAGGTAAAGAGCCCTGCTGACCTATTTTACCGGCTGCAGCAATAGCAGCAAGTTTTATAGATGCATCATTACTTTGCAGAGATTGTAATACAACCGGCAATGCAGTAGTAACATTATTATTGCCAAACATTTTTATAATTTCCGGTTTAACAACAATACCTGCTTTATTAAACGCTTTCAACCATTCTCCTATACTGCCCGTATTAAGATTAGATTGTGCAAATTTTAACGCGGCTTCACGGTACTGAGCATTTTTATCTTTCATAGCGCCTGTAAGCAATGCCGTATTACGTTCACCCTGTATACCTGCTAATAATTTTAACGCGGCTATGCGTGTTTGAACCTGGTTATCAGCAGCGGCGTTTTTAAGCAATTGTTTTATTGCTTTTTCAGCAACTGCTGTATTGCCTTTTGCTGACAGTTTATTAAGAAAAGCTATATAAGAAGAAGTTGCATTTGTAACATCATAACTATAATTAGCTTTAGCAGCGGCATCGGCCAGTATTTTTGCTGAAGAAGGATCTGCAATTTCTGCAAGCGCAGATAAAACTACTTTGGTTAATTTTTGATCGCCGGCACCTGCAAGTGCAGTAATTGCCTGCAATGCACCCGGGTATGCCGTATGCCCAAAGGCCTGCACAATCGACAACTGTGCATTACCGTTAGCACCATTTAAAGCCTGTAATAAAGTTTTGTTAGAAGCCTCAGTATTAATAGCAGCCAATGCTCTTGAAGCAGCATCAGACAAACGTTCATCTTTTAAAAATGGTTCAAGCGCAGCAATAGCATCATCTTTACCCACATGCCCCAGTTGTGTAATAATAAACAACTGCGCTTCTTTATTGGTAAGCTTAGGAAGCGCCCGGGCATATGCTTTTACAGCGAGCTCACGCTGGTTTTCATTTCCTTTTTGGGTTGCATAATACGAAAACCCATTGATAGCATAATGCAGGCGCGTATCATCACCGCCGGCATTTAAACCTGCAACGAGTTCCGCAATTCCATTTTCGCCAAGATTGGCAACAGCTTCTGCATTTGCCTTTAATTGTTTAGCATCATCTGCCGGCGTTTTTGCCAGGAGATCTGCAATTTTTGTAGTAACTGTTCTGTTGTCATCTGTTTGCGCATTTAGCGAAACATACAGCGCACAGCTTATAACAAAGCATAAAAATTTACGTAGCATGAAAGATTTGATTATTATCGTTCGGTTACAAAATAGTTTTATTCATCATCATTTGCACTAAGCTTAAATAAACCAGGGTGCACGCAAAGGTGGATTTAATAAACGGTTCGCGCCTTCATCATCAATAAACTCCTGCTTAACAGGATCAAATTTCAGGTTGCGACCTAACTGCAATGCAATCTTACCCATGTTTACAATAGTGCATGAACGATGTCCGTTCGCTTCGTTCAAGGCAAATTTTTTCCTGTTTTTTACCGCGTCTGCAAAATCGGTAACCTGCGGTTCCGGATCAGGAAATGCAGCAAGCTTTCTTTCAAAGTCAGGAATATCGCATTTGAATCCGTTATACACTTTGCCTTTCGGGCCTTCTATATAAGCCGCCTTTTCTTCTGTGCCTGCACCATCTAATATAATCTGGCAGCCATCTTCATACGTATATGTAATCTTGCGCCATGTTCCTACCGCATCATCGTGCTGCTGCGGTGCATCTACCTCAACTGATACCGGGCTGGTATCATCTTTGCCTAAAAAGTATTGAATAGGATCAATATAGTGTTGACCCATATCACCCAAACCACCGCCATCATAATCCCAGTAACCACGGAATGTAGTATGCACACGATGTGCATTGTATGGCTTATATGGTGCAGGTCCTAACCACATTTCATAATCCAGTTCAGCAGGAATGGGTTCCGGTTCAAGATGCGTTTTACCAACCCAATAAAATTTCCAGTCGAAACCGGTGTGTTTGCTCACCGTAACTTTTAATGGCCAACCCAGCATACCGCTTTCTACCAGTTTTTTTATTGGTTTAACGGTTGTGTTCATGCCATAAAAATTATCAGAAAAACGGAACCATGTATTCAGCCTGAAGATTCTTCCATGTTGTTGCACGGCTTCAACAAGGCGTTTACCTTCGCCTATTGTTCTTGTCATTGGTTTCTCACACCATATATCTTTTCCGGCTCTTGCAGCATCTGCCGCAATAATACCATGCCAGTGCGGCGGGGTGGCTATATGCACTATATCAACTTCCGGAAGCGTGATTAACTCACGGTAATCTCTAAATGTTTTTACGCCCTTTCCTCCATCCATAGCATCAAGCGCCAGTTGTATATGTCTTGTATCTACATCACATACCGCCACCACTTTAGTACCGGCATACGGTATATGCCCCCTGCCCATACCTCCTACACCTATGATTGCTTTAGTTAGTGTATCACTTGGCGCAAGGTATCCTTGTCCGCCCAATACATGCCGCGGCACAATGGTAAATGCCGCAAGCGCGCCAATTGTATTTTTTAAAAACAGGCGCCTGGAATTTTTTTGTTTTAGTTTCATGATTACTAATGAGAAGTTTAGTGATAAGAGCACTAAAATACCGATAAAATCAATAGCTGTTAATGCTTGTAATTAATATTTTGGAGTACAGGGTATAAATCATTCCATTCAGGGTTTTTGGAGGGCTATAGCTTATGCTATTGATGGAAAATTTTATAGTTGCATACGTGCAATAAGGTTGCTGGCAACATCAATATATCATACTGTTAGTGCAAATGTTGAGCAACAGTACCAATGCCCGGCAGATTCAGCGTTCATATAGTCTCATTTGAAATAAGATTACGGCTTGCTAAACCTATAAGGTTTGCAGCGCTGCAATACCGCCCGGCAAACCTTATAGGTTTTACGATAAGAATGATTTAACTACAATGTTCGTGTTGGCTCGGTCGAAAGGACGAAAAAGAAGCAGAAAGTGTAAAATCAAAAAAGTGATTTTGTTTTTAACAATACCCAATCACCTATTTTCACGCCCTGGTCAAAGCCATTATCAATAGCATCCATATAATGAATACCTCCGTAAAAACGGGAGATGGCTGCTTCTTTAGCCGCTTGTTGAAAAGAACTAAAATTTCGGTGGGGTAATCCAAATTTTACTTCTACAGTATCTGTAAATGCAAAATTATCAGCAATGCATTTTGTAAGAATTATTTGAGAAGTGGCTGAAATGCAGGAATGCCCGCTCAGGTATTCAGGAAATGGCGGTGTTTGCAATAAAGGTTTCCAATGCGGATCAATAATATTGCGTATTGCTGTTTCAGGACGAACGCGGTTGCTGGTATATTTTTCGTTCCAGCAGCCGATAAAGCTGTCCATCAAACCCATTGCCACCAACGCATGAATCAGCATGGTTTGATTAAATGTTTTTTTTGCATTCCTGCATGCAATGCCGGTAATGCCCAGCCAGTGTGCACCGGGTGAAATTTTCTTTAATCCAACCATCAGGTGGCCTCCATCCTGCATGGCAAAGGGATTACAATCCCAATATGCCGCAATTAAACGATGTTCATCAGAAAGGTTGCTTTCACTTTGTTTGTAATTATCGTAAAGCATTTTGTAGAAAGTGGAGTTTTTGTTACGCGAATAGGGCGTTGGCTGTGGCGGCGCAAACTGGCTCGAAGAATCAAGGAAGAAAGAACGCACTGAACTAAAATAAGGTTCCACCGCCGGAAAATACCCGGGTGGAGTGGGATACCAATATTGCTCCCCGTTTAATGGCGTGTAACGCGGCAGGTTGCTGATTTTATAATATCCATCTGCTTTTGCATAAACAAGAATAGCTTGGCTGATTGCCTGCGCATATTGCTGCGATTGCTTTATCACTTCTTCATCTAACCCATTTGCTTTAAGTGAATCGGTAATCTTCTGCTCAAATTTTGCAAGTTGTGTGCCTGATGGCTGCATTTTTTTTGCAGTTTCAACCATTGCCAGCAATGCAGCTAACGGATAATCATAACCACTTAAAGCAGGTTTGGGAATAGAGGGATATTCTTTTACAACGCCATGCATTGAACGAAACGCAGTATCATTTTGAGATACCACTTCATAACCCGCTAAGCAGGCATAGCTAAAAAAACGTGCTGCCAGGGGAGGATTGGTAACATCATGTACCATTAACGATGACATCTCTCCCATCAACTGCGATATTTCTTTATTTTCAAGATGGGATGTTTGCTTTTGCTTTTTAGCACAACCAAAAACAAATAGTATTGCTATTAAAAAAATATACTGCCTGATCATTTTCTATTTTAATTTGTACGCAGCTAAAGCCTTTTGATTAATACCAAAGAGTAGCATATTGTTTACCATCACCGCGCTCCTTACATCGCCCCATAACTTAAACCCGGATTTCCATTGAGGTATATAGTCAAAATTTCCTTTGCCATCACCTTTCAGTAAAATGCCGTAGTTAGCGTCTGATTTTCCAAAACGTAATCTTGCGCGGTTAATATTTCCACAAAGAAGCAAATCAGGTTTTCCATCTTTATCATAATCAAGCATCGTTATGGTAAATACTGGTGATTGCTGCGCCTGAACAGGCAGGGCTTTTATATGCAATTTTCCATCTGCGCCCGATTCAAAATAAGTAGTCTCCAAACGATTGGCTTTTAAATGACCGGCATTTGCAAGTTCGCCAGCTTTAAAAATATCCGTAACCGTTTGATCAGCGTATCCTTTATAATCTGTATAACGGGTTCGCATACCCGACATTTGGTCAAGCAATTCATCCCTTGTTACATAAGGATAGCTTTTATGCTGAATGTAAAAGCAGAATATCGGGTCTACAGATCCGTCGTCATCAAAATCTTTAAAATAGATTTCAGCAGGCTCATTATCACTTGCTTTGCATTGTGTATTCAATCCTTCATTCGCTGCAATAATATCAGGCTTACCATCTCCGTTCATATCAGCTATAGCCAATTTGTTCCACCAGCCACTCAAAGGCTTATCAAAATATGCCGCCGTTTTATCTTCAAGTTTGCTATTATTATTGATAAACACTTTTACCGGCATCCATTCACCCGCTACTATCAAATCTGGTTTTTTGTCATTATTCATATCGGTAAATACCGCATCTGATATCATACCCGGCTTTTCCAAACCAGGCGATATAAGTTTTGTTTGATCGCTGAAATTGCCTTTTCCATCATTAATAAGAATATAGCTGCGCGGCGCTTCAGGATACCTGCCGGGTATAACACGTCCGCCAACAAACAAATCGGGTTTTGCATCCCCGTTAATATCAGCTACCCTTACGCAACTTTTACTTACCTGCATCGGGGGCAATGCATTTGCTGATTTAAAAAAATTTCCTTTACCATCATTCAGGTACAACCTGTCCTGCAGGCGTGTATCATTTTCAGTAAAGTTATGATAGCCGCCGCTGGCTACATATAAATCAAGTGTTCCATTGCCATCTGCATCAAAAAAAGCGGCATCGGCATCTTCACAAATTTTATCTGCTTCAAACGCAGGTTCGGGTTGCAATATAAATTGCCCGTTTTTTTGCTGTATGTATATTGCCGCGGTTTGCCCTGTTGCGCTGCCAATAAATATATCTTCCCGCCCATCTCCATTTACATCAGCTTTTACCATACAAGGCCCAAAGAATGACATAGGATTAACCATTAATGGCTGGCGCTTAAAATCGTTTACATTATTGGGTGTATGCTCAAAAGCAATGGGCGATTTCACTTCTTCAAACAATGTTGCCGGCATTTTGGGCGCTATGTATTTTGTATTGGCTTCACTTTCTTTTAAAGTAATGAGCTGGTTAGGTTTAATGTTGGTAAGCAATTGCATTTTTCCGCTCAACCAAACTATAGTGAGGGAATCAATAGTATCATCCTGCCCAAGTCCGAAATGAAGAATAGGAGAAACGGAAGACTCAAAACCTCTTGTAGGCATCTGTTCAATATATTGTTGTGTGCCTTTATTGAATAAAGTTACTTTAGCACCTAATCCCCGGGTATTAAGACCACTACCCTCAAGTTTTATTTGCAGGTAATTATTTTTTGTTTTTTTGTTGGCTTCATTCTCATAAACAAATGCAGGCAGGTTAATGTTATTTATTATAAGATCCAGATCGCCATCATTATCCAGGTCGGCATATGCAGCGCCATTGCTGTTGGATGATGAATCAACTCCCCACTCCTGCTGCATATTGGAGAAGGTAAAATTACCGTTATTTTTAAAAACATAATTGGTAACATTCGAAGAAGGAATTTTCTGCACCAGCTCAAACAAATCCTGCCGCATTACTTTTCTGTCTTTCAAATAATCGCCCATGAATTTTAAAAAATCCATATCAGTATAGTCGCGGAGATAGCCGTTTGTTATATATAAATCTTTCCAGCCATCATTATCATAATCTGCCGCAAGCGGCGCCCAACTCCAGTCTGTATTTGATATACCTGCAAGCTGACCTATTTCACTAAAAGTGCCATTACCATTATTATACTGCAGCATATTGCGCATATAACTATAATAGAAGCCAGAGCGCAGGGCAAGATCAAATTTTTCATAATTATCCGGTGCAAAAAGCATCTTCTGCCTTTTATTATCTTCAGGCAGCATATCAAGGGTAATGATATCAGGTAACGCATCATTGTTTATATCCACCACATCATTTCCCATAGAAAAATTAGAGAAATGACCCAGTTGTTGCTGAAGCTTATTAGAGAACGTACCATCTTTATTATTGATGTATAAATAATCCGGCACACCATAATCATTAGACACATATATATCCGTCCACCCATCAGCATTTAAGTCTGCAACGCCGGCGCCTAATCCATAAGTAAGATCGGAACTGCTGATGCCTGCTTTTTCGGTAACATCAGTAAAGTGCCCGTCATTATTTTTAAATAATCTCACGCCGGTCAGAGGATTACTTCTTTTTAAAATTTCTGCCGTAGTAGCTTCATCCAATATTGGTAAAGATTTGGGATAGTGGTTCAACAAAAACATATCCAGGTCTCCGTCTCTGTCGTAATCAAAAAAAACAGCCTGGTTGCTATAAGCAGAATCATCTAATCCATATTTTTCTGCCTGTTCTGTAAAATGCGGAATACCTGCGTTGTTATTACCTTCATTAATAAATAATTGATTTCTTCGCTGTGGGCCGGTTAATTTTCCTGAGTAACAAACGTAGATATCTTCCTTTCCATCTCCATTTATATCAACCATGGTTGCACCTGTTTTCCACGGGCCGGGTCTGCCTGCAACACCCGCAGCATCAGTAATATCTTCAAAATGCATTTTTCCTTTATTCAGATACAACTTATTCGTAGTCATGTTACCAATAAAATAAACATCCTGTAATCCATCACCATTTACATCTGAAACGGCTACTCCCCCTCCATTATAAATGTATTCGTACATCATTACGTTTGCATTCAGGTTTTCAGTGAGTGTGTTTTGAAAATTGATATTCGTTTGCCCGGGAGATAACAATGTAAATAAAGGATTGGATGCATGTTTGGAAACAACAGGCTGCTCAGGGGTTGAGCTATTTGTGCAGCCTGATATTGCCGTAAAAAAAAGGCAGGCAGTCAGTAAATGCGCTACGGATAATTTATTATAATACAAGGCTCAGGAAATTATAAAGGTTACAAATACATTATTATACTAAGATAAAAAAACTATGCCGGCAATAATCACCGGCATAGTATAAACAATTAAAATAATCAACTCTAGTATCCCGGGTTTTGAATAAGTTTATCATTTTTATCCATCTCCGGTTGCTTAATAGGCGGGAAATACAATTTATCGTCCCATGCCCTGTTTTCAACACCCGACTCAATATTCTGAACTTTATAGGTATAATCGTAATTATTTTTATCATACCTGTAAGTAGTTACCGTTTTTCCTGCTTTAAGCTTTCCGGTTATTACCATAATTCTCACCTTTTCTCCCTGGGTTGCAGGCGCAATCATCCAGCGGCGTGAATCATAAAAACGTTGTTCTTCAAATAACATTTCTATGTTTCGCTCGTTTCTATACCTCTCCATTAATGCAGATCCTGTTTCCGTAAAAGCAGGCAAGCCGGCTCTGAATCGTATCTTTTGTAACCATTGCTTTGCAGTAGCTTCATCACCTAACTCAAGCAATGCTTCTACGTAATTAAAGATTACCTCGGTATACCTTATTTGTATAGAAGGAATTTGCTGCTTTTGGTTCATATCAACAATACTTACATTATCATTGCTAAATCGCCTGATAGAATACCCTGTACGTGTTCCATTCCAGTTTTCAATAGGGCTATTTCTTGTATCTAATCCAAAGTAGGTAGTTGCAGAACCAGCGGTACCTACTTCGTATGTACCAAATTGAATTTCTCCATAAGGATCAGTACCGGCGCCGTCAGTAGTTCTCGGTTTCCATTTTGCGCCATCATAAAAAATAGATGCATAAAACCTTGCCTCCCTGTTTTCATAAGGTGCTGCCGCATGTGCTGTATTGCTCCAGCTAAACTTGGTTCCGTCCATCATTTCATAGTTATCCACCAGGTTCTGCGTTGGTTCGCTCGAGGTCCAGCCATGATACCCATTGGTAGTATTGTTCCTTGGATACCACGCACCCCAGTCATCTGTAGACGCATTGATATAGTATTTGGCAAGAATGGTTTCTTTTTCCCCACCATTCCTTGATAAAGAAATATCAGTGTAGTCTGTTATAGCCTGATCTTTTGAGGAAGGCGCAGCTAAATCTAATTTATATCCATACTTACCAAGATCAATTACAGCTTTTGCAGCATCACGCGCTTTTTCCCAGCGTGTTTTTTGATCGCCGCTTGTATAACCCAGCAATTCATAATTGCCAAACCCTGCAAGTAAAGTTGATTTAGCTTTAGCTTTGGTTTGATCATGTAAATCGCTTGCTGCATATAGTAATACTCTTGCTTTAAGCGCCATAGCGGCATCTTTTGTCGCTCTACCTAAACCCAGGGTTTTTCCATCGAGTAATAAGGCTGCAGAATCGAGATCGCTTACAATAGAGTTTACACATTCCTCATAAGTATTTCTTGCAATACTAAAATCCGGAGTTGTTAAAGAATAAGAAGACTTGATAAGCGGAATTCCACCATAATAACGCAAAAGCTGATTGTAACAATGCCCCCTTAAAAAATACACTTCACCCTTGAGCCTGTCTACCAATGATGCATCAAATGAGGCTGTAGCAAGGTTTTCCAGTGCAAGATTGGTTGCACGTATTCTTAAATACATCTCACCCCATTCATAGGTATTATTAACCCAACCTGGTACATCCGGGCTAATATTACCTTCCATAATTGCGGCTCTACCAAAGTTGTATAATGCATTATCACTGATGCAATCCATGCTTTCCTGATTCAGGATACCGTCATGATAAACGTTATATATATCCGTAACAAATGCTTCTGATAAAGATGGGTCTGCCCAAACCACCGAAGCGGGGGGTTTATCTAATGGCTGGGTATTTAAAAAATCTTTATTACAGGCACTAAAAAGTATGCCTGCAGTGATTATAGGTAATATATTTTTGATTATTCTTTTCATAATAGTAAGTCATTTTAAAAGGTTACAGTAACACCGGCATTAATAATTCTTGATTGTGGATAATACTGTAAGCTGCTATTTACTGCTTCAGGATCGAAAATATTCTGATCAGCCCATGTAACCAGGTTAAGTCCGTTTACATACAGCCTTAAATTATTGATCCCAACCCTTTTGCCAATAGTTTCAGGCAGATTGTAACCAATTTCAACATTCTTCAAACGAACATAATTGGTATTCATCATATAATATGTATTACGGTTAGAGAAATATTGGTTATTCCTGTCTACCGTACGCGGATCAACTGAGCTTGGATTATCAACCGTCCATCGATGATCATATGTATATTGCAGATAGTTACCAATAGTACCAGATTCAGTCATTAAGAAAACTTCACCGCCACTTGCATTCTGAAACAAAACAGACAGATCAAAGTTCTTATACTGTAACCCAATATTTAATCCGCCCTGAAATCGTGGAGTAACCGTTTTATCACTCCTTACCCTGTCTTTTGCATCTATATTACCATCATTATTCACATCTTTAAATTTCATACTGCCTGGAAAAAGTTTTCCTGCGCCGCCAACACCGGAATAGTCTAACTTATTGGCATCTACATCCTTCTGATCTTTAAAAACACCATCATACTGGTATAGCAGCATAGCATCAGGGTCAAACACATTATTAGGAATAGGATGACCGGTTGACCATTGATATGGCGGTCTACCAGGCGTTTCATCCCAGAAAAGGATTTTGTTCCTTGCATACCCACCATTTACGCTTACATTAAATCTTAAATCGCCGAACTGATCGTTATATCCCAACTTAAATTCCCAACCTTTATTTGCTACACGTCCTATATTTTCTGCAGGTAATGTTAACCCGGCAGATTGTGGAATAGATGCATTTCTAAACCATAATATGCTTGAACGACGATTTTGGAAATAATCTAATTCCAGGTTGAATTTATTATTCCAGAAAGATGCATCCAATCCTATACCATAATTATTCGCAACTTCCCATGTAATAGCAGGATTGGGTATTCCATTTTCATGGTAAGCAGTTGCCACCTGGTTATTAATTACATAACCGGAACTTGTTATAGCGTATGTTGGCAAATAACTATATTCCACAAGATTATCACCCACATATACGGCATCATTACCCAACTGCCCCCATGAGCCGCGAAGTTTTAATGCATTTATAAAGGTTATATTGTTTTTGAAGAAATTCTCTTCTGAAATTCTCCAACCGGCACTTACACCAGGGAAAAAACCAAAACGTTTGTCTTCAGGAAAGTTATAAGACCCATCATAACGCCAGAGAAATTCAACAATATATCTTTCAAGATAATTGTATCCTACACGTCCGAAATAATTTAAACGGGCACGCTCCCACGCACTACCGCCGGATTTCTGATCCACTGCTCCACCGGCATTGAGTTGATCAATAGCCCTTGAAGGAAAGTATTGACGATATGCATTAAAAAAGGATGAATTGGATGTTTCTTTTGTCACCCCGGCGAGGAAAGTTACCTGGTGATCACCAAACTTGTGCTCGTACGACAAAATACCCTCCAACATTGCATTTAACTGGTCTTCTGTATACTGATTTAATGTAGGTTGCGTAGTAGGGCCTTTTTGTACTTTTTGAAGCACTGGATTTCCGTCTGCATCATAAGAGGTATAATCCCATGCATAAATATACCATGGTGTTATCCAGGTTTTACCTTGCCGGATATATTTATCCAAAGCAACATTACCTGTAACTTTCAAGCCTTCAACACCAGGAATTTTTACTTCAATTCTTCCATTAGACTGAAGATAATAGCGTGTGTCTTTATCGTAACCGGTTTGATTTGTTGTAATTACTACCGGCTGCTCACCATTTTCAATATCAGGGCCTGGCAAACCATTAGGCCAATAAGCCGGCCTGTATGGGTAACCGCGCATCAACATTCTGAATATTGACCCGGCACTTTTGGTAGGAAAAAACCTGTTTTCCTGGCGGGCTGTAACGCCTAAAGTAGTAGTAATATATTTGTTTACTTTAGCATCAAGATTAATGCGGAAATCATATTGTTTATACCCTGTTGCTGAATTTATGTATTGCCCCTGCTGGTTTTGATATCCCAAAGAAGCCATGTATTTTACATTTTCTGAACCTCCGGATAATTGAACGTTGTGTCGGGATTGTGGCGCCCAATTTCTTAAGGTAGCTTTAAACCAGTCTGTACTGGGATGTCCCCAGGGATCTGAACCATCAGCATATTTCTCTATATCTGCAGGCTGAAAAGGCGCTGTTTTTAAAGCTCCGGAATTATCTGTATACTGACCTGTTGTTTTGAATGCTTGAGTAGCTGCAGCCCACTCATCAGAAGGTAATTTATATACTTCAATTTCATTAGCCATTGTTGCATAGTCTACAGCATCCAGTACCTTGGGTATAGTAGTAGGTTGGCCCCAACCCTGGTTAAAGCTATACGACAACTGAGGCTTTCCCGTTTTACCTCGTTTTGTTGTAATTAATATTACACCATTTGCAGCACGCGCACCATAAATAGCAGCAGATGCATCTTTTAATACAGACATGCTTTCAATATCTGCAGGGTTTAACCGATCCAGACCCCCGGCTCTGGCAGGTACACCATCTATAACAATCAATGCACTATTATTACCTAAAGAGTTAACGCCACGGATGCGGATTGTCGAACCATCATAACCAGGTTCGCCACTTGAGTTGGTGGCTATTACTCCGGGTAGGCGACCTGCTAAAGAGTTTGAAAGGTTCACCGCCGGAGATTTTTGCAATTCAGTTCCCTTAACCTGGGCAACTGCACCGGTAACTGTAACTTTTTTCTGTGTTGCATATCCCACCACCACAACGGATTCCAACTGAGCTCCTTCTCCTACGACAAGTTTTGCATCAATAAAAGTTTGATTACCTACGGTTATTTCCAGTGGCTGATGCCCAACTGCGGAAATAATAAGAACAGATTTTGGTCCGGGTACATTAATATTAAATTCTCCGAGGTCGTTAGAAGTTGTACCATTTTTGGTACCCTTTACTACGACAGTTGCATTTGCAAGAGGCTCGCCTTTATCGTCGGCCACCTTTCCTCTTACAGCAATTGACTGTGCAAAGATGCCTGTAGCAGTTATGCATAAAATCATAACTAAGGCACAGGCATGCTTTACTTTCTGTAACAGAACATGTTGCATAAGTGTGTTTGGTTTTATTTCTACTTATAATTAAACTCTTTTGCTCAAAGGGGGTAAGGGCAAGTATATAACTATAGTTTTCAGGGGGCGATGAGAAAGTGTTGAAATGTGTTTGTGTTATGTATAAAATAAAGGAAGGAACTTTTTTTTCATATGCAATGTTAGTTTGGTATTAGTAAAATGGATTCAAGTTAATTGAATAGATATGTCAATCGTTAGATTCGTTAACAATATCTTAAATTCCGGCTAAAATAAGTAAAAATATATTACAAATGTTTTTTTGACACTTTATTTTTAAACGATTTGTTAAGAGGAAAATTTATTTGCAAAAAATGTTTCAACAACTTTTATGAAAAACTATACAGATAAGGCACCCATTTAGAAACAACCTGGTATTACATAAATAAAAAATTAAAAAGAGGCTGCTTTAAAACAGCCTCTTCAATTTTTTACTGCAAACCTGTAAGCCGGATTCTGTCGTGTGCTATCATTTATCTTGCCGGGTTATTACTAACCAGGTCTATCTGCTTACCCTCCCTGGTATTTCCGGAGAAATTCCGCCAGGCAGGCGGTAAACCAGGGTATACATAGCATTTCAGCACGCAAGGTTTACCCATACTGAAAGTTACCTTGCAGTATTGTGAGCCCTTACCTCACATTTTCACCCTTGCCCCGCTTTAAACGGGGCGGTTATTTTCTGTGGCACTATCTGTTACGGCTAAACGCCGCACCCGGCTGTTAACCGGTACGTTGCCCTATGCTGTCCGGACTTTCCTCAATATATTATTATACTGCGATAGCATGGAATGCAGCAAATGCAAAGATAAATTTTAATACCTATTTTACAGATGATACATTTTAAACGGGTGCATTTCAAATTTTCGCTTCATCCCGGTCGGTGAGACACCGATCGGTAGCGGGTTTTACAGGTGGGTGCCTGCCTGTCCGGTAGGCAGGTCACCACCCACCTGCGAAAAATCTCATTCTTCAAAGCTTACGAGACTGCTTCACCCGCCGCGATATGCGTTCAATTCAATA
>JADLCD010000049.1 GCA_020847395.1 Chitinophagaceae bacterium
CAGGGCAGCATTCTAACCAACTGAACTACCGATCCTTGCCAACCTGGCATTACTGCCTCGTTTTTGGGACGGCAAAGATAGGATTTTTGGGTTCCCTTCAAAAAGTTTTTTTAAAAGATTTTGAGTTCATTTTCAAACCCTTTTTATAAGTCCTTATTCGCAAGGCTGCATATATTATCTTTGACTATTAAATTGTTATGCATGCTTAAAGTTGGCATCCTTGGTGCAGGGCATCTTGGTAAATTCCATATTAACAACTGGCAGAAAATAAAAGATGCGGAACTGGTGGGCTTCTTTGATCCTAATGATGAAACGGCGGGGGTTGTTACGACGCAATACGGACTGAAGAGATTTGAAACAGCCGATGATTTAATTGATGCCTCAGATGCCGTTGATATTATTGCGCCCACTAATTTTCATTACGAGTTATGCGAAAAAGTGATTAAAAAAAGCAAACACGTTTTTGTAGAGAAGCCGCTGGCTGATACTATGGAGCAGGCGCACCGCATTGTAAAGCTCGCCAAAGAAGCAAATATAAAAATGCAGGTGGGGCATGTAGAGCGTTTTAATCCCGCGTTCCTGGCGCTGAAAGGTTATAACCTTGCACCTATGTTCATCGAGGTACACAGGCTTGCGCAATTTAATCCGCGTGGCACGGAAGTGAGTGTTATACTCGATCTAATGATTCACGATATTGATATTGTACTGAGCATTGTGAAAAGCGGGGTAAAAAATATATCTGCCAGTGGCGTAATAGTAATGACGGAAACACCGGATATGGCTAATGTACGTATAGAATTTAATAATGGCTGCGTGGCAAACCTTACTTCTTCAAGAATATCAATGAAAAAAATGCGGAAGATGCGTTTGTTTCAGAAAGATGCCTATATCGGTATAGATTTTCTTGACAAAAAAACGGAGATTATTAAACTGAAGGAGGAGCAGGATAAAGATGCTTTTACTTTTGATATTGAAACGCCTTCCGGCACAAAGGAAATTGCGATAGTAAACCCGGTTGTGCCCGAAGCAAATGCTATACTACTTGAGTTGGAAGCTTTCGCCCAGGCAATTAAAAATAATACACCTACACCTGTTTCAGAAGTTGATGGATTACTGGCAATGGATGTTGCACACCAGATATTGCATAAAATTCAATCAGCCAATTACGTGGTGAGGTAAAAAGTATTTCCCTATTAATGAAGAACCAGCAAAAAATACCTGTAGCATGGTATGTTGTAAGCGATTATATTGCTGCGGCCGTGGCATGGGTAATCGCGTTCTTTATCCGGAAAAAACTTTCCGGCATTTCCATGAATATTGTTCCTGAATTAACAAATAACTTACTTTTTATTATAAGCATCTTTGTTATTCCTGCAGGTTGGCTAATGCTGTTCTTAATGGCAGGGAGTTATCATAAGTCGTTGTATGTAAGATCAAGAACAGCAGAGATTACAGTCACTTTCCTGTGTACATTACTGGGTTCGCTGGTATTGTTTTTTTTGTTGGTACTTGATGATAAACAGGTAAATTATCCTTACTATTCAAAAGCATTTATTACACTCTTTCTTTGCCATTTTATATTGATATGGGCAGGAAGAAATATTATTTTAAATCGTGCACGAAAACAACTCATCCGCAAAAAAGTTTGGTTTGATACGATTATCATCGGTAATAATGCTACAGCGCTTAAAGTATTTCAAGACATAAAAAAAAACCAGTACCTGCTTGGCTATAAATTTTCCGGGTTTATTGATAAAGGTATTTCCAAAAACGGCTTAAACAAATACATGAATTTTTTGGGCACGGTAGATAAGCTGGAAAACATTCTTGAAGCAAACAGAACCGACACCGTAATTGTAGCGATGGAATCTGTTTCTCAAACGGAGATAACAGATATTATTAACCGGATAAGTGAAAAAGATATTGATATAAAAGTGGCGCCGAGCCAACTGGATATACTGGCAGGAGCAGTAAGAACAACCAATATACTTGATGCGCCATTGATTGATATCAAAAAAGGATTGATTCCCGAATGGCAGCAACATTTAAAACGGCTGATTGATATTGTTAGCGCTGTAATCGCGATCATCATTTTATCTCCTTTATTATTATATACAGCCATCCGCGTAAAACTTTCTTCGCCGGGTACTATATTTTATGCGCAGGAAAGAATAGGGTATAAGGGAAAGCCGTTTCGCATGTATAAATTCCGTTCCATGTTTGCTGATGCGGAAAAAGACGGGCCGGCACTTTCATCACATGGCGATACAAGAATTACGCCCTGGGGTAAAACCATGCGCAAATGGCGTATTGATGAACTGCCGCAGTTTTGGAATGTATTGAAAGATGAGATGAGCATTGTAGGCCCCAGGCCGGAACGACAATTTTATATTGACAGGATTAACGAACAAACGCCATATTTTAAATACCTGCTTAAAGTAAAGCCAGGCATCACCAGTATGGGAATGATAAAATTTGGATACGCGGAAAATGTAGAGCAAATGGTGCAGCGCATGCAATATGATCTTATATATATTGAGAATATTTCTTTAGCACTCGATTTTAATATTATGCTGCACACATTGCGGATAATATTAAAAGGGAAAGGCAAATAAGGAATGATGCTATGAACCAATGGAATTGCCATGAATACACAAATGTTCGTAGCATGGAGGTTGGTCATTTCGCAGATGATTGGTAACATCCGCCAGTAGAGATGGAAATTTATATTCGCGCATTCGTGGCTTTTGGACTTTAAACAACTTCTATTGAGAAATATATGTTCCATATTGTTGTGCTTTTTTTTGTTTGGCCAATCTTTTGGTCAGCATAATTATTGGCAGCAAAAAGTTGATTATGCCATTAATGTTAAACTCAATGATGTTGCTCATACGCTTGATGGATTTATTAAAATAAACTACAGCAATCAATCGCCCGATACACTAACCTATATCTGGTTTCATGTATGGCCCAATGCCTACAAAAACGACAAAACAGCTTTCAGTGAGCAGTTGCTGGAAAATGGCAATACCAGCTTTTATTTTTCAGGGCAGGAAGAACGTGGATATATCAATCAGCTTGATTTCAGGGTGAATGATATACATGCGGAAGTTCAGGATCACCCCAACGATATTGATATTGTAAAACTGGTATTACCCGCACCATTACCACCCGGGCAAAGTATATTAATTACAACGCCTTTTCATGTTAAACTACCATATAATTTTTCGCGAAGCGGGCATATAGGGCAATCATACCAAATTGCACAATGGTATCCCAAGCCGGCAGTGTATGATAGCAAAGGCTGGCATGCTATGCCGTATCTTGACCAGGGAGAATTTTACGGTGAGTTTGGGAATTATGAAGTAACCATTACGCTGCCTGAAAACTATGCGGTTGCTGCAACCGGTGTGCTGCAGGATGATAAAGAAAAAGAATGGTTGAAATCAAGAGCAGCATTTTCATGGAAAGAAACAAAACAAAGAAAAAAAATAAAAAAGGGTTCGTATAAAATAGTGCGTGAATTATTTCCTGCCTCTTCTGCCGAAAACAAAACATTGCATTACAAGCAGGATAATGTTGTTGACTTTGCCTGGTTTGCCGACAAACGATTTGTAGTTGATTATGATACCTGCATACTATCTACCGGAAAAGTTATAGATGTATACGCTTTTTATACAAGCAAGTCAAAAGAACGCTGGAGTAATAGTGTTGCAGCAATAAAAAAAGCTCTCCGCAATTATTCGGATGCAGTTGGCGAATATCCTTACGCCAATGCATCTGTAGTGGAAACAGATAGTAAAACGATTGGCGGAATGGAATATCCCACTGTTGCTGCGATTGCCGTAAAACAGGCAGCGCAGCTAAATGAAATCATTTCACATGAAGTTGGGCATAACTGGTTCTACGGAATTTTAGCAAGCAACGAAAGAATACATCCCTGGATGGATGAAGGCATAAACAGCTATTATGATCACAGACTTATAAATGATACCGGAAAATTTTCTTCACAAAAATTAATGAAGCTGGCTTTTGAAACTTTTGCTGCTGTAAAAAAAGACCAACCTATTGCATTATCTGCTCCAGCATACAGTTTGCTCAATTACGGATTATCAGTATACTATAAAACATCAGAATGGATGCGATTGCTGGAATCAAAAACAGGCAGAGCAGCGTTTGATACCCTCATGCAACAGTATTACCGGCAACGGAAATTCAAACATCCCTATCCCGAAGATTTTAGAGATATTATAAAGCAGCATTTCGTATTAAATACAGACAGTCTTTTTAATTTATTGAATACAACCGGAAGTTTAACTCCTGATCCTAAAAGGAAATTTAAAGTTGCATTTATAGGAAAGCCGGGTGCAGGTAAACAATACAACTATATTAATATAGCCCCTGCCATTGGATTTAATTTGTATGATAAATTTATGATTGGAGCGGTAGTTCACAATTATAGTTTGCCATTCAGAAAATTTCAATTTATAGCTGTGCCTTTGTATGCTACCGGTAGTAAAACAATAAATGGTGTAGGGCGTGCTACATATAGCTGGTATCCGCAAAATATGTTTGAGAAGATTGAAGTGGGCTTAAGCGCTTCAAAATTTTCTGAAAATACATATACTGATTCCATAGGTAAAACTACATACTTACAGTTTAAAAAAATTACACCACAGGTAAGGTTGGTATTTAATAATAATGACCCGCGCAGCCTGGCAAAAAAATACATACAGTTTAAACTTCATTATATAAACCAGGATGCCTTAAATTTTTCATGGGATTCAATTGGAATGAAAAACACATATGCTGTATCATTAAAAGCAACCACTATAGGGCAATTGAGATATGTTACAGAAAACAGCCGGGCATTATATCCTTACAAATGGGAATTGCAGATTGATATGACTAAAGATTTTGGGCGTCTTGCTTATACCGGAAATTATTTTTTCAACTTTCCCAACAAGGGTGGGCTTAATATGAGATGGTTTGCAGGTAAGTTTTTTTATTGGGGTGATAAAACCAGCAGCAAGCGTTTTGAGGCAGATGCATATCATCTCAATATGAGTACGCCAAAAGGTTATGAAGATTATACTTACAGCAATTATTTTATAGGAAGAAATGAGTTTGAAGGATTTTTTTCTCAGCAGGTAATGATAAGAGATGGAGGCTTTAAAGTGAGAACGGATTTGCTGAGTGATAAAGTGGGCAAAACAGATGACTGGCTTGGAGCGTTAAATTTTACTGCTACTTTGCATCCAAAGTTTCCGGTAAAATTATTTGCTGATATGGGCACTTACAGTGAAGCGTGGAAAACAAGCGATGCATCGCGTTTGCTTTTTGATGCAGGCTTACAGGTTTCGCTGTTGAAAGATATAGTGAATATATATGTGCCGGTAATTTATAGTAAAGTATATCGCGATTATTTTCGTTCTTATCCCGGTAATAATTTCTGGCAACGCATTTCTTTTAGTATAGATATTCAGAATATCAGCTTCAAAAAATTTTACCCCGCTATTCCATTTTAACACCTGCTTGTACAATGAATCACATCCGCTATATACAACATGAAGAGATAGATAAAGCGAAATGGGATAGTTGTATAGAAAATGGTGAACATGGTTTGATTTACGGTTATTCATGGTGGTTAGATAATATTTCACCCGGTTGGCATGCATTAGTGTTAAATGATTATGTGGCCGTAATGCCTTTAACCTGGCAAAGTAAATATGGCATTTCTTATTTGTACCAGCCATTTTGCACAGCATCGCTCGGCGTATTTTATAAAGCAGGTATCAATATTGTAACAGAAGACTTTCTACATGCCATTCCGGCCAGGTTTAAATACCGGGATATTGATATGAATGAGCATAATATAATTAAAAATAAATCTATCCATACTTATTCCCGTACCAATCAATTGCTCAATCTCACTGATGTATATAAAAATATAAGGGAAAGATATAGCCGGCTTGCAAACCGAAAGCTCATCAAAGCAAAAGAACATAGGTTGATGATTAAAAAATCCGTTCCCCCAAAAACAATTATTGACCTGTATAAAAACGAATATCAAAACCGGCATAAGGGTAGTGTGGATAATTATAATGCGCTCTCCAGGTGTTGCACAATATCGATGGAAAAAGGAATGGCTGAAACATATCTTGCAATATCGCCGGATGATGAAACTCTTGCCTTTTATATAATATTGAAAGATAAAAATTTCGTTTATTCATTACTGGGAGGGAGTACAGCTAAGGGCAAAGACAGTGGAGCTTTTTATTTTTTAACGGATGCTGCTATTAAAGATTATTGTGCTTCAGGAAAAACATTTCGTTTTGAAGGGTCAGATAATGAAGGGATTGCTTTTTTTAACAGCCAGTTTGGAGCAGCGCCGATAACATACCAGCATATACGGCAAAACAATTTACCGTTTTTTTTGAGGGTGTTTAAGAGGTAGTTTTTTTCACGCAAAGAAGCAAAGTAGGGCAAAGGCGCAATTATATTCTTTGTACAGTTTCTCATTTCAAAATTTTTATGTGGTATAGTTTTCTACAACTTCTTTTCACCAATCAACAAACCATTTTCCTTCAACACATCAAACCCATATTCAGCCAGCTTTGACCGGCATAATTGCTCTATTGCCGCGGAATGGCATTCCATTACAATAACATTCACCCTTTCAAGCCATCCTGTGTCTGCGCGAAAAATATTTTCCTCCATGCCTTCAATATCTATCTTCAGTATATCAACCTGCTCAATCATCATTTCCCGAAAAAAGCTATGCATACTAAATGCCCTCACCTTGTTATCTGAAACAGCAACTTCACTAACGCTGCTGTTATAAGCATATTCTTTTTTCTGAAGATAAACCTCGCCATCCTTATCAGCAATAGCGGCTTTTACCGGAATTAGATTGCCGCTCTGTATTTCTTCAGAAAGGTTTTCTGTGAGTATTTCAAAATTATCTGCATCAGGTTCAACAGCATAAATGATAGCCTGTGGAAAACGCTGACTGAAAAATAAACTTGCCATCCCGATATTGGCGCCAATATCAATTATAGTATGCGGATTGGTGTTTTTATTTATCACAACCTCGTAAACCTTTTGCCAGAAGATTTCATAGAACATCGCAATATCTCCGCTATATGTTCTCAGGTAAATGGTTTTGGGCTGCTTATTAAAGCTGAGGCGATACTGAACTGGTTTTTCATTTCCGATTTGTTCAGGATTTCTTCTTTTATTTTTTTTTGTATTGACGAGGAGCGTAAAGAAAGTATTACTATCAGCTGTTGTGGAATAACAGAAAGCCAATTTGTTCAACGCTTGTTGTAATCTCCTTATCATCACCTGAAGCTACTGTATTATTTTTGAAGCAGGTGTTCCGCTATAATCAAATCAGAAGGAACAGTTATCTTAATATTTTCTTTCTCTCCTTCAATAAGAAAAACTTCATGTCCTGCTGCTTCCACCACAGTGGCTTCATCAGTAAAAGCATCATTGTATTCCTGTTCAAAAGCAGGCAATATAATTTCGCTGCGAAAGGTTTGTGGTGTTTGTATGGCTTTCAGCAAATTGCGGTCGATTACTTTTGTGGTGTTACCATACAGTATGCGCACACTATCGGTTATGGATACTGCCGGTATAGCGCTTCCTTTAGCCAGTGCCTGTTCATAACAGCAATGAATAAGCGCTTCTGATACCATGCACCTTACCGCATCGTGCACAAATATCACCGATTCATCTTTTACCTGTTTTAGCCCGTTTTTTACAGAATGAAAACGTGTTTCACCGCCGGGTATAACGGATATTTTTGAAGCTGCTGCCAAATGTTGAATAAGTGCTTTAGCCTGCTCAATAAAAGAGGGATGTATAACCAGTATTATCTCAATATCATAAAACGCGCTGAGAAATTTTTCAATACTATGAAGCAGCACAGGCTTTCCTGCAAGCTCGAGGAATTGTTTGGGAACAACGCCGCCCATTCTTGTTCCGCTACCGCCCGCTACCAACACAGCATATTTCTTCATGAATTTTTTTTGCGGCAAATTAGTTATTAGTGATGAAAAAGCCAGACCTTACATTTCTAAAGAAAAGACCTTGGATAATTAACGCGGAAGAAACAATGCACATAATATTATCACCGTTTTCCTGGCATATTTCAAATAAATATCCTATTTTACAGCAATTTAATTACTCTTTTCTGAAGAAAATCTTCGCCATATTATTGCTTTTCGTCCACGTATTCAACCTTGCCGGGTATACGCTCCTGTTTGGATTTTTACAGCAACAAAATACAAAGACTACTTTAGCGCAAATTGAAAATGGACAGTATTCCGATAAAGACCTGATATTGGTGAAAGTGCCTATGGTTATTCCGTACAGCACCAACTGGAAAGATTATGAAAGATATGATGGCGAAATTGAATGGGGCGGTGTTCATTACAATTATGTGAAACGTAAATTACAGAACGACACCTTATATGTTTTGTGTTTGCCCAATACTGTTCAAACAAATTTGCATAAGGCGCAAAAACAATACGCAGATCATGTAAACGATTTACCTTCTCAAAAGAAAAATGATTCGTGTATTAAAAAAGTTTCTTTAGCAGGGGAATACGACCAGCATGAAACCGTTTATTTCAGTTGCGTTATACCTTATCAGCAGGCGCAGCAGTATATGGCTTTTTCTTCTTCACTGCTCCACGAATATTCGCATTGTATTATTCAGCCGCCCGATGCTATAGCCTGATAGCTACAAAATCCTCATTTTATTTATTTCAGTTGTGTATATACCTATGCCCCGGCATAGAATGATTGGTATACACTAATTATGGTTTATTCTGTTTCAACAAGTAACTAAAACTTATGGCACATATTGAATTACGTAACAACTTACCAGGTATCAGGGGTTTGATGGCTTATCGCCCTGATACAGCAAAACATTTAAATGCTTTAGCAGAAGCTTTGCTGCATAATGATAATAATTCATTGAGTAAAGGCGAAAGAGAATTAATTGGCGCTTATGTATCATATCTTAATAATTGTTTCTTTTGCCAGAATGTGCATGGCGCAATGGCACAGTATTATCTTAACTGCAATATGGAAGATATTGATGCGATAAAAATAGATTTTACAACGTCTGAAAATATTTCTCCCAAAATGAAATCATTACTCGCTATTGCAGAAGCCGTGCAGATTGGAGGCAGTTATGTAACCCCTGAATTAATTTTTAATGCTTGCAGCGAAGGTGCAACAGATGAAGAAATACATGATACGGTATTGATAGCATCGGCATTTTGTATGTTTAACCGCTATGTAGACGGATTAAATACCTGGGCTCCGCAAGACAGGCAGGGTTATATTAACCGTGCACCGCAAAGAGCAAAGGATGGATATGCTGAAGCAAACATATATCAATAGAAAAACCCCCATACATGCAGTTGAAACATGTGTGTGGGTTTTATTAAAATTTAAAAGGCATTTCCTTTCGGAAGTGCCTTTCTTTGACCAGTGAAATGTATATACTTATTTTAAATTATTACGCTATTATTTTTTTGCTTTAACAGGCCTTGCTACTGCTACTGATTGTGCTACCGCTTCGCTGCTTACACTTAAATCTTTATATCCAATAGTGGTTTGAGTAGAAAGATCTATATAATTTACTTCATCTAATTCATCACCTATGAACCAGAAACCTAATTTTACTGATCTTCCCGTTTTAGCATCTATACCATTTATAGCAAAACTCATTTTCTTATCCAGGGAATCAAGATGAGCGTTTTCTATTTTAACAATTGTTATATAAGAGATATCACCATCGTTGGTAGTAAAAGAAATATTTTTTTCAGTTACATTGATGTTTGATAACTGCGTCACTTCTTTTTCTATAAAGTATACCTTACTTGCAGAGTCGTATTTAACACTCTGATGCTGCTGAGATATGAAATGATAATTCTGCTGGGCTTTAATACCTGCTGTAACAAAAATTGCAAGTAATAGTATGGATATCTTTTTCATAAAATACGGTTTCGTATATATAAAACGTGAAGCGGGCTTTAGTATGATACGAGTATACCCTTATTTCGATAACCGGAACAATTTGCAGGATGAATTTACTTTAGCTTGTTTTTATGGTGGCTTATAGTTGATATATGTATATTCAAATAGCAATAACGAAAGTGAATAAGGCAAGTGTTTTCAAAATACCCTTAGGAGCTGTAGTAAAATCGGGATAGCCATATTAAATAATAACGATTAATAGCTGTTTCGTAAATTTATAGTAAACATTTATCAATTATAGCAGGAAAAGAATATGGAATTCATAGATTATTATAAGGTTTTAGGATTAGATAAAAATGCAAGTCAGGACGATGTTAAGAAAGCGTATAGAAAACTGGCAAGGAAGCACCATCCTGATTTAAATCCCAACGACAAAGAAGCAAACAAAAAATTTCAGCAGATCAACGAAGCAAATGAAGTATTGAGCGATCCTGAAAAACGAAAGAAGTATGATCAGTATGGTAAGGACTGGCAGCATGCAGAAGAATTTGAAAAAGCAAAACAACATCAGCAACGCAGTGGCTATAGTTCTAATGAAGGTTATGGCGGCGGCTTTGGGGGAGGTAATTTCTCTTCTGAAGATTTTTCTTCAGGTGATTTTTCTGATTTCTTCAACTCCATGTTTGGTAGCGCCGCAGGCGCAGGTGGCGGCGGTGGCAGGAGGCAGGCGCAATTTAAAGGACAGGATTACAATGCGGAATTAACCATTACGCTTAAAGAAGCATTCACCACGCACAAACGAACATTTACCATTCACGATAAAAATGTACGCATTACCGTGCCCGCCGGTATTGCCGACGGACAAACCATAAAACTAAAAGGATATGGCGCGCCCGGACTAAACGGTGGACCTGCCGGCGACCTGTATATTACTTTTCATATTGAAGAAGACAATACGTTTAAAAGATTCGGCAACGATTTATATGCAACTGTTGAACTTGATTTATATACTGCCGTACTTGGCGGAGAAAAAACCATTGACACAATGGATGGAAAAGTAAAACTGAAAGTGAATGCTGAAACACAAAACGGAACTAAAACAAGATTAAAAGAAAAAGGTTTTCCCATTTATAAAGAAGAAGGAAAATTTGGCGACCTTATTATAACATGGAATATTAAAATCCCAACCGGGTTAACTGAAAAGCAAAAAGAATTATTCAGAGCATTATCTCAATCTTAATTATACTATTATGCATACATCAAAAGAGCTTATACCACAGGAGGCGTGTTGCACACAATATAATATAGAGGTATCCTTCATCCGCCAGTTGAGCGAATATGGTTTGATTGATATTGTTACGGTTGAAGAAAAATCTTTTATTCATGGCGATCAGTTGAACGAACTTGAAAAATTCATCCGCCTGCATTACGATCTTGATATTAATATGGAAGGCATAGATGCCATTGCACACTTGCTGACTAAAGTAAGAAATCTGCAAAGTGAAGTTTCTCATCTTAAAACCAGGTTGCAGATTTTTAATGCTGATGTGTAAGCTCAGTTATGGTTTGATGTTAGATATGAGTGAGTATTTTACCACTTAACCATTCTCTTACCCACCTGGAATATTTATAACACAGGTAATTTTATAGAAACAACCATCAACACAAATATGCTGCAGAAACTTAAGAATGGAGAAAGAGTATATGGCACTTGCTTTACCTCTGTTTCACCGGGCTGGCCAATTATTTTTAAAAAAGCCGCGCTTGATTTTGCATTTATTGATACTGAACATATAGCGATAGACAGATCTGAAATGTCGCGTATGTGCCAGGTTATGCTGTCTTACAGTATAACGCCTGTTGTACGCATACCTGCACCTGATCCCTACCTGGCAGGGCAATGTATAGATGCGGGGGCTAAAGGTGTAATTGCACCTTATCTTGAATCTGTGGAGCAGGTAAAGGAACTGGTTGCTGCAACAAAATTTCGCCCGTTGAAAGGAAAGATACTGAACGAGGTAATGAATGCTGAGAGAGAATTATCTGCAGATATGAAAGCCTATCTTGCCAAATACAACGAGGGCAATATTTGTATTGCTAATATTGAAAGTATTCCGGCATTAGATAAGCTGGATGAATTGCTGGGTGTTCCGGGTTTAGATGCTGTGTTCATTGGCCCACACGATCTTTCTATCAGCCTCGGTATTCCGGAGCAATATGATCATCCTGATTTTGATAAAGCCGTAAAAAAAATTATACATACCAGCAGAAGAAAAGGATTATCTGTAGGCATACATTTTTCATTAGCGCCGGAGCGACAAATAAAATGGATACAGGAAGGCATTAATATTGTGGTACACAGTTCAGATATCGCATTGTTCAGTCAAAAACTAAACAGCGATATCAATATTATAAAGAAGGCTGTTGGCGATGCAGGAGATGGCGACAACAAAGATATTACACTGGTTATATGATGAGATTTTTGTTTGTTGTACATCGATCAGTAATAAAAATATTAAACATACTGAGACAAGGCATGCCTTGTCTCTACAAAAAATAATACTATGCAGCATATACAATGGGGTATGATTGGTTGCGGAAGCGTAACAGAAAAAAAGAGTGGTGCTCCGGCAATAAACAAAGTGGCAAACGCCTCATTGGTTGCAGTAATGGCGAGAAAAGCGGATAAAGCAGCAGACTATGCCAAAAGACATCATGTACCCAAATGGTATACAAATGTAGATGAACTGATTAATGATCCTGCTGTAAATGCAGTATATATTGCTACACCGCCCGATGTTCATTTAGCGTATGCCGCTAAAGTGATAAAAGCAGGCAAGCCGGTTTATATAGAAAAACCGATGGCAAGAAATTTTAAAGAGTGTGAAGAAATTAACAGGCTTGCCCGCGAAGCAGGCGTGCCGGTATTTGTAGCATATTACCGGAGAACATTGCCTTATTTTTTAAAGCTCAGGGAGTTGGTTGATAAAAAAGTGATAGGCGATATCAGGTGCGTGAATATTGCTTTGCATTGGCAACCTTATGATGAAGAAGTAGGAGAAAATCCCCGGCCGCGCTGGCGTGTGTTTCCTGAAATATCCGGTGGCGGACATTTTCATGATCTTGCCTCTCACCAATTTGATATACTGGAATTTTTGTTTGGCGAAATAACATATGCCAAAGGCATTGCACGCAATCAGGCTAATTTGTATAAAGCTGATGATGTAGTGGTGGCAAATTATGAATTTGAAAATGGTATTGTTGGTAATGGAAGCTGGTGCTTTACCGTAAATAAAGAGCAGCGCATTGACAAGGGACAATTTATTGGCTCGAAGGGTAAAATAAGTTTTTCATTTTTTGCAGCTGTTAAAATAAAAGTTGAAACTGATGAAGGAATAACTGAATACGATATTCCTTATCCTGACCATGTACAACAACCATTGTTTGACACCATTGTAAAAGAATTACACGGCCAGGGTAAATGCCCAAGCACTGGCGAAACCGGCGCAAGAGCTAATTTGATAATGGATTATATTACTTCCTGATGCCGGTTGTTAAGGCATAAATCAATATAAAAAAGCGCGGCGGCAAACATCATAACCAGATGCTTATCTTAATACACCAGGTCTTCGTAACGGAATAGTTATCTTTACAGCATGTTCCGGTTTAATTATAATGACAGCCTGAATTTATTGTCCAAGTTTACTGTACGCCGTGCATGGAACGCAGCGAAAGTTTTTGGCAGCTATCATATCAGCCGTTGGCGAAATAAACCGGTGCAATGGGGCTACCCCATTTCCATTTCATTTGAGCCAACCACATCATGCAATCTTCGCTGCCCTGAATGCCCGAGCGGATTAAGAAGTTTTTC
>JADLCD010000050.1 GCA_020847395.1 Chitinophagaceae bacterium
TAATAATTGAAAGGTTATTACAATTCCAAGATGAACTAAATAAACCCAATATGAAGCATCAGAGATATATTTCCAAAATGCATTCTCTTTTTTAAAAACCCGCAAAAAAAGTCCCGTAAATCCAAAAATCAATGATATAATCTGAAGAGAAGCAAAGAATTTGACAAGCAGATGAAATGCCGGGGTATATACGCCATGATTATGCCAATCAATATAAAATAACATTACAGCCAAAATTAAACCTATACCAATAAACATATAACATTTACCGGAAAACAATATAAAAACATCATTCCTGATATGAAACAGCCATCCTATACCAAATATATACCCATAAAAGAAAAGGTTATTAATTCTATCAGGAATGATTGTAGTATCAGTGAGCACAAAAATGCCTTTTTCGGGAATTAAACAAAACCATATTGGCAAACTTGCCAATATGAACCATATTGACTTATTTAAACTTACTTTTTGCCACCAGTTTGAAATTAATACTACTATACGATTAAAAAAAATGAACCGTTTGCACCTTAATAAGATTATGGTAACAAAATAAAGGAACAGCAAGTCATATAAAAACCAAAAATGCGCTAAACCATTGTATCCTATAACTTTTGAAAAGGCCTTTCGAATTGCTACATCAGTTGGTATGCCGTCTCTATAAATGAACATATAAATATTATATGGCACTACACTTATAGGTAAAATAAAAATCATTGCTCCAATAAAGGGAATACCCACCCTCTTCCACCTATGTCGTATAAATTGCTTCTCGCCAATTTTATAATAAAGCAATCTTGCAAAAAAACCAGCAATAAAAAAAAATACCGGCATCCTGAAAGAATGAAGAATAAAATAAAGGAAATCAAATATCCAATTGCTAAATTCACTGTCGTGCAGCCAGTTGGTATGAGCACGCGCTTTATATGCTATTGCCGAGTGTAATAACACCCCTAATAGCATGGCTACTGCTCTTAAAGCATCAAGCCCGTGAATCCTTTTTCCATCTATCATTTCTCAAGTTTGATTATTACTGCAATTAGTAAAAATACAAACCAATACACAACAGCCAAATAAAATCAGCCACAACTCAATACTCCATTTAGTAATAACGCAAAAAATAACATTTGTTACCCCGCATATTTAAAATAGTTTCTGTGTGCAACGTTCTGTGTTTAACACCTATCAAATGCTAAATTGCAGCTCATTTGCTGTAGCATTTTAAAAAATATGCCGGGAAAACGCGTTTTCATACTATTGCTTAATTTATGCTTTTTTACTGTTGTAATACAGGCACAAACAACTTGTAGCACCCTTGGGCAAAATCCTGGTACTGCTTTCCCGGTTTGCGGCACATCTACTTTTACGCAACAAACAGTTTCTGCATGCGGAGGGCGAAGCATACCTGTACCGGGTTGTAATGATGGTTCAGATTATGGCGATATAAATCCATACTGGTATAAGTTTACATGTTTTGCTTCCGGCAGCCTTGGCTTTACCATAACTCCACTAACACTTTCAGACGATTATGACTGGCAAATATTCGACATCACCTTTAACAAACCGGGAGATGTATATACAAATAAAAATCTTTATGTTGCCAGCAACTGGTCTGCGGTTCCCGGGGCTACCGGCACAACTGCCAATGCAAATGCTATTACAAATTGTGGTGGCTTTGCCTATCCTAATAAAAGTAAAATGCCCGCTCTGATTGCGGGCCACCAATATCTCTTATTAATCAGCCATTTTACTGCAAGCAATAAAAGTGGTTATACATTAAGTTTTAGCGGCGGCACTGCAAATATTACTGACCCTAAAGAGCCTGCCCTTGAAAACGCAAAGGCTCATTGCGATGGAACCAGTATCATTTTAAAATTGAACAAAAAAATGCAGTGTAAAACGCTTGCATCAAACGGAAGCGATTTTCGTTTAACTACACCTCTTGCTACTATAACCGGCGCGTCAGCTCCTGCCTGTTCATCTTCGTTTGATATGGATTCTGTAATAATAAATCTCAATAAACCATTACCACCAGGAACTTACTCGCTTGCAATAAAAAAAGGATCAGATGGAAATACTTTAATGGATAACTGTGACAGAAGCATTGCGGAAAATACAACAATAGATTTTACGCTTGAGCCTGTTGCACCAACACCTATGGATAGTATAGCACCTGTTGCCTGTGCACCAGATATGCTACAATTGGTTTTTAAGAAAAACATGAGATGCAACGCTATAGCAGCCAATGGAAGCGATTTTGTAATAACAGGCACTTCGCCGGTTTCAATAGTATCTGCTTCAGGAAATTGCAATACTGATGGATTAACAGGCATTATCAATATACAGTTATCTCAGCCCATAGTTACAAAAGGCAATTTCACCATTACTTTAAAAGCAGGCAATGATGGCAACACTATTATTGATGAGTGCGGTGAAATGACACCGGCAGGTCAAACACTTCCTTTTAACACGGAAAACACTGTGTCCGCAAATTTTGATTACAATATACTTTGGGGATGTGGAGTAGACACCATCATTCTTTCTCATAACGGCAATAATGATGTAAATGTGTGGCAATGGAATTTTGAAGATGGCTCCTCTGCCAATAGCCGGTCTCTGCAAAAAATATATACGCTATTTGGCAATAAAAATGCCACACTTATCGTGTCCAATGGTGTTTGCAGCGATACTACTTCAACCAATATTTTACTTAATAATGAACTGAAGGCTGACATTGAAGTTCCTGAATTTATTTGCCCTAACGACAGCGCCATATTTAAGGATGTAAGCACAGGAAAGATAGCCTCATGGAGCTGGAATTTTGGCAATGGCAGCAGGAGTTTCCTCCAGGCACCTCCTTTTCAACAGTACCCGGCACCTTTTGCTGATAAAACATATGAGATAACGCTTAATGTTATTGATAGTTTTGGATGTGCTGCAGAAATAACAAAAACAGTTAATGTTGTAAGCAGTTGCTTTGTTGCTATACCGTCCGCATTTTCTCCTAACAATGATTTTCTTAATGATTATTTATATCCACTAAATGCCTATAAAGCAGAAAATCTTTTGTTCAGGGTATATAATGTGTATGGTCAAAAAGTATTTGAAACAACAGACCGTTTTAAAAAATGGGATGGTACTTTTAATGGTTATCCTCAACGAACCGGCACCTATGTATGGACACTCTATTACATACACCAAGACACAAGAAAAGTGTTTAATTTAAAAGGTACAACTACGCTTATCCGTTAGTTTATCATTATTCATAGAAAATTGCAATAATCATACAACATTAACAAACGCATTCCGTTTGATTTGCATCAATTGTTTATAAATGAAAAATGCAGACAAATTCTTTTTTCTTTTTGTAGCTGTAAGTTATTTCATGCTTTATGCTGCAATGGCGCTGCTGAGTTAATGTATCTCTGTATATTTGCAGGAACCCACTCTCTGTAAGATATAGATTTCATTATTCAAGCAAATTTTTTTTATGAGCAGGTATACTACTTTTTATTTTAAATTAATCAGCGTTTTTGCAATTGTTTTCTCCCTGTCTATTTCATCATGCAAAAAAGATAAAAACGAAGACACTCAACCTACTAAAAAGGAACTGTTATCAAATAGCTGGAAGATAACTGACATACAAGCTTCTGATGGTACATCTATTATTGGTCTTCCCGTGCCGGAAATCACATGCTTCAAGGATAATATTTTTACCATGAAATCAGATAACAGCTATGTTATTGATGAAGGAGCCGTTGTGTGCAGCAATAGCTATGCCGGCACAGGAACATGGGCTCTAACTTCAAATGATACTAAAATTGCATTTACACCTACTACCGGAGATGGTCTCACAATCACCCTAATATCGGTTGATGCAACCACACTTAAAGCTTCGTATGAACTTACCAATGTACCACTGCCCGGCACATATACAGTTACACTCAAAAAAATTTAAATACAATCCGTACACTATAGCTAACTAAGCGGCATTACCTCGTAAACCGGGCTGAATAAAAATATTCTGCCCGTTTTTATTTCCAGGCACCTTATTCTTTTTCGTAACTGTTCCCCGCGTTTAAAAACACGCCCATCTTCTGTACGAAATAAACTTCCCGGTTTAATCTCCTCTACCATTCTATCATCTTTTTTTACCATATCGTGGTTACGTAAAACCCGTAATAATCCATCTTCTGCACAACTCCCGGCTGCAGGATTTTGCATAGATATCTTTATTTCCTTCTCAATATCAGCAGGAAAAATTTTGAGCATAACAAAACGATGCAATATTTCACCATAAGTGGCTTTCCATTCTTTTCCATGCGATGTTATACGATTGCCATGCCTGATGAAAGCTACCAGGTGTGCTAATTCGTGTAATAGCGTTATTAAAAATGCATATTGATTA
>JADLCD010000051.1 GCA_020847395.1 Chitinophagaceae bacterium
CATGGCCTTGCCATATTGCAATCAACTGCGACCGGGAAGTTCTTATGTTTGAATTAAAAAATGTAAAAGTTAGTAAATTACTTTAAGCGATCTCGTTGGATGTAAGACTGGGATTGCTTCTCCCGCCATAATATTCTTTCAATTCAAATGATCATGAGGGCGGAATTGCAAAGACGGGCGAGAGCGTGATGAAATATATGCTTTGTGTTAGTACCGGTAGTAATAAACAATCACTCTTACGCGTCATTGCGATCCCGCCCGTAGGTTGTATGCAGTTAGATGTGTGTTGCGGCGGGAGAAGCAATCTCCTCCTTTAAAAATTTATAAGAGATTGTTTATTCCACCCCTTAAGGATGATGCTTTTACGGCAAGCTACTTAAATGTCATCTTTATATTTTGCCTGACAACAGGTTTGGCACTCGGGGTGACAAGCTATAGTTACAATGTTCGGCATTAGGATAGATGTTCAACAATTGTACTATAGCTCAGCATAATTCCCACAGCCTGTCACCCCGATCCCGCCTCAAGCGGGAAAAGGTCTATGCCTGATTACCGGTTACAGATAAGCAAAGGTTAATGCATACGGTAGCCTTGCACACAATCTTAAACGAGCGAGAAATTGACATACGCCCCTCAACAAGCCTGATTTTTTAAACGTATTATTGCGGCATAATATGATATTATGAGTATAAACAGTGTAGCAGTGTTTTGCGGGTCGCGGTCAGGCAATAACCCGCAATATGAAAACGATGCAAAACAGCTTGGCAAATTACTGGCAATGTCAGGAATACGAATTGTATATGGCGCCGGCAACAAAGGTATTATGGGTTGCATAGCAAATGCCGCACTTGAATACGGCGGCAATATAACCGGCGTAATTCCCAGGATATTGATTGAATGGGAAGTACAGCATACCGGTTTAACAGAACTGATTGTTACAGATACCATGCACCAACGCAAAAAACTGATGTATGAATTATGTGATGCTGCCATTATATTACCGGGCGGTTATGGTACAATGGATGAATTTTTTGAAATGCTCACTTGGAATCAATTAAGCATTCACAGCAAAAAGATCCTGCTGTTGAATACAGCAGGATTTTTTTACCCGCTACAGGTATACCTGCAAAAAATGGAAGAGGAAGGATTTTTATATAACTATGTAGAACCGAGAATTGGTTTTTGTGAAACGCCGGAGGAGATAATGGAGATAATAACTTAATAACAGCAGGTAGTAACTTTATCATAAAATATTATAAAGATCTTTGGCGATATTTACATTCTTCTCAGTACTTATTAATTTTTAATACTACAGTCTGATACTATTATGGCAACAATACAACCCAACTGGCAGCCCAATCACCTCCAAAATAATTTAGTGCAGCTTGTTCCTCTACATAAGGATGATTTTGAAAAATTATATGATGTAGCATCAGATCCTTTAATATGGGAGCAACATCCTTCAAACGACAGGTATAAAAGAGACGTGTTTCAATTGTTTTTTGATGGCGCGGTTGATGGCGATACGGCTTTCCTTATTGTTGATAAAGCAACAGGAAATATAATTGGCTCTACCCGTTACTATGATTATAAGCCTGGCAATTCCAGCATTGCCATTGGGTATACTTTTCTTGCAAAGGCATATTGGGGAGGAAAGTATAATCAATCCTGCAAAAAATTACTACTTGATTATGCTTTTCAATTTGTAGACAAAGTATACTTCCATGTTGGCGCTACCAATACGCGTTCGCAATTAGCAATACAAAAAACAGGCGGGATAAAAGTGAATGAAGTAGATTTTGATCACTATGGAAAAAAGCTATTGCATTTTGAATATATGATAAGAAAAGGAGATTGGAAGTGAAATGTCTTTACTTGCCTTCGCAAAAAAGTGATTTAACTACAGTGTTCGTGTTGGCTCTGTCGAAAGGACGGGGAAGTGGCAGAGCAAATGCATATTTGCTTATCAAACATTATTCCTCCGTCATAATCCCCTTTGCACTCACATAACGCCGCCATTTTTCAATTACCTGCTGCATATCATCCGGCAGTTCGCTGTTAAAAAACATTTCTTTTTTTGTAACAGGATGAATAAAGCCTAATGTTTTTGCGTGCAATGCATGGCGCGGACATATAGCAAAACAATTATCAACAAATTGCTTGTATTTGGTAAATACTGTTCCTTTTACAATCCTGTCGCCGCCATAAGTATCATCATTAAACAACGGGTGTCCTATATGCTTCATATGTACGCGTATCTGGTGTGTACGACCAGTTTCAAGGCGGCACTCCACTAAACTCACATAACCCAATCTCTCCAGCACCGTATAATGTGTTACAGCATCCTTGCCGTGATCTCCTTCAGGATATACATCCATTATTTTCCGGAAACGCTGATGCCGACCTACATGACCGGTAATTGTTCCTTCACTTTCTTCAAAGTCTCCCCAAACCAGCGCTATATACCTGCGGTGTACTGTATGCGCGGCAAACTGCGCGGCAAGACTTAGTGACGCTTTCTCATTTTTTGCAAGCACCAGTAAACCACTGGTGTTTTTATCAATGCGATGCACCAACCCAAAACGCGGAAGCGATACTTCCGTTAATGCAGGTGACTGCTGCTGTAAATACCAGGCTATACCATTCACTACCGTTCCACTATAATTACCAGAACCGGGATGAACTACCATGCCTGCAGGTTTATTGATTACAATAATATCATCGTCCTCATACACAAAATTCAACTCCATTTTTTCAGGTACTATTTCTGTTGATTCTGGTGAGTTTTCCGAATATACGAGTACCTCATCCCCTGGTTTTATTTTGTGATTTGATTTAACAGCTTTACCATTTACCAGCACATGCCCTTTTTCAATGGCCTGCTGTAACTTATTTCTTGTACCACCTTCAATGCGGTTAATCAGGAATTTATCAATACGCAATGGCTCCTGCCCTTTATCAACGGTAAATGACATACGCTCATATAATTCTTCCGAACCTTCCGAATTTTCCAGTTCATCTTCAAAATCAACCTCCGTTGTAGCCATGTATATATTTTTTGCAAAGATAATTTATCAGGCATTTTGCTGTATCGCTTCTGCCACACTTATTAAGGAAGGATATATAGCATCCGTATATGGGTCAGGGAGCTCCGGTGCCGGGCGATTGCTTGGAATAAAAATAGTTGACGCGCCGATATTCTTACCAAATTTCATATCACCCATTGTATTGCCAATCATAATACTTTTACTGAAATCAATTTCAGGAAAATCTGCTTTAGCCATATAACCCATACCCGGGTTGGGCTTGCGGTTAGGGCTGTCATCATTTTTGTCAAGGCAATAATATATTTTATGTATATGCCCATCATTTTCCTCAACAACCCTCAACATGTTCATATGAATATCTTTCAAATCATCTTCCGTCATCAATCCCTTATTAACACCCCGCTGGTTGGTTATAATAATAATCCTGCCAAATTTTTCTGAAAAAATTTTTAACGCATCCAGTACGCCTTCATAAAAAACAAAATCATCCCATTTGGTGATATATAACCCTACCGTTTCGTGGTTTATTACTCCATCACGATCTAAAAACAATGTCCAGGATTTATCTATCGTTTTAAAATCAATCATTGCCTTGCTTTAATTCGTATTGTGCCCTTTCATAATCTTCGGGAATACCGATATCAATAAAATAAGCATCCTGTGCCATGCCATATATATTTCCTTCGGGATAATACTTTTCCAAATAATCTTTTTCAAAAGAAAATTTTTCGGAGAAAGATTTTTTTTGAAACTCATTTACATTCAGCAGGTATACGCCGCCGTTAATCAATCCTTCAGTAAAATATTGTTTCTCTTTAAAATCTTTTACCCGGCCTTCTGCATCAAGTTCAACCGCCCCATACCGGTCAAAATGCTTCATTGGTTTTAAAGTAAGTGTACATGCTGCAGATTTACTTTCGTGAAAAATCGCAACCTGCTGTATATCTGCCTTAAATAAAGTATCACCGTTTGTTACCAGCACATTTTTACTTAAACTAACGTTGCAGGCTAACCGAACAGCGCCACCTGTTCCCAAAGGTTCGTCTTCAAGAGAAATGACATACTCATCTTTATGCAATACGGTATTCAGAAAATTATCAAAGGTTTCGCTTTTATATCCTAATGCAAAAATAAAACGCGCTATACCATGGCGGCGAAGGCTTTCAATTACATACCCAACAAAAGGTTTTCCATTAACAGGCGCCATGCATTTTGGCAAATCAGGCACGGCGCTACGCAACCTTGTGCCCAGTCCGCCGGCGAGTATAATGGCTTCTGTTACTTTACTTGCCATTAAAATATTTTTCTTCCACCAACTGGCAGATGATATGTCCCAATAAAATATGCGACTCTTGTATACGAGGCGTATCTGTAGAAGGAACATTCAGCAGGTAATCGCTAACCTCTTTCATTTTACCCCCTGTTGCCCCGGTAAAGCCAACGGTTATCATGCCTTTCCTTTTTGCTTCTTCAAAAGCAAGCACAACATTTTTAGAGTTACCGGAGGTTGATAAGCCAACCAGCACATCGCCTTTTTGTCCTAAACCTTTTATAAGGCGTGCATAAATAACATCATAACTATAATCATTACCCACGGCAGTAAGATAAGATGTATTTACATGTAACGCTTCTGCAGGTAAAGCATCGCGATCTATATAAAATCTTCCGCTGAACTCTGCCGCCAGATGCTGGGCATCTGCAGCGCTCCCTCCATTACCGCAAAACAACACTTTATTACCGTTTTTAAACGCATTGGTAATTACATCAACCAGTGTTTTTAAGGTGTTCAAAATCTTTTCATCTGTAAGCAGTTGTTGTTTTACTGAAACAGAGGCGCTGATAATATTTTTAATTGTGTTGATCATATATATTGAAATTGAATTTTAAACAGACCAGGTTGTTAAACCATATTTTGTAAAACTATATTGTTTTATTTCTCCACCAAAGGGTTGTAATGCCTGTATAACACTATATCTTGTATTACCCGGACAATAAAAACTCATAAAGCCGCCTCCTCCTGCACCTGATATTTTTCCACCGGAAGCACCTGCTTTTTTTGCGGCATCATATATCTCCTCAAGTTTATTATTAGAAATATTGGCTGCCATTTTTCTTTTCTGCTGAAAGCCGTAATCTAATATCTCTCCCACTTCGCCCAGGCGTCCTTTCAGCAATGCTTCTTTCATCATGCGGCTCTGCTCTTTTAACTGGTGCATTGCTTCGATGGAACTATCATTTTTTTGCTGCACATTTTTTTGCTGTTCTTTAATAATAGTGGCAGACTCCCTGCTGGTGGAAGTATAAAAAAGCAGCAGGTTATTTTCAAGCTCGTTAAGATATTTGGATTTAATACGAAGCGGATTTACGATCACTTTATCATTGTCGTAAAATTCCATATAGTTTACACCGCCAAAAGTTGCGGCGTATTGATCCTGGCGACCACCGGCGAGCTTTAAATCCTGTCGTTCTATTTCATAAGCATAATGCGCTATATCATATTCACCCAAAGGCAGGCTCAGCATTTCTGCAAAAGCGCCAACAATAGCTACTACTAATGTGGAAGACGTGCCTAAACCTGAACCAGCGGGTGCATCAACAAAAGTATGCAACCTGAAACCTGTTTCAGGAAATCCATAATCTTTCACAATGCGGTTGTATGCACCTTTCAGCAAATCAAGTTTTCCATCAAGCGGAAGTGTTTTGGCATAATCATATTCCAGGTGCTCATTTCTGTCTGCTGCGGTGAGATATATTTTCTTTTCAGCAACGGGCTCAACATTCGCGTAAGCGTATAATGAAATGGCAGAGTTAAGAATAGCGCCGCCATATAAATCGCAATAAGGGCTAACATCAGTGCCACCACCGGCTAAACCAATTCGTAAAGGAGCTTTGCTTCTGTAAATCATATAGAGGTTCAAAAGTTAATCGCCCGCAAAGTTAATGGAAATGTTGGTATAGGTTATTTATAATCAATGTTTAAACTAAATCATAATAAGGCTGGTAACTTCAAAGTTATCATCTTACCTGCGCTTCGCTGGTTTTCTAAATATTTTTCTGATTATATCAATATACCATAATACAGCATTAGTTAAATGTAACGGGTATATGCGTTGGTTAGTGAGCATCTATATTTTCAAAAGCAAACACTTAAGCATCTACTAAGTGTTTACACGAAATACGCTACATATTTACCATAATTTTTTTTCTTAAATTTTACTACAACAATATCTTATGATAAAAAGCGGTTTAAGTATATATTAAGCTCAATGATTAAACCACTCATTCATGAAAAAAATTTTAACCGCAGCATTGCTGTTGTTCATCTTTTATGTGCATAAAGCAACCGCACAAACAACAAGAAATGTAAGTACCTATACAGAACTAACAGCAGCCATTACGGCCTCCGCTGATGGTGATATTATCAAGTTCACAAAAAACATTGTAATTACTGCGGAAATTGCATCGTCAAAAACACTCATATTTAACGGTAATGGTTATACGATAACTGTACCTGTACCTGGCTTGGATGAGGCAGGAAAATTCAATACCAGCCCCTCTGCTTTCAGGGTATTTAGCCTGACTGGTGCAAAAACCACTACCATCAATAACTTAACCATTAGTGGAGGGTATCTATCTTCGGCTTCCGGAGGAGCGATAACCATAGCAAGCGGGCACACTTTAAAAATCAATAATTCCACTATTAGTAACTCTCGTTCTGCTTCAGGTGGTGGGATTAATAATGATGGAGGTACCGTATATATGATGGGTTGTCAGGTAATCCGTAACGCTGCAGGTTATGGCGGTGGATTTTTAAATCAAACCAGCAGCAAAATGTTTGTTGAAAAAAGTACTTTCTCCGAAAATAGAAGTACCTCAGCCAGTGGTGGTGGCGGTGCAGGAGAAAACAAAACTGCAAGCTATTTATACATCAATAATTCAACCTTTTCAAATAATAAAAGCACCGAAATAGGCGGAGCCATCAATAACAGCGCCGCAATATATGCAGTGAATAGCAGTTTCACCGGTAATGTAGCATATGGCAATTATACCGGTGGCGCAATAGGGAATAATGGCGGTACTGTATATGCGGCAAATTGTCTTTTTGCATACAATTACCATCGCGCATCAGGAACTACTGCAAGTCCTACAACATATGTACTTGATGATGTACAGGCTTATTCCTCTCCGGGTAATGTTCACCTGTATTATTGCATTTACCATGCATCATTAAGCTCAAGTGGAGTTGATTATAGCACAGGTCACAATATCAATTATACCGGTAATGCAACAGGAACCGACAACAGCATATTTTCCGGCGGTGCATTAACACGTATTACTGATGGCACAGGAACAGAAATAGGCGATGCATCTACCGGAAAGGTATTTCAGCCATTTTTATATGACAATGGTAACGATATAGCACCTACGCTTAAAACAGGCAGCTTTATGCTTATTGCAGCCAACAGGGGTACAAAGGCAGGATTTACCAGCAACAACGGCTCACCAATAATAGGATATTATGACACGCTGGCTACCACTCCTGCGTGGGTAAACCTTGTAAGCAGTCCCGCTTCGTCATATATAGTTACCACCGACCAGATAGGCACAATCCGCGCTGATCCATCAGCCGTTGGTGCTATTGATGCCGGTGTATCAGGTACTGCAGGCATAGTAGATAATTTATACATGTTGAAAGTAAACTACTCAGCAGATGGTTCTGTAACCGGCGGCACAGTGTATGGAGATGTATATCCTTCCGGCACATCCGTAACGCTTACGGCAATACCTAATACAGGAAAACAATTTGTACGCTGGGATTATGTGGTAGGAGGAACAGGCTCCGCGTCTGCCACCAATCCTTATACCGTGATAGTTAATAAGGATATTACCCTCGTTCCCGTTTTCCAAAATGCTACTGGCGGTAGTTACAGCATTACCTATGCAGGCAACAACAATACTTCAGGCACAGCACCGGCTACAGGAAATTATACCGCATCCACAACCATTGCATCGGTAGGAGCACTCAAACGCTCCGGCTATATTTTTGACGGGTGGAATACCAGCCCCAACGGGTCTGGCACAAATTATATTGCGGGGGCTACCTATAGTTCCGGAACCAATCTTGTATTGTACGCTAAATGGAAAGATAATTTCTGGCGTGGCACGTCAAGCACCGCTTATGCAACTACTGCCAACTGGGGATCAGGTGTAATACCTGCAACAGGAGAAGATATTGTTTTTGCGGAAGATGCGGTTAAAGACCTGATAGTAGACCAAAGCAGGGCGGTTGGCAATATTCAGTTTTCTGCCGCTCCTTATAAAATGGTATTGGGTAATTTTAATATTACCGCTACAGGCATAACAAACTACAACAGCACCAGCTATATACAAACCAACGGAACAGGCAAATTTACTATGGCTGTAAGCAATGGAACAACAGTATTTTTCCCGGTAGGAAACAGCGCTTACAATCCTGTATCTGTAAAAAACAATACCGGCACGGCAGATAACTTTAGTGTGCAGGTATTAGATGAACTGTATATGAATGGCTCTAACGGAACTGTTTCCACAGCATCCCGTGTTAAACGTACCTGGGATATTTCCAAAGCAACAGGCAACGGAGGCTCAGGTATTGATTTTATATTCAACTGGAATGCCGGGGAAACCGTGAGCCTTACTACTCCTGCATTGTTCCACTACAGCAGCGGCTGGTCAAAACAAACAACAGGCACTACAGCCAGCACAGCCACCAGTTTAACTTACACAGGTTACACCGGAACATTTTCACCATTTGCAATAGCAGATGCCAATGCTACATTACCGGTAACCTGGCTAAGCTTTAAGGTACAAAAGCAATATAATAATGCGCTGCTTACCTGGGTAACCGCTACTGAATATAACAACAAAGATTTTGTGATAGAGCACAGTATTAATAATAAAGATTGGGAAACCATAGCAGTAATCAGTGCTAAGGGAAATAGTCTTACAGAAAAGAAATATGAATATCTGCACACTAACCCCGAAGAAGGCGTAAATTATTACCGCATACGCCAGCGTGATAACGATGGTAAGAACAGCTTCAGCAGTGTACAGGTTTTGCAATTTGAATCTCCCAACTCCCTGAGTATTTATCCCAACCCCGTAGTAAATGGCAATTTGAATGTGCGTATTAAAAAGCCGGGGTTACTTAAAATATATACCAATAATGGTCAACTGGTGGTTCAGAAAAAATTAGGCGTTGCAGGAAAGCATACTATCAGCATGCAAACACTTGCAAAAGGAATATACAGGCTGGTATTTGAAAATGAAACAGTATCGATAGTCTTACAATAGTATTACTCTTTAGGGATGATTTATGAAAAACGAAGCGGCTGTTCCAAAAGAATAGCCGCTTTTATGTTTAAGCTATCCTAAACCCTCCTTTAATTCTTTCAGTTTATAATATACTTCATTAACCCCAGGTTACTTGCACTCCTGAATACCTATATGCCAACTTTTTCCCTGTTCAACCCGTAGTAATAAGCAGGCAGGTTAAAAAAATGTGCCGTGGGTTGGGCCAGGAGCATTCAAAATTGTCGCTGGCTGGTGGAACACCAGCCAGGGCGGCCCGCCGTGGGCGGTGTCTTCACCGCCCACGAAGCCAGGCAATGCGACAATTTTAAATGCACCCATTGGGCTTGACCGTAACATTTTACCTTTTTACCGATTAAAAAAGATTATAATAAATCTGTATCAGCCATTTTGATAACTTGCAATAAAGCTAAAAAACAGGAAACTACTTGTTAAGACCTGCTCAAAATTGTTCAATAGGTTTTGGTATGATGTTGAGGTTAATTATTTTTCCCGCTTTGCTGGTATTGTGGATTTCTCCGGCCTTTTGCCAGGATCAATCCTGCCCGTATAATATTAACTTTTCGGCAGGTAGTCTTTCTTCCTGGTCTGCACAAACTGGTTTAGTAAATGGACCTACGCTTCAATACCCTGTACCTAATACAGGTGTATCATCCATTTCCGAGTACAGTATTTCAACCACAGGAATACGGGTATTAACTTCGTCCAGTACTGACAAATTCGGCAACTTTCCTACTATTCCAACCATTAATGGTTACGCATACGGTTATGCTATTAAATTAGGTTCAGAATCCACATCATGGGATCTTGGAACCAATGAACGTAGCCCGGGGGGCTTTATTAGGTCTGTTACTTATACGGTTAATGTTCCTGCCGGTTTGCCGTCTGATCCATATACCATGACGTATGCTTATGCCCTGGTTCTTGAAAATGGTACCCACAACTCAAACCAGCAACCTGAATTTACAGCTACAGTAAAAGGGCCCGCAGGCATCATCACCTGCGCTTCCCCATCCTATTACCTGCCCACATTTAATGATGCAAACGGTGGAAATGGTCAAACACCTACGGGAGCTACTCTTGATTCAGCAGCCGCAATAGCCGATGGTTTTTCATTAAGTCCTACCCTGTTTCTTTCGCATTCCGGTCAAAACAACAATAATGGCACCTTGCTGCAGGATGTGTGGACCAAGCCCTGGACGGAAGTAACTTTTGATCTGTCAGCGTACCGTGGGCAACAGGTAACACTTACTTTTGAAGCCAACAACTGCACACCAGGCGCGCATTTCGCCTATGCCTATATTGCATTACGCAATGATTGCGGCGGACTAAAAATTTCGGGTGTTGAAAAAGCCTGTAGCAACAGTAATACCGTTTATTCAATACCGGCATTAGCCAACAGCACGTATACATGGACAGTACCTGCCGGATGGACAATAATTTCCGGAAACAATACCAATATTATAACAGTAAAACCCGGTACTGCAGGAGGGCTGATTACAGCGCAGGAAGTAAATAGTTGTGCAGACCTGAAGGATACAATTAGCGTAAGTACGCTACCACCAACAGTTGCAGGTTCTGTTACAGGTGGCAATACTGTTTGTGAAGATGCCAATAGTACAACGCTAACACTTAATGGTGCAACAGGAAATATACTTGGCTGGCAGTCTTCAACAGATGGGCTTACCTGGTCAGGCATTAACAATACAACTCCTCAATATACCGCCCAAAATATTAATACCACCACTGAATACAGAGCCATTGTGCAAAATGGAGGCGCTTGCAGCGTTGATACAAGCGGCGCAGCAATAGTTACTGTAAATCCCAAAACTGATGGGGGAGCGTTAAGTCCATCTGATTTTTCGATTTGCATAAACCAAACACAAAACAACATCATCACGCTTAACGGAAGCGTGGGACAGGTTCAGAACTGGCAATATTCCTACGACGGAACTAACTGGAATAGTTTTTCACCCATTAACACAAGTACAAACTATAATATCACTTCGGTTAACCAAACCACTTACTACAGGGCACTGCTGAAAAGCGGCGTGTGCCCTGCTGATACCAGCGCTACAGCTAAAATTGAATTCATTAATGTTGCTTTTCCTGCAGCAACTATAATTCCGGACTCTGCTTCCATATGTTTTGGAACCAGTACGGTAATAAATGCTACCGTTACTGCAGGCACTAATTATTCCTGGGCCGAAACAACCACTTTAACCAATACAGGCGATGGACAGGTTAATGGATTGCCCTATACTATTCATGCAACTGCAACACCACAACAAGATACAGACTACGTGCTGAGCGTTACCAATGCAGGGTGTCCCAATACATTCCTGGATACATTTCATGTTTTTGTTACGCAGCCTATTATTGTATCTGCCGGCAATGATACCTCAATCGTTGCCAGCCAGCCGCTGCAAATGAATATCAGCGTCAATGATTCACTTGCCAATCAATATACCTGGATACCGGGCACGGGGCTGGATAATATTCATATTGTCAATCCTGTTGCTAATCTTGCAAATATGGCAGGCAGTACTATAACCTATACTATAAGAGCTACAACGGCAGATGGTTGCTTTGGTGAAGATGATATAAAAGTGATGGTATTTACAACAGCTCCTGATATTTTTGTTCCTTCTGCATTTACGCCCAATGGCGATGGACGAAATGATGTGCTCAGGGCTATCGGCGTAGGGCTTTCCAGGCTATATTATTTCCGCATCTACAATCGCTGGGGGCAACTGGTTTACAATGCTACTGACATGGAAAAAGGATGGGATGGTACGGTTAACGGGCGCTTGCAAACAACCGATACATATGTATATACTGCCCAGGGAATTGATTTTACAGGAAAGCTGATTACCAAAAAGGGAACCATAACTTTGATCAGGTAAAATGTAAAATTTAAAATACGCCTGATTACTCTTCCCAAAATCTTCTATTTTTAAGTGATGAAAGTATTAATTGTTGACGATAACAAAATTGCCAGAACAACTATGAAGCAACTGGCAAGCCAGGTGAAGGATATAGTAGTTACAGGTGATTTTGCCAACGCGATAGACGCATACAGTTTTTTGAAGGAAAAACCTGCGGATTTGCTATTGCTTGATATTGAAATGCCGGGGATGACGGGTTTGGAGCTCACTAAAAATCTTGATAACAACAGGCCGGTAATTATTTTTACCACTTCTAAAAAGGATTATGCTGTTGAAGCCTTTGAGCTTAACGTTGCCGACTATATTGTTAAACCTGTAACGCCGGCAAGGTTTATCCAGGCTATTGAAAAAGCCAGGGAAATCATTGAAAGTAGCCAACAGGAAATAAAAGTGGATGAAGATGAATTTATTTTCATCCGCGACTCCAATATTGTGCGCAGGTTAAAAATTGATGATATCCTATTTGCTGAAGCAATGGGTGATTATGTAAAGCTGCATACAGCTCAAAAATTTTATGCTATTCATACCACCCTTAAGGCCGTAGAGGAAAGATTACCGGCTTCAAAATTCATCAGGGTACACCGTTCATATATTGCTGCCGTTCAAAAAATAGACACTATCCGGGATGGGGCCCTTGTTATTAATGGAAAACCTGTACCTGTTGCAGATGCGTTCAGAACATCACTTAATAAAAGAATGAATATACTATAGTACCGTTTCCGTACTCACCGATAGTTTATGCCTGCTCAACGACAAGCGCTTTTCCGCTGTCATTTTTCGTTGTCTCTTTGTACTGTTAAAGTAAACGTAGTTCTTATATTTTTTTCATAAGCAGTTAGTTTTGGTTAAACAGGGCTGTATTTCCATACAGTCCTTTTTTATTTCTACACAACAAAATGAAACTCAAACAAATCATAATATTCGTTTTTCTTACCGTATTGCTCATAGTGATCATGTATGCGTTGCTATATGCTATCGATAATCATAAGAACAGTTTAATAGTTGTTTTTTGGGGTATAATGGTAATATTAAACATTGCATTTATCAGTAATTTTTTTCTTCGGTTTATGAAATCACCAAATCGCCGGGAAAAATAACCGGATTATTGTAAATTGGGCTTTCAGTATATAATGAATCCTCATTTTAAATACCTGCTCCTCTCCGTTTTTATAGCAGCGCTTTTATTAATCGTTTTTTTGCAGTTCAACTCCAACAGGAGCATCAATAAATTAATTGATGGCAATGAAAGCCTGCTGAACAATATAGAAGTAAAAACAAACCTGCAGCGCCTGCAAACCAATATTATAATACTGGAAAGCAAGGTGAGGGGGTCAGTAATTAGCGGGGCAGCGCAGGAACCAGGTTACCTGGCATCAGAAATAAAAGCAGTAAATGAAATACTACCGGTATTAGATAGTCTTACGGAAGATAGTTCTGTTATTCTCCTGATGCATAGCCTCAGTGGTTTTGTAAAAGATAAAATTGATTTCAACAATAAAGTTATTTACGCTTTTCAAAACAAAGGGAAGGCAGAGGCAGAACAGCTCATCAACACACAACGCGGCAAACAACTAACTGATTCTATAAAATTAATCTGCACCCAGATTGAAGATATGCATCAGCGCACTGTTACAGGGCTTATAGAACAGGCTGACATCAACGGCATAAAAGCTAAAACCCTTGGCAGCATAATGGCAGTAATAGCAGTGCTGGCTTCTATTTTTACTTTTGTGTACATAGCCTATAAGGTAATGCAACAGCAGCAATTAATTGCAAGATTAAATATTTCAGAAAAGAAGGCTAAGGATGCTGCGCAAACAAAAGAAAGTTTCCTGGCAAATATGAGCCACGAAATACGGACTCCTCTCAATGCCATCCTGGGATATACCAATATATTACAACGAAAAAATCTTGATAAAGAATCAAAACAACAAATTCAAATTATTCAGCGCTCCGGTGAAAACCTGCTGACTATCGTAAACGATGTGCTGGATCTATCAAAGATTGAGGCCGGTATGATGCGTATTGAGTCAGCGCCTTTCAGCATAAGAGGATTAATTCATTCTGTAGAAACGATGCTCAGCTCCAAAGCCGCAGAAAAACAATTGCAGCTATCCACAACCGTTAGCAATGATTTACCCGACGAGCTGGAAGGTGATGCTACAAGACTTACACAGATTTTGGTTAACCTTATTGGCAACGCTATAAAATTTACAGATAAAGGAAGCATTTTAATCACAATAAACAATCTTGGAGTTAACGGTGATACTATTCAAACAGGCATTACAGTAACAGATACTGGTATAGGCATTGCAAAAGAAAAACTCAATTTAATTTTTGAACGGTTTCAGCAGGCAGAAGATGCTGTTACACGTAAGTATGGAGGTACGGGGCTTGGGCTTTCCATTGTAAATGAACTGGTATTGCTGCAAAAGGGAACGATTACTGCTGAGAGTGAGCCGGGTAAGGGCACGGTTTTTCATATCACTATTCCTTACAAACTTTCTTCTCTTAAAATACATCCAACTGCTAATCAACTTTCAGATGTTTCATTGCATGCCGGTTTTGATAAAATAAAAATATTGGTAGCAGAAGATAATGAGATTAATCAGAGCCTTATAAAACACTTGTTTAAAAATTGGCAACTTAACTACGACCTGGTAAAAAATGGTAAAGAAGCTATTGCATTATTACAAAAGGAAAACTATGATCTTATTTTGATGGATATACAGATGCCTGAAATGGATGGTTATACTACCACGCAACAAATTCGGGAAACGCTGAAAAAAGATATCCCTGTTATTGCTATGACAGCACATGCAATGGCAGGGGAAAGAGAAAAATGCCTTAGCTATGGCATGAATGAATATATTTCAAAACCCTTGCGCGAGGAGCTACTATATAAGATGATTGCCATGTTTACCAATGGAAATGAGTACAGGAAAGAAGCAAGTAATAGTTTAAATCAAAGCGCTGCACAATTTCATTCTTACAATACAATTAATCTCCAATACATGCGGGAAATAAGCATGGGAAATACAGCATATGAAAAAGCAGTAACAGAACAATTTATAGAAATCATTCCTGAAAACCTGGAAGCACTTAAACAATGCTGGCAGCATGGCAATATTACTGGCCTAAAACAAACTGCGCATAACATGAAAACATCTGTATCAATAATGGGGCTTACAGATACCTTGCAACCATATCTCGATGCTTTGGAGCATGAAACGCTTTCTGAAAATTCTTTTCTGCAATACTATGCCTCATTAAAAAAAATATGCATAAACGCGCTTGAAGAAGCAAGGCAATTACGTGATAATTTACCGTAAGTTTTGGGTCTTAGCCAGGTTAGGAAAGTATATTTCAGGCAGCGTAACCCAAAACTCACGTTAACTCAAACTTATCGCCGTCAAACAAACCTTTATCGCTCAGTTTTAAATGAGGAATAACGAGCAACGCCATAAATGATAAGGTCATAAATGGTGAAGCCAATGTTGAACCGATAGCTTTTGCAGCTTTATCTATTGCCGAATATTTTTCTGCTACTGCATAGCCATCTTCATCACTCATTAAACCTGCTACCGGTAAAGGCAATATTACAGCCTGACTATGTGAATACAGGCTAACGCCACCCCTTTGCCCAATAATCATATTTACTGCTTCGCAAATGTTTTCATCGCTTGTACCTACCGCTACTATATTGTGACTATCATGCGCAACCGAAGATGCAATAGCGCCATGCTTTAATCCAAAATTTTTAATGTAAGAAATAGCAACCGGCGCGTTTGCATACCGGTTAACTACCGCAATCTTTAAAATATCATTATCTGCATCAATAGCTGGTGGCCCCTGTATTTTATTGGTGATGAGTTGCCCGTCAAGCGCTTCTATTATAAAAGTTTCTTTACATGCTTTAATACCTGTGACTGTAAAATCTGCCGGCTTTTTTTTGCTGCAGGAAAAGTTATTAATCCTTCTTTTTACATCCATATCTGAAAGTTCAATTAACGATTTACCATTTTCAGCTACAAGCGCTCCGCCAATATATGTTTGCAGTACTTTAAAATTCACCAGGTCTTCTACCACAATAAAATCAGCAGCATCTTCTTCTCTCAAAAGCCCTGTTGTTAGCTTATAATGCAGCGCCGGATTTATACAGGCAGCCCTAAGTATATTAAATATATCAATGCCTTTTGCAACGGCTCTTGCACAGAGCTGGTCAATATGTCCTTCAACCAAACTATCAGGATGCTTATCATCACTGCAAAACATTATTCGTTCGGGATAATCATTCAGCAAACCAATTAATGCTTCAAAATTTTTGGCAGCGCTTCCTTCCCTGATCAAAATATGCATGCCGTATTTCAGTTTGTCGAGCGCCTCTTCTTTTGTAAAACACTCATGGTCTGTAGATATTCCTGCATCAATATATTGTTTTGCCAATGCCCCCATTAACCCGGGAGCGTGTCCATCAACAGGTTTATGTAATGCATGCGCTGCTGCAATTTTTGCCATAACCACGGGGTCTTTATTCAATACGCCCGGAAAATTCATCATTTCGCTCAGGTATTTAATCTCCTCCATTTCCAGCAGCTTCTCAACATCAGCAACATTCAGTTCCGCGCCTGCCGTTTCAAATATAGTGGCAGGTACACAGCTCGGTGCGCCAAAGTTAAACCTGAATGGAACTTTTTTCCCATCCTCAATCATATACTGCACCCCTGCCATACCGCAAACATTAGCAATTTCATGCGGATCGCTTACTGTTGCAACAGTACCATGCACAACCGCAAGCCTGGCAAATTGTGAAGGAACAAGCATTGAACTTTCTATATGAACATGAGCATCAATAAACCCTGGCATTATAAAGGGTAAATCATTGCTATTATTACCCGCTTTATCCAAAGGCTTTATTGATATTATTTTACCAGTATCCCAACTTACAATACCCATAAAAATCTTTTTCTGCAGAATATCTACAATCATGCCCCTGATTTGCTTGCTCATGATGAACTTTTGTTACATTTAAGTTAAAGCGTTTTCTAAAAATTATACATTAAGGAAAACCTTACTTTTGATCCACAAATTAAAAAACAAAGAAATGACACAATCAAAAATGATTAAGTTGCTAGCTTTTTTTTGCATGATGGTTTCTTTTACTCATGCCCAAACTGTTGATGAGATTCAACAAAAATATATTACAGCTTTAGGCGGTAAATCCAAACTTTCCTCACTAAAAAATATTTACCAGGAAGCTGATATGGAAGTTATGGGCATGACCATGCCGGCTAAAACCTGGATAATATACGGAACCGCTATGCGCCAGGAAATTGAAATACAAGGACAAAAAATAGCAACCTTTGTAGGCAAAAATGGCGGGTGGACCGTTAATCCTATGATGGGTTCAACAGAACCTCAACCCCTGCCGGAAGATGCCATAAAAGGCTACATGGGCATGCTTGAACCGGGGGGCGAATTAAGCTCTTTTAAAGAGAAGGGATACACCGCTACATTTGAAGGAAAAGAAGCCGTAAATGCCAATGATGCATATAAAATTAAACTGGTAAAAGATTCGTCAGAAACTATACTTTACATAGACGAAAAGACCAATTATCTTACCAAGAGCATCACCAAGGCAAATGCCGGTGGTCAGACTATTGAGGTAACCACCCTGTTTTCTAATTATAAAACCAGCCCTGAAGGTTACACATTTCCTTATTCCCTTACTATCAACAATCCAATGATTGGGGAAATAAAATCTACTGTTACAAAATTTGATATTAATAAGCCCGTAGATGTAGCTGAGCTGGAAAAGAAAAATTAAAATATTTATTTTGAATATAAGAAGGACAAAATCAAGGCTGATTTTGTCCTTTTATTTATGATGCCTGCTTATGCTGATTTGTATACTGCATGTATTGCAGCAGCTTCTTATACAATTCTTCAGGCTTAAATGGTTTAGGCATATAGTCATTAAATCCTTTGCTCAGCAAATCTTCTCTTATATTTTCGTAAGTAGCAGCAGTAAATGCTATAATAGGTATTTGAGGATGTGTTTTTCGTATAGCCGACACTGTTTGAGCGCCGTCCATCTCCGGCATTTCAAGGTCAACCAATAATATATCAGGCTTATTCTGATAAAATAATTCTACTGCCCTTGCTCCGTTTTCTGCTTCTATCACTTCAATATTCCATTTCTGCAAAAAACGTTTTGCCACAATCATATTGATGGGATTATCTTCTGCAAGTAAAACCGTAATGCCATCAAGCCCCGAAAGCGATTTAAGCCTGTCTTCATCAACATAAGCTTTCTGCTTCCTGTCCATTTTGAAACTTAAAGTAAAATAGAAACAACTGCCTACGCCTACATTACTATCAACATGCAATTCCCCTCCCATCTGGTCAATAATTTTTTTACTTATAGCCAGTCCAAGCCCTGTGCCTCCAAACTTCCTGGTGGTTTCAATATCCGCCTGCATAAAACTTTCAAATATCTGCCGTATTTTATTCTGAGGAATTCCGATTCCTGTATCGGTTATTGCAAAATAAATATCCGTATTGCTGCTGGTGGTGTTTTTCAATTTTACCTCTATACCTATCGTTCCTTTTTCAGTAAATTTTATAGCATTGGCCAGCAGGTTATTCATCACCTGGTGAAGGCGCGTTTCATCGCCATATATTTCAGTATCAGACTGGCTGTCTATATCTATTTTAAATCCAAGATTTTTTGAAGAAACCGGCGCAGTAAAAGAGCTTACAATTTTTTGCATGAATGCTTTAAGATTGAAAGGCGCATTTTCAATCTCCATTTTACCGGCTTCAATTTTACTGAAATCAAGAATATCATTCACCAATTGCATCATATGCTCCGAAGAATATTTAAGCACTTCAAAACTTTGACGCTGGCTTGGCAGGTATTCTTCCTGCAAAATCAGGTTGGTTGTGCCAATAATAGCATTAAGCGGCGTTCTGAGCTCGTGACTCATATTTGATAAAAATCTCGATTTTACCTGTGCAGCCTTTTCTGCTCTTTCCTTTGCTTTCAATATTTCAAACTCTGCAATTTTAATTTCGGTAATATCCAGAATACTGATTTTGCAATAATTGAATTCACTGAAAGAAAAAGGAACAATATTTACATAAGCGAAAAATGGGGCGTTATCATTCCTGAAAAAATCCATATTACCATACCAGGGTGATTTTTTGGTAAACTGCTGCTTGGCCTGCACCATAATATGTTCTTCCATTTTATTGCCCAGCAAATCTTTTGCCGGGGTACCTATAATTTCATCTTTATGTTTATAATTGAATATTTCAATTGCCCTTTTATTACAGTCTGTTATTATAAGGCTGTTTACATCCACAATAAACAATCCGTCGAGCGAGGTATCATACATCGTGTCTTTAAATCTTTTTTCATCCAGTATTTTATATTCGTTCTTTTCGAGTGTCGTCAATATATAATAGGTGAAAGAAGCGGTAAGCACGAGAGATAAACTCAGGTTAAGGCTGAATAATCCGCTATATTGTTCATTGCTTATGGTTTGAATGGTACTTACATAAGGCGCCAGGATGAATATCATAGCCGCTGTAATAAAGGTTACAAGGGCAGTCATAATCAACTCTTCATAATCCTTTTGTATATCAATCACGAATATTAATGCCAGCAGGAACGGGAAATAATACATATGCTCACCGGCGCGCAAACCTTCAACATAACTTATACCAAACAGGTATAGATTAAGCGTAACAATACCCAATGCTTTAGCAAAGCCCCTTTTACCGTCTTTATTAAGAAAGTAGCTTACAGACAATAATAATATTGAGGTAAGATTCAGAGAAACACTTATATAAAGCTCATGAAGACAATTAAGCAGAACCGAAATAAGATTGACACCAATACCGAAAAAGATAAAGATTATGAGCCTTTGAACACTTTTATTTTCCTCGTGGCTTTTGGCTGGGTCAAGCCCACTATTGAAAATACCGTAGAAAAAAGATACTAATTTGTCTAAAATGTTCGTTTTCATAACTGAGATATTGGTTGGTTACATCTAATATGCAATCAAATAGTGGATAAAACGACTTAGTTTATTACAAATTGTGATATGCACAATACAGAAAATAAAATAATGTTTGCCTTTTCTGAAGAGCTGGATACAGCTTTCCTCCACGATTTGTATGGCGATGATTTACAACAGGCTGAAATGGTTTTTGAATCGTCTGCCCAGCAAATAAAAACGGAAATTGTACTTGCACAGGCAAAGTTTCATGATGGTGATTTACAGGGTTTGAAGAAGGTTATTCATAAAATGAAACCATTGTTTGGCTATATAGGCATAAATGAAGTAATGGAGGAATTTGCAGCGTTTGAAAAAATTTGCCTTGAAGAACAGGCAGCAGCAAATCTTGAGCAACAATTTCAGTATATATTAATTACCACACAACAGAGTTTATTAAAAGCAGAAAAAGAACTAAAGCGTTTGAAACAATTCAACACCCAATATCTATGAAGTATCAAAGCATTATCGTTGAAGACCTCCAGGTTGCAGCAGAATTTTTAAAGAAATTCTGTGAAAAATCCGGCGTGATAGATGTAGTTCAGCATTTTCTTAATGCGGAAGACGCATTGAAGTTTTTAAAAGACAATGTGGTAGATCTCATATTTCTTGATGTGGAAATGCCGGGAGCCAGCGGTTTTGAGCTGCTCGATCAATTAGTATATGCGCCACAGGTAATACTTACTACTTCAAAAACAGAATACGCTTACAACGCCTTTCAATATAACGTTACTGACTACCTGAAGAAGCCTTTCACCTACCAGCGCTTTCTTGAAGCCATACAAAAGGTAAGCAAGAAATCGGAACAGGCAAGCGGCAGTTCGGAACAGGATCATTTGTTTATCAAATCAGATGGCAAGCTTATCCGTTTGCACAATGATGATATTTTGTTTATTGAAAGCATGGGCGATTATGTAAAATTTATTACGCCTGCCAAAAAGTATATTACGCATAATACCATAAAGAACCTTGAAACCAAAGTAAACCCACAGGTTTTTATGAAAGTGCATCGCTCCTACATTGTAAACTTTACCAAGATTAATGATATACAGGAGAATGTTCTTTTCATCAATGGCAACATGATACCCATCAGCAAAACGCACAAATCAGGCGTAATGCAAAAGATAAATATTATATAGTTAAATATAATTCGTTGATCTCTTTGTGAGAGGTAAAATGTGAGACGTGAGGCGCTCACATTTTCAATTTTCATTTTACGCCCGGCATACCGTTTATTTCATTTTCAATTCACAATCCCTATTATCATTTATCAACTGTGCAAATGGCTGGTAAATGATTTTTTTATTTATCGAAGATATAAAGCCGAAGATCGAAGGTAAGGATACTACTGTCGAAATAAGTTTCAAAGCTGCCGGTTCCGGTGCATCTTTGTATTGTCAAACGGGATAATCCAATCCGAACGAAAGATCAGAAAACCAAATATCCTTTGAAAAATGAAATCCGGATCTTATAAAACCATTTATTAATTCCAATTTCCAGAAAAGCAGTAAACCAATATCCGTTAAAACCAGAACCAATCCTTTGAAAAAGCTACCTTGAAAACAGAAGTTATTCCGCAATTTTTAAACCTTACCGTCTTATTGCATTAACCTCTGAAGAAATTAAAGCATTAAAAGTCACCTTTAAAAAGCGTGGCTTTTATTTTTTTAAATCATTTCCCATTTCTTTTACAACCTGCCTTATAGGTTTGTTATTGATCATTACATCTTTAACGATAGCGTCTCCGTTCATTATACTTACAACAGCATACGTTTTCTGCGTTGAATCTATTGTACTTTCCCTGTACACATCCTCGGCTTTTATTGCTTTAAATTCATCCATATAAAATTCAGCAAACGGATAATGGATCATTACCATAGCAGAATCATGTTCCATCCTGTTGATATAATTAATACTTGCTTTCACATAATCAGCAGTATTTGCCGGTTTATGTTTAACCACCTGATGCACTTTAGCAAAACCATCTTTATCCACATCAAGTAATACATAAACTTCCGGGTCGTAATTGCCTATGGCGGTATCAAGATGAACAGTTGTAAAACTGCTTGCTTCAAAATTCAGTGTAATATATCTTCCTTTAAATGGATGTGCAGGGTCAACAGGTTCTGTACGAAAATTAAAAAGCTTACCGCTTCTCCATACTTTTTCTTTTTGCCAGATCATTTTTGCAGGCACAGCCCATTGGGCTATTAAAGTGATTATAAATAGTATCAACAGTAACTTCTTCATAATTTTATTTTACCCTGTAAATATTATCCTTTTTGCTCTTTTCGCTTTTTCACCATCAGGTAATTGGCAATAAAAAAGCCAATGCCGGTAGCAAGGAAGAATAATCCACGCCATACAAAAGGAATCTGGTCATCAAAAAACCTGAACAGCGCCAGCAAGGCAATTATGGTCAACCCAAAATTTAAAATGCCCAGGTGGTCTGTTATTGCTCCTTTCCTGATAAAGAATACAGCCACGAATAATATCCAGGCGTTAGTAATCAGCGTACCAAACGGGGCATTGCTTCTTGTCATCAATAATAACAAGAAAAGCAACAAGCCTGAAAATCCTATAGGATCAAAAATAATTTTAGTCACACGTTTATAGTCTGTTATAATCAGCCATGCATTCACTAAAAGCAAAACAATAGTGAGATAAAAAAACGGAGAATATAATACAACATCCCTTTTTGCCCCAATAGAATATTTGTCCGCCAGGTCGTTCCATAAAAATTCAAAGCTCCAGGAGAAAAGAATAAACAATACCCCCAAAGCGCCAATACTTAAAAAAGGATTTGTAAGCAGTCGGCTATCCTCAAGCTTATATGATCTTCCAGCCAGATAAAAAATGCAAAACATTACTATATAGGCGCTGAATATCCATTCCATTCTGTTAAGCCTGCCATCAGCAAATGTGCCGAGCACAATCGTTAAAGAAAGCGTGATAAACCATGTGAGCAGTATAAAACCATTACTGGCTTTTTTATATTTCCAGCATTGATATATATGCGGTACAAGCAAAGCAAGCAATCCAATATAATAATAAGGAATGCGGTTTGATGATGAATATCCAAAATAGCCTGCCTCGCATGCATACCATGTAATGCCACCCATATAAAGCAATGCTGTTACCGACGATGGCATAATATACACAACAGGAATTACCAGCAACATCCACGTAAGCAAAAACCCGCTGAGCTCACCTGAAATATTATAGGTTTGGGCAATGAGAGAAATGCAGGCGGCAACTCCGAAAAATAAAACAACTGCGCTTGTTTCCCTCCATGCAACGCTATCTTTTTGTTTAAGTAATGTATATGCACATAAACCCTGCCCCAAAAGCAAAGGCAGGAAAGCTATAATGGTTTTTGAGAATCGTCCAAGCTCATCCCAATTATGTGCAATTACCAATATTACGCCAAGGCTTGCCAGCAAAGCGCCAAGCACATTTACAATAACCGGAAAACGGTTCGGCTTTTCAGCATCTTTATTTTGGTAATAGCGAAGAATTTCCTGCGCGGTTTCAGCAGATACAATATTTGCCTGTACCAGCTCATCAAGGTCTTTTACAAAGGCTTTAGTCATACATGGGAATAATGTTATATAAACCTACAAAAAATTATATAACGGCATTATAAATTAAGGATTGCCTTGCTGCATGTATTATCTTTAAAGAAAAGAAGTACGCAATGAAATATGCCATTATTATTTCAGCAATGCTTTTGCATAGTATATACAGTATTGGTCAATCAACACAAAAGCCACCGCTGCATGGCAAACACTGGATGGCAATTACCGGCAAGCCACTTGCGGCAACGGCCGGCGCGGCAATCTTTCAAAAAGGCGGCAATGCTGTTGATGCCGCATGTGCCATGCTTGCAGCCACATGCACCATGTGGGATGTGTTGAGCTGGGGAGGTGAAACGCAGGCGCTTATTTATAATCCTAAAACAGGCCAGGTAATCGGCATCAATGCACTGGGAGTTGCCCCAACAGGGGCAACAACAGCCTTTTTTAAAAATAAAGGCATGCAATTTCCTCCTGAGTATGGGCCGCTTGCCGCGGTTACTCCCGGCACGCCGGGGGGATTATGTACAATGCTTGCGGAATACGGCACCATGAGCTTAAAAGAAGTATTAGCCCCTGCCATGCAAATGGCAGCAGGTTATGCCATTGATGCACAAACCGCCAATAGCATTGAGCGCAATAAGAAGATGATAAAGGAATGGCCTTACTCAGCAAAAGTATTGTTGCCGCATTTGGGTGAAAGCCGGGAAGCTGCTGAGCCGGGAGAAATATTTATGCAGCATGACCTGCTGCAAACTTTACAGAAAATGGTTGATGCAGAACAACAGGCCCTGAAACAAAAAAAGAGCCGAAAAGAAGCGATATATGCAGCATACAACAGGTTTTATAAAGGCGATATAGCGCAGGAGTTTGTAAGAGGTTGCCGGGAACAGGGCGGTCTGATCACCATGAATGATCTTGCACAATGGAGCGTAAAAACAGAAGAGCCGCTTAAGGTAAATTATAAAGGCATCGATGTATATAAACTGTCGCAATGGACGCAGGGGCCTTCCATGCTGCAGGCGCTTAATATACTTGAAAACGTTGACCTGAAAAGCATGGGCTATAATTCTGCAAATTATATACATACCATTTGCCAGGCAATGCATTATGCTTTTGCTGACAGAGATTTTTATTATGGAGATCCGGACTTTCCCCCGCAGGAGCCTATGGAAGGTTTACTTTCCAAAGCATATGCAAAAAATAGAGCGGCGTTAATTTCACCATTTAAAAATGATGCGACAGCAGGGCCCGGAGATCCTTATCCTTTTGAAGGAAAAACAAATCCTTATTTATCGCTATTGAAGCAACGCGGATTTATACCGGATTCAACCGATAAAAAATCGCCCGGTGCATTGCCTGCTCATGATGCATTGAATGCTTCATTATTAAATAACGCATTAATTGATGACGCGTATATGGACAGGATGTGGAGAGGTACTACTTCTGTTGAAGCTGCCGATGAAGAAGGCTGGGTAGTATCTGTTACTCCAAGTGGCGGATGGATACCTGCCTGCATTGCAGGTAATACAGGTATTGGCATGAGCCAGCGCATGCAAAGTTTTGTTTGCGACAGCACGCTCAATCCTTTTAATGTAGTGGAGCCTGGCAAGCGACCAAGGGTAACCTTAACGCCTACCCTCGCGCTGAAAGATGGCAAACCGTTTTTATCTTTTGCCGTACAGGGTGGCGATACACAGGATCAGAATTTATTACAATTCTTTTTGAACATAGTAGAATTTGGAATGACCGTGCAGGAAGCAACCGAAGCGCCTAATGTAAATACCAATCAGTTATGGTTATCGTTAGGAGGCACTACAAATGCAGACAGGAGCCCGAGAGCCGGTAGTATTGTTTTAAGCGCCGATATACCGGATTGGGTAAGAAAAGAATTGATACAAAAAGGATATAAGATCACGGACGGACAGAGAACGTCCGGCCCCATCAATGCTATATACTTTGACTGGAAGCATAAAACACTCTGGGGTGGTAGCAGCAATAACGGGGAGGATTATGGCATTGGATGGTAAAACACAACGCCTTACGTAAGATCAATTTGCATAAAATGGAGAGAAGAGAAAACCTCACTCCTCTCCAACACCAGAAAACCGAAAAAATTTATAGCGTAAGATTATCTTTCAACAATTTGCCTTCAGCATCAAACAAAAGTATTTTTTTCTGTACACTTGATTTTGCAACATGTATTTTATACTCTTTTTTATCATCAGGCAATTCAACTTCGTATACTGCCTTTGTTTCCCAATCAGTGTATTTACTTTTACTGAATCCGTCTTTTACTGCAGCAGGAAGATCATCTATACTCAATTCCTTTTCCGTACCCTGCCATTCCCCTTTTTTATTAAATCTTGCTTCGAGTTTATCGCCATTCAATTCAAATGTAGCAGCAAAAGCACTGAGCTTATCTTTCCATTCTACATTTTTTGCATCAGCATATTTTTCAGAAAAGGCATTGGTAACTTCTGCAGGTATTTTTCTTACCTGGGCGTTCGCGGTATATACTAAACCGGTGCATATAACTAATACTGCCAAGAATATTTTTTTCATAATTTTTTTTATTATTTAATAGAATGCAATTTCGTGCCAGTTGGTGTTGTATGTGAAAAAAAGTTTATAAAAATTTCTTAATAAAAAGGAGATATTCCATAATGTACATCGTCTTTCGATCCCGCACACAGGTTCCTATTAAATTATTGTAGCAGGAGAGAAACCTGTTAGGCAGGAGTGCAGATGTTGGGCATTGGTACAAATGCCAAACGGATTTCTCCTTCGCAAATGTTACATTAAACTATAATGTTCGTGTTGGCTCAGTCGAAAGGACGGAACCAGAGGCCGTCATTTCGATACCGCCCTCTGGTTGTAATGAATTAAACGACTATTGCGGCGGTGAGAAATCCGTTTGGCAGTAGTGCAAATGTTGAGCATTAGTACAAAAGCCCGGCAGTTTTCTCTCTCGCAAAAGAGTGATTTAACTACGATGTTCGTGTTGGCTCGGTCGAAAGGACGGAAACTGTACCCGTCAAACCGGAAGTCAGGAAATTCCCTCAATCACCACCACAATCTCACCCTTCACGCCTTTGGCAATAAAATAATCGCAAACTTCGCGTAGGGTTCCCCGTTTGTTTTCTTCAAACATTTTGGTAAGCTCCCTGCTTATGCAGCATTGTCTTTCTGCACCAAAATACTGAATACATTCCTCTAATGTTTTTACCAAACGCATAGGCGATTCATAAAAAACAATAGTACGCTCTTCTTCAGCCAGTTTTTTAAACATGGTTTGGCGGCCTTTCTTCAAAGGCAAAAATCCTTCAAAACAAAAACGGTTAATGGGCAGTCCGCTGTTTACTAATGCCGGAACAAAAGCTGTTGCTCCCGGTAAACATTCTACCCTGATATTTCTTTTTGTACACTCTCTTACCAATAAAAATGCCGGATCAGAAATGCCGGGCGTGCCTGCGTCAGTAAGCATTGCCATTGTTTTGCCAGCCTGCAACTGGTCGGCAAGATGAGATACTACTTTATGCTCGTTATGCTGGTGATAAGGCGTGATAGGTTTCTGAATATTATAATGCTTAAGCAGCAGGGAAGATGTCCTGGTATCTTCTGCAAGTATAAGGTCAACCAGCTTTAATATTTCTACCGCCCTGAAAGTAAAATCAGCAAGGTTGCCGATGGGTGTAGGAACAATATAAAGCATTGCAGAAAATTATATGTAGACAGATAAAATACAACCAACAAACCCGGTAAATAAAAATTTGTTGTTTCGTGAACGGATAAAATCAGTTCACTGTTATTTCAAAATATTCCATTACCTGGTTGGCAAGTAATTTTTGTGAAGCCTCTTCCGCTATTTTCTTTGCTTCTTCTTTTGAAGCTGCTTCTACCTGCAGTGTAATATGTTTGCCAATACGCACATCTTCTACGCCTTTTAAACCTAAGTTGCTTAAACCGCTCATTACTGCTTTACCTTGTGGATCAAGTAATTCTTTTAAAGGCATTACGTTAATATTAACCGCGTATGTCATGATGCTGTTTTATTTTTAAGCGGCAAAGATAACAGAATGTAGGCTATAAAAATAAACGGAACCGCCGCCCATTGTAATAAAATTACCAACACTATTGCCACAGCCAGCAATATCCATTTTGTAGTATTACTTTTAAAAGAATAGTCTTTAAACTTGAGGCTCATAATAGGCATATTGGAAACCATCAGGTAACTGAGCAATATAATTACCGCATACCACAGCCATTTATTTAAAAGCAGGTTAATAACAGTATCTGTACTGTTATGCCAGAAAATTAAAGGGAAAGACGCGATTAATAAACCAACCGCCGGCGTAGGCACTCCCCTAAAATGATAGGTTTGGGTTTCATCTATATTAAACTTTGCCAGCCGCCATGCTGCCGCCATTGGTATAAGCAGCGCAGGCAAAAGCCATACTATAGAAGCATTCAACCCGTCTTCTTCCCTTGCTACAGACAGTCGCAAAAACTGGTAAATAATCATGCCGGGTGCAACCCCAAAACTCACCACATCACTGAGAGAATCTAATTGTTTGCCCATTTCTGAAGTAACTTTTAACAGCCGCGCTACAAAACCATCCAGAAAATCTACCACACCCGCCAGGCCAATAAACAGCGATGCCATAAAAATCTGCTCCGGCATACTCAGCATCTGCGAACCTTCTTCCGTATTTAATAATACCACGCCGGTTTGCAATACTGTAATAATAGCCATGCAGCCAAAAGCCAGGTTGAGCAGCGTAAAAAGGTTGGGAATATGTTTCATCTGTAGTTATAGTTTAAAAGAGATATACTGCGCTAATTAAGGGTGTATTTCAAGTTTTCGCCTCATATTAAGTTTGCCCTCACCCCTTTATCCCCTCTCCACAGAGTGGCGAGGGGAATTGTGGTGCGAAAACTTGAAATACACCCCTAATTAACGTTTCATCAAAGCTTCTATTTCATCAACGGTTATAGGAATTTTTTTCATCAAATCCTTATTGCCGTTTTTGGTTATCCAGAAATTATTTTCAATACGGATACCCATATTTTCTTCTTCAATATAAATACCGGGTTCAACAGTAAATACCATTCCTTCTTTTATCGGTTCTATGCGTGTGCCCAAATCGTGAACATCTATACCAAGATGATGTGAAATGCCATGATACAAATATTTACGATAAGCCCTGTTATTCCTGTCCTCATTCCTCACATCTGATTTGTTCAGCAAACCAATTTTTATAAACTGTTTAGTTGCTTCCTCTCCTACTTTATCAGTATAGGCAATAACGGATATACCCGGTTTAAGCATAGATGCCGCGTATTTATGCAAATGCAGGCAGGCATTATATATTTCTTTCTGGCGTTTGGTAAATTTTCCATTCACGGGTACTGTTCGGGTAAGGTCGGCGCAATAGCCGCCATATTCCGCACCAAAATCCATCAGTATCAGTTCACCATCTTTACACACCTGGTTATTGGCAACATAATGAAGCGTTCTCGCCCTGTCGCCACTGGCAATAATAGAACCATATGCCGGGCCTGTTGCACGATTAATTAAAAATTCATGCAGTATCTCCGCTTCTATCTCATACTCCATAACACCGGGGCGGATAAATGAAAGCAGCCTGCGGAATGCCTTCTCCGTAATATCCATCGCCTTTTGCATCACTTCAATTTCAAGCGGTGTTTTTATGGCACGCAATTCTTTCAAAATTTTTGCACTGCGCATATACTTATGCAATGGATATTTCCGGCGCATCTCTTCCGCATAACGGTAATCCCTAACCGCTACACTATTTGCTTTCCTGTCGTTTTCATTTGTATTGAGGTATATCGTATCGGCAAGATGTATCAGCGGCTGAAGAAATCCTTCTAACGTATCAAGCCATATAACGGTTGAGATACCCGATATCTCCTGCGCTTCTCCTGCTCTTAATCTTTTGCCATCCCATTTTTCTTTCAACTCATTCGGGCGAACCAGCACCAATACTTCCCTGTATTTTTTATCAGGATTATCAGGGAATAAAATCAGCATCGAATCTTCCTGCACAATACCTGTAAGCCAGTATAAATCGGAATTTTGTTTAAAAGGATATAGCGCATCACCATTGTCAGGCAGTTCATCATTACTGTTAAATATAGCTATGGCATTTTTCTCCATCTTAGCCACAAACCGCTTCCTGTTGGCAATAAATATTTCTGGATTTAAAGGCAGATATTTCATTGTAAACAACTTTATTCAAATGAACAATACTGCAATATCAGTATAATATAGCGGCTGACAAAAAGGGATAAGGGCTATACAAAATGGTAAACGAAATTTTGAACTCTTCTTACCAAAGGTAAATACGCCCGAAGTGCATCAGCATGAACCATAGTATCTATATTTGTTTATGTTCTCTTAATGGAAATAATTATTCTTTACAAAAGGTATATTATGCAATTGTACTTCATTTTAAAAAAGATATGTTGTTTGATAATGCTGCTGTTGTTTGTTCCTTTGTTGCGTGCACAAACAGGAACTACATCTGAACCTGTGCGTTATATTGGCGGTGTTACTATTGATCCTTCTGTGCATGAAGGAAGATTGCGGTATGCGATAGGTACAGAAAATATACAGGTGATGCGTGCCAACCGAAAGCATACGGACATTGCCACTGATTCAGGTTGGACATACAATCACGCACCTAATCTTGCATATTGGAATGGGAAATTCTTTTATCAATATCTCAGCAATCCTGTTGATGAGCATATTGCACCGGGGCAAACCTTATTAACTACTTCTGAAAATGGCAGAAACTGGAGTATCCCTCAAATTATTTTTCCACCATATAAAGCGCCGGCAGGCGTGAAAATACCGGAAGGTTATCATGGTTATATGATGCACCAGCGTATGGGATTTTATGTTGCGCCTAATGGCCGCTTACTCACACTTGCATTTTACGGGCATACCGAAGATCCTTTCCAGGAAGGCGGCATCGGGCGTGTAGTGAGAGAAATTTATAAGGATGGAAAATTTGGTGACATATTCTTTATAAAATATGAAAGCCATGCACAATGGAATGAAACAAATACTGCTTTCCCTTTTTATACGTCTGCTAAAGATACCGGTTTTGTATCAGCCTGTGATGCATTGCTTAAAAACAGGTTAAAAATATTGCAATGGCGTGATGAAGATGACGACAGCGATACGTTGTATGCAGAAAACAGAAATGATGATCATCTTTCCGCGCTTTCATACTTTCATCGCAAAGATGGAAAAGTTGTTATGCTTTGGAAAAAATCAAAAGCTGCATTATCCTTAGATGAAGGCAAAACATTTTCACCCGTAAAAGTGCCAACTCTTATTATGAGTGGTGGTAAAAATTGGGGACAACAAACAGCAGATGGAAGATATGCCATGTGCTACAACCCGATAGAATCATCTGAATATCGCTACCCGCTTATTATTGTTACCAGCAACGACGGTGCAATCTTTGATAATATGTTGCTTGTTCAGGCAGAAGTACCGCCACGAAGATTTTATGGCAGATGGAAAGATTTTGGGCCTTGCTATATGCGTGGCATTCCTGAAGGCGAAGGTAAACCGCCGGGCAATGATATGTGGCTGGCATATAGTATGAATAAGGAAGACATGTGGATCAGTCGTATACAGGTTCCCGTAACCTATAAAGTAACCGAACCGGTTTATGATAATTTCAACACATTATCTACAGGTGGGGCCATAAAAAACTGGAATACATATTCTTCACAATGGGCACCTGTATCTGTTGCTGATTTTCCGGGCAACGGCAACAAAAGTTTAAAACTCAGCGATGAAGATCCTTACGATTACGCAAGAGCTATAAGGGTATTTAAAGAAACGCAACATGCAGACTTACGGTTTAGTATTTACGCAGATAAGAATACCAATGGAGAATTATCTATTGACGTTACCGATCAGTTTGGTAACCGTCCTGTACGCATCAACTTCAACCCAAATAAAGATATTACCATTACCGACGGCAGCCATATAAAAAAGGTTCAGCAATACCGTGCAAAACAATGGTATGATATTCATCTTGTAATTAATGCTACGCTTAAAGGCAGTTATGATATGTATATTGATGGAAAAAAAGTTGCTGCAAATATTGCTTTGGCGGAAGCAGTCAAATCAGTAGAGCGCATTTCATTTCGTACAGGGGCTTACAGAAATTTTCCAACCCGAACCACCCCCAACGAAATACCTGAGCCTCCTTTAGCAGGGGCAGACAATAAGGTGGAGAAGGCGGTATTTTATATTGACGAGGTAAGATCAGAAAGCAAATGAATACAATACAACTCTAAAAGAATTATTTTTTTTGAAGGAGATCAAGCAATGCTTTATCCAGTTTATGTCCATACCAGTCTATATATTCCACATCTTCTCTGCCGGAATCAATAATGCCAAAATCTCCTATGAAATTCCAGAGCGCATAGCCAATACCCGCATTGGTCAGGATGTTTAATACATCACCAAACCATGAAAGAAAAACTTTATGCGGTGTTTTATTCCAACAGCCACATTCACCACAGTGTACCCCCACTCCTTTCTGCATTATATCTATCCACGGTTTATAAAAATCTTCCAGCATTTGCCTGTTCAGGTATTGATTGCCCACAACACCGGGCCACTTTGGTTGAGGCAGGTTATCAACGTCCTTATTTGCCCAGGGTGCTTTATAATGAGATATTGCGCCGGGGTAATATCCCCTGCAGCTCTGTGCTATTTTCAGATCAATAATTTCAGGCACAGGCTTTGTTCCAACCTGGTTACCATCTGCTATTATAAGGTGATCAGGATTTTCTTTTCGTATAGCTTCTGCTGCGCCTTTGGCCACCATACGATAGATATTACCGGGTACAGCAGATGATTTGGAATGCTGATCATTCATATCTTCACGCATTGCCGGTTCGTTCAAAAGATCGAAGCTTATTTTTTTACCAGATACGTTTTTAAATTTTTTTGCCCACATATTCCAGTGAAAATAAAAAGCACTTTGCGCTTCTTCATCTTTCCATAAATTATAAGGTTCGTAAAATCCGGCGTTGATACAATAGCCTGGTGCCCGGTGAAGATTTAGGCTTACATGCATTGAATATTTATGTGCAAGTGCCACCAATGCCTCAATTTTATCAACAGCGCTATCATTAATTTTATAAACGTCGCCAGGTGTAATATTTCTTGTTCTGTCTATATCAAGATAAGAGGGATACGCAATAGGTATGCGCACAAAATCAAAACCCCAGTCACGCATCCATTTAAAATGCTCTTCTGTGGTAACGTTTTTATTGTTGGCAGGATCAGGGCTAAAAAAGTCAAGAAGATTAAAGCCCTTCCATTTGGGCAAAGCATTTTGCCGGGTTGTTAATACAGGTGCTGCAAATGTATTTCCAATAGTAATAGCTGCTGCTGCCAATCCTGCATTCCTGATAAAAGTTTGCCTTTTCATGTATTACCGGTTTAGATGATTTAACAAAGCAAAGTATGATATATATTTCACGCAATGGTAAAATATTTTATTTAATAGTTCCTGAATGTTCGCGTTCTGTTTATTTTCAAATCCCGTAACATTCCTGATTTTGGAAAGATGGATATATTGAAGGAGCGCCATAACCCAAAAGGCGTAACATTGATAGCCATTTGCCAGCAATGCATTTCGCGGGTTATATACATACTGAAAGATGGTATTTTTAATGTGCGGAAATCAAAATACCCGTTAGCACCAATCTTCCATTTTTCCGTAAGACTAAAATCGCCATTGAACTGCATGCTTGAAGTAAAAATCGTTTTATACTTATAAATCAGCGAATCTGTTTGTAATGTTTTACTGAAACTTAAAGAATACGATACATTAACAGACCAGGGAATATTAAAGTCAACAAACTCAGAAGGATTCCGTTTAATATAATCCAACTGCGATTGCATTTCATCAGCCGTTAAATTATCATAGTTATCATATTGCTGCTGCACATTCTTATCCTTTTTCTCGTCTTTTGGTTTGCTTTTAAAACTGGTAGACACCGCAAGGCTTCCGGTAGTAATACGCCCCAATGAAAATTTCTCTCCCGACCAGGCATACTTATTAATCCTGTATCCATACCTGTCTGTTTGGTAAGGATCAATATTTGCACTGGCAGTAATATTTATTTTCTCAAATAAGGTACTCCTGGCGTATATATTGAAATTGGAAAGGTTAAACGAATCTGCCAGCAGGTTATAACTGCTTGTTATACCAAATCCATCTATGATCTTTACTTTCTTAACGCCCTCCTCATCGGTTTGTTCATCTCCCGAAGTAGCCGTATCTCTTTTATTTTTTACTTTCATTTCAAGAAAGTTATCAATACCAAATCCAATACTTCCTGATCTGCCGTAACCAAATGAGCCATAGGTAGACCCATCAAATTGCGACAACATTGCTTTATGCCCCAAACTATCAATTTGAGTATTGCGATAATATGAGTAAGATAAATCAGGTTTATATCCAATACTTAGCTGGGGGCGCATGGTATGCCGTATAGCCTGTATTTTAGCATCTTTGTTTTTCATGGTAAGCGTTCCAAACATAGATGTGCTGAATGATATCGACATGGAAATATCCCGCGCTGTAAAAAAGCCTTTTTCAATTGACTTGCTTACAGAGTTGGTAGAGTCAACCCATTGGCGATGTAGCTTTTGAGAATACCACCTTTCCTGGTAACTAAAGCCCGGAGAAATTTGTATAGGGCCAAGTTGCGGCAGCGCAAGTGATATAGGTATATTATGCTGCGCTCCATATTGAAAGGTATCTATCAACTGCCTGAAACTAAAAGCAGTATCATAAAACATTGCCTGCCCTCTTACACTACCGGTATAACCTACCCCGAGTTTTTGATACCATTTGCCGGAGCCTGCCATTTCTTTGGGTTGCAAAGGATATAATGTAGTTACGTTAAAATTAATATCAGGCAGGTTAAGATTAACTGTTTTATTTAAAGTATTTTGAGAGTGATTGAGGTTTACGGATAAATTATACGGTTTACCTATCCACGATTTTTGATACGAGATAGATGAACTTAGCTGGTTGGTAAAAGCAAGTGGCTGGCTATAACTGTAATTGGAACTATTTGTTGTATTATAGTAGGCATTGGTTGTATTATTTCTTGCATACGAACTGGACATGGTATTTACACTGGCAGAAAAACTTACGCCGGGCCTGGCTTTACTATCTGTTCTATGACTCCAGTTTAAAGAATAGCTTTTGGTTTTACTAAAATCCGGGTCGCCCTTAAAGCCGGTATGCATGTTTTGATAACTGAAATTAAGTGACCCATTATACTTATACCTCACCCGGTATGTTGGCGACACGTTTAACCTCCAACTGCCATAAGAATAAATATCAGCCCTTGTTGTTATATCAAAATTATCGCTGATTACTTTATAGTATCCTAAACCTTCAAGCCCCACACCCAGGTTTTCAATATAATTAAATGTGGGAGGCAATATACCCGACTGTCGGCCCTGCTTCATCGGGAACATGCCGAAAGGCAAGATAATCGGCAATACCGGCACATTTTCAAACTCCACTCCTACCGGCCCGGTTACAGCAACTTTTTTAGTGATATATTTTATTCTTTTTGACCTGAAAGCAAAATGTGGCGTATCATAATTACAGGTTGTAAAGCGGCCCCTGTAAGCATATATCGTTTGAGCATCTACCTTTTTTACTGCCTGCGCAAAATTGTATAGCTCAGCCTGCTGAAAATAACTGTTGTGCGAAAGACCTTTCTGTGTTTTAAAATTAAATTCAAGGCTGTCGCTCTCCGTAGTAATATCTGCCTGTACCAGTTTGGCTTTGCCTGCAACCTTACCCGCGGTATCTAATGCCATTGTTGCTTTTACAATATTTGTTTGCTGATCAAAGGCTATCGTTGGTGCAGTAAGATTAATGTCTTTATATTTTACATCCGTTTCACCAAATAAATAAAGTTTTTTGTGAGCAACATCAAGTATCATTGAATCTTTAGCCTTATAATTAATAGGCGCATCAATAGAATCTTTCGATATTTTTAAGTTGAACGTATCTGTTTTGCTTCGTTTAGCCGAATCTGTGATAGGCAAACCAAGGCTATCTCTTAAAATGGCAGTATCAGCAAGTATAGTAGTATCTCTTACATTTACAGTGCTGTCAATTGCTTTATGTGGCGGAATGGTATCTTTTGAAGGCTGAAGAGTATCAGCAATGGCTGTTAAATTATTGTAAAAAGGAAAATTACTGTTGCTTTTTGACCATGCATTGTACGTTATTGCAATGGTAAGCAGTAGTAAGGTTGGAGTAAATATATAATTTCGCGTAAATTCGCGACGTTTATTCTTCATATAATCAACAGAAAACAAAAATAGCCATATTACAGGTAAGAAAACGTGAAGAACTGATTTGAATTACTAACCCTGATAAATTTTAACAACGAGATGCACAAAAAAATATTTGTATCATCTTTAATTATTCTGCTCTCCGTATTATTTCATAATACAACCCTTGCCCAAAAGAGCCGTATTAAAACTATTATTGTAGATGCCGGTCACGGAGGAAGGGAGCCCGGCGCCAACGGGGCTTATTCTACCGAAGCGCAGATAACATTAGCATTATCCCTGAAGGTTGCGGCATTACTTGAAAAAGAACTTCCCGACACAAAAATTATTCAAAGCCGAACTACAGATGTGTTTCAGCCCGTAACTGAAAAGGCCGCTTTTGCCAACCAGAACAAAGGAGATTTGTTTGTATGCATACATGTAAATGCCGCTCCGCCTATCCGCCATTCAGAAATTACAGGTTACAGAAATAAAGTATACTATACCGGCAAAGGCAAGAAAAAAGTTAAGCATACTAAAAGAGAGCCGGTATACAGGGTTTGGCATACTCCTAACCCCAGGTATGGAACCGGCACTTATGTGTGGGCTGCAGACAGAGACGATAGCAAAGCCAGCGCAATGAGTGAACGCTTTGAATCTGAAGCGGAGGTAAGTGATGATGTACCCGACCCCAATACCCCTGAAGGACTTATTGCCAGCCGCCTGTGGGTGCAAAAATATTTTAAGAACAGTGTTCGCCTTGCCAGCATGATAGAAAATGAATTTGTAAAAATAGGCCGTAAAAGTGATGGCGTGCTGCAACGTAATGAAAAAGGTATATGGGTATTGCAGGCAACCAATATGCCCGCAGTATTAATAGAAACCGGTTTTATTACCAATAAAGAAGAAGAAGATTTTCTTAACAGTGAAGAAGGCCAGGAGCAAATGGCCGGCGCAATAGTTAAGGCAGTTGTTACTTTCAAGAAAACAATGGATGCCTCAAGAGGTAATAGTGTTTCAGACAATACAACCACCGGCGCTCCGTCTTCAAAAAAATAAAAACCGGCCTTTTCAGACAACCATATATAAAATCCCCGAATGCCCGGTCATGTGCGTAAAGTGATCGCACTTTGATGTAATACCCTATTTTTGCATTGAAAGTATTGATTTTGAATAATAAGTAAACGATAAAAATCGTTCATCCTGGAGTTTTATGTAATGTGTGAAGTATGTTGCCGGGATGTTTTCATGAACAGGTAAATACCTGTTATAATTTAAAACGAATAGGATGAAAGTCTCTAATGAAACCAAAGTTGGTGCTATAACTGCTATTGCTATTACACTGCTTATATTGGGGTTTAACTTTTTAAAAGGCAAATCAGTACTTGAAAAAACATTTCACCTCTACGCAAAATTCGCTTCGGTAGATGGATTGTCTGTTTCCAATTCAGTTATGATTAGTGGTTTGCCCGTTGGCAAAGTATATAAAATTGAAGAAGCGGATCAAAATCTTACCGGCATCATTGTAACCATTAATCTCACCAAAAACATTAATATTCCCACTAATTCATTAGCCTATATTTCTACCAGCCTTTTAGGAAATACTACGCTAAATATTAAAATGGGTAACGAGCAAACTTTTGTAAAAAATGAGGATACATTAACCACCAATATTACCCCGGGGCTTTTAGAAGAAGTGGCAGGAAGATTAGATCCTACCTTGTTAAAAGTTAACGCAGCATTGCAATCAATGGATTCTGTGTTAAAGCTTATTGGAGGCGCACTTGATGCTAATGCACAGAAAAATTTTCAGAATATACTGGGTAATCTTGCTATATCAACAGGGCATCTCAATACGTTGTTGAATGCGCAAAATGGCGCGCTGGCGCAAACATTATCCAATGCAAGCGCATTTACAGGTAATCTTAAAAAAAATAATGATACCATCACGCAGATATTTTCAAACCTTAATGCCACTACAAATAAGTTAGCCAACCTTGAACTGGATAAGACTTTAACAAAATTGCAGAATGTAGCAGACGAACTTAATACTACCTTAACCAAAATAAATACCAATGATGGTACATTAGGATTGCTGATGAATGATAAGAAATTATATACTAATCTTACATCAGCATCAAACAGCCTTAATGTATTATTGCAGGATTTCAGGATACACCCCCGCCGTTATACCGGGGGGCTGGTATTTGGAAAGAAAGACAAATCAGACCCGCTGATGACCCCATTACCCGATACATTAAACACGGTACCGGTAGATAAAAAGAAGTAATGAACACATACAGGAGGATAGGATTATCTGCATTATTTGTATTGATGATAGCATTTGCGTTTGCGCAACAAAAAACACCGGTTACGCCTTCCGCTCCCGCTCCACAGGATTCTACAAAAAATATCAATCTTATCCGCTCTAATGTTTTAAGATTCGAGCAAAAAGATTCTACAGAATTACAGGTATTGGTGGGTAATGTTATATTAAAACAAGCCAATACGCTTTTTTATGGCGATAGTATCGTAATGGATAAAGCCAAAAATGTAATTGAGGTTTTCGGTAATATTCATATCAACGATTCAGACAGTGTAAATGTATACTCACAATACCTCATATATTATGGCAATACCAAAATCGCCAATCTAAAAAAAGCGGTTAAGCTTACAGATGGTAAAGCAATTCTCACAACAGAAGAACTGGAATATGACCTCAATAGTAAAACAGGCACTTACTTAAATGGAGGAAAAATTGTGAATGGTTCGTCTGTGCTTACCAGCAAGGAAGGCTATTATTATGCCGATTCAAAAGATGCCTATTTTAAGAAAAATGTGAAAATGGTAGACCCGAATTATACCATGGCTACAGATACGCTTTTGTATAATACGCAAACACAAATAGCAACATTTGTAGCTCCTACAACCATTAATGATGGCAAATCAATTATAAGAACTTCAGATGGATATTATGATATGAACCGCGGACTGGCAAATTTTGGAAGCCGCCCCACTATACAGGACAGCACACAATTTATTACTGCCGATAGTATTTCTTTTGATAAGAATACCGGTGAGGGCGTTGCAAGGGGAAATTTTTTATACAGAGATACAGTGCAGGGCGTAACGGTTATATCTGAATACGGCATTTTTAATCGTGATACAAAAACATTTATGGCAACCGAAAAGCCATTAATGATTATTAAGCAGGATAATGATTCTTTGTTTTTAACTGCCGACACCTTATACTCCGGCATAAGGCTTGACACAACCTATGTTGAAGATTCTTTAACCAAAAACAGGCTTGCAAAAAAAGAGGTTGATATAAAAACAGGAGATTCTGCAAAGATTGATATTAAGAAACCAATGCCGCAGGTGCCGCTGCGAGGCAATATTGCCGGCAAACCTGCAAGAGGCGCACGCCCACCGGAAGGAACAAGAAAAAACCTGCCTGGTGAAAGACCCGGGAATAATAATCTGCCTCCGCCAGATGTTAAAAAAGATATTCCTCCACCGGCAGATACATCAAAAGCTATAGCCGCTCAAATTAATCCTGTTAAAGATTCTTTAGTTGCGTCACCAAAAAATATTGGTGACAGCAGCGGTATTGACAGTTTATCAGGAAGCATTGTATTGAGTAAGGCTGCAGCGGATAGTATATTAAGGAAAGATTCCATTCGCAAACAGGATTCCATTAAAGCGATGGCGGCAAGAAAAATTGACAGGATTGACAGTGTACGTTTTTTTATGGCTTATCGCCATGTAAAAATGTTTGAAGATTCAATGCAGGCTGTTTGCGACAGTATGTTCTTTTCCGGTAAAGATTCTATTTTCCGTTTATATACCGATCCGGTAGTATGGTCAAAAGAAAGCCAGATATCAGGCGATACGATACACCTCTATACCAAAAACAAAAAACCGGAACGGGTTGAAGTTTGGGAAAATGCATTCAGCATAAGCAAGAGCAACGACCAGTTTTTTAACCAGTTAAAAGGCAATACGATCAACGGTTTTTTTAAAGATGGCGATATAGATTATATACGCGCAAAAGGCAGTGCGGAAAGTTTGTATTACATGCAGGATGATGACAGTGCATACACCGGTGCCAACTATGCCCAGGCTGATTTGATTAATTTATATTTTGTAAAAAAAGAATTAGACAAAATAAGCTGGCTATACCAGGTTGAAGGAGGGTTTTACCCGGTAAATCAAATTCCGGAAGAGCGGCAACGTTTCAGAAATTTTAAATGGCGGGAAGCAAGAAGACCTAAAACGAGGGCGGAGTTGTACCAGTAAGGAATGTATCTATATTATTTTATTTCTTCTTCCTTTAATAGAAAAACCATAAGAATTATTGGTTGTAACTTCAATTTCGCTGAAACCATCTTTTTTATACCAGGTTGTTACTTCTTCTGGTTCATGTTCATATCTGTATTTCGGGCTGAGCATGTCGAGTTGATTAATCATTATTTCCCGCCACCCTTTTGGCTTTCCTTTTAAGGTTGATATCAATTTATGAAAAGGCAATAAGAAAATCATATAAAGCCAGAACTGAAGTTTTATAGGAATATATATAGTAACCTTTCTTAAAGCAAGCATAGCTTTATGCACAATATTATTAAAAGGATGGTACAGCCAAACACAATAGATCCCCTTACCATTTACAACGTTGGCAACTTTATTAAAGGCTATTTCAGTATTAGGGGTATGATGCAAAACACCGCTACAGTAAACAAAATCAAAAAAATAATCGGGAAAAGGTAGATTATGAAGATCCGCCTGCAAAAAAAAGCAATTTTTTCTATTATTCTGCGCCGCTGCCTGCTCGATGCTTAGCCCAACATCTGTACAGAATGCTAATAAAGATTTATCTGCTATCAGGCTCCCCGATCTTCCATGACCGCAGCCAATATCAGCAATTATCATATTCTTAAATTCCTGGTCTGGTATCTTCAACTCATCCCAAAGTTGCTGTTTAAATTCTTCATCCGTCAAATTCCATACGTTAACTTCTTTCTGCTTTAACAAACTCCATTCAAAACCAAAAGTTTTTTTTACACTCTCATTGCTTTTTTTTGAAGCGAGTATCAAAAAACCATATTTTTCCATAATAGTCTTTTTCATAGACTGATAACCAGGAATATGTTTTTTTATGAGTGCTTCATAATCAAGAAAGCTTTCAGGCAATAACCTTGGAATATTTTTTATTATTGGATATATCATGCCGCAGTTACAGCTAAATATTCCTGTTATATTATCATGTCTATTTTGAGGTACAGGTTCTTTTTCATATCTCGCAAATGTCAGGTTAGATTTGCATAAAGGGCATCTTAAATAAACAATAAGGTTTTCGTACATTTTATAGAGGTGTTCAGTTTAATTCTTTATATAGTTCAAAAAATTGTTTCCCAATTTCCTGGTAAGCATATTTGTCTTTTGCATTACTCGCAATTTTTTCTCTATTGTACTTGTAATATTGTGTAAGCATCTCGTGCATGGCGTATGCCAATTCTTCTTCGTGCTCTGATGTCACCAGCTTACCATTCAAGTCGTTTACAGCTTCAGGAATTCCTCCAACATTAGTAGCTATTACAGGAATTCCACAACATAGTGCTTCCACAATAACACATGGAAAATTCTCATACCGGCTAAAAAGTACCAATGCGGAGGCATTTTGCATGTGTTGAGCTACTTCTGCATTGTTTATTTCGCCGGTAACTATTATGAAGTTTCTCAATTGCAAATCATCAATTATTTTTGATATTTCTGGTGAAAGGCCCCTTCCAATGAATTCTATTTCCCAATTTGATTGTAAATCTTTTAGCAAAGCACAGGCATTTAAAATTCCTTCAACATTTTTTTGATAATTCATTACAGAGATATGAATAAAGCGGAACTTTTTAGGCACACCTGGCTTTAAAAAAAAATAATTTGTATCAGCTACATTATGGATTACATCAACCCTATCCAGATTAAATTTTTGTTTAAGAATATTTCCATCATGACCTGATACGGAAGTAACTATAGCCGCATTCTTAAAAACAGATGATACCGCACGTCTAAAATAAAATGACCTTTTGTCAAAGGCGTCAAAAGCTCCTACCACATAAGTTGCGGAGTGTTCGGAAACTATATAAGGGATACTCCATTTCCTTTTAATCCATTGGGCAATCACCCCAGCCTTCATTGGCACATGAACATGTACAACATCTGGCTTTCCATTTGCTGAAAAATATTCTCGAATGTACTTTTTGTATACAGCATAATATTTCCAATTATATATTATTTTGTTTAAGAGAGGAAAGCCAGTTGTAGGAAACCGGAAATAAATAATAATCTCCGTTAAGTTGCCTGTCTTTACTTTTTCTATTTTATTTTCCTTAATGGGTACCCCCTCTCCATATTGTGCAACATAAATTACAGTAACCGGGGTAAAGGCTGATACAGCCCTTGCATGACGCTGTACAAAATCACCTTCTAAAGGAATAATTTTATTAGGATACCAACTTGCCAGCCAAAGTATTTTCATTATTATACAAAGGAATTAAGAACGCTTCAAAAATTTGTGGAGTATCATTTGTTTTATTTTACTGATATCTGACAAGCTAATACTATAAAACCTCACTGCCGATATGTTCGTATTCCTGGTAAACCAATAGGTAAGGAAAAAATGATATACCAGGTAGCCCGCACTGCTCACCATTGCAGCACCTTTGATTCCGTATTTGGGCGTAAAAATAAAATTTCCCACAACAATTACTAAAAGCGCTATCAGCAGTGCAGCAATATTAACGCTGATTTTTTTTACACCTGCATAAAATGCCGCTACAGGATACAGCATCACCAATGCCAATATACCGGGAATGAGTAAAAGAAAAGGAATAAACATTTCGTTGAATGTTTTTCCAAACACAAAAGGAAAAAGCCAATACCCGCAAGCAGCCAACACGAGGCAAATACCGAGGTAAAGCAATAATAAAAACCTTGAAACAATCGCTATCTTTTTAGCCATATCTTTTTCCAAAGTATTAACTATAGACGGGAATACCGCGCTGGCAATAATTGATGGTAAAATAAAAAGCATTTGTGCCAGTTTTGACACCTGTATATAATTACCCAATGCTGTTGCAGAACAGTAATATTCTACAAACCAATAATCAATTCTGTATACCAGAAAGAAAAGAAAGTTAGCGGCAAATGCTGCCATGCTATACTTTACAATTTTTGTAAGGTCATTCTTTGCAGGCAAATGAAAGAAGGTTGGTTTACCATATTTTGTATAAAATAATATGGCAGTTAATAAGCCCTGTAAAAAGAAACCTGCAAAATAAATATTAACATACGTTTCAAAGTTGAATAACGCTCCATTGGAAAAAGGTATCAAAACAACAAGCGCAATATTAACCAGGGCAAGTATCTTATTTGGTAAAGCAAAATTTTTTTTAGCATAAAAAGCGGCAGTAAAAAAATTTACCAGCATACAACCTGCAACATAACAAACCGCCGGAAATAATTGTTGCGTATATGATGCAGGAAGTAACCCAAAGTGTATGGTTGTGTTTAACACAATAAATACAGCAAGCGTTGAAAAGAGTGTCCACCATACGGAGAAATTGGCTAACCTTAATACTGGCACTTCCCCTGAAGCAGTATAATACGCCACACCAGATTCCATACTCAGGCTTGAGATGGCGACAATTAATGCAAAGCTGTTGGTAACAAAATAAATAAGCCCGCTATAGGATGCTTCGTAATAGCGGGCTATCATAATATTCAGCAACAGCACAGATGCAAAGTATATACCTCTCCAGAGTACACTTTGATATATGAGGCTGCGAAGTTTCATTGATTATTTCAGTGCATCGATAATCTGCGTAAAATCTGCGGCAATTAACGAAGCTCCACCAACCAGACCTCCATCTACGTCTGGCTTTGAAAATATTTCTTTAGCATTACTGCCCTTTACACTACCACCATATAAAATCGGAACAATATCAGCAGTTTCTTTACCATACTGCGCAGCCAATACAGCCCTGAGGTGCTGGTGCATTTCCTGTGCCTGGCCGGCAGTGGCGGTTTTGCCTGTTCCTATAGCCCAAATGGGTTCGTATGCAATAACTATTTTAGCAAGTTGCTCTGCAGATAAATGAAACAAGCTTTCTTTTAATTGTTGTTCTACAAAACCATTTTGTGTGCCTGCTTCACGAATGCTCAACGGTTCACCGCAACAAAAAATGGGTATCAGTCCATAACTCAATGCTAAATCCAGTTTTTCCGCCAGCACCGCGTTTGATTCTGCAAAATATTCTCTTCTTTCAGAGTGACCCAACACAACATATTCTATACCGATAGAGTGCAGCATTTCAATCGATGTTTCACCGGTATATGCGCCAGACTTTTTATTGGAACAGTTTTGAGCGGCAACAAAATAATTTGTGTGACCGTTTACTTTAGTTTTTGCCAGTGTGAGATAAGGAAATGGCACTGCAAAAATAACCGTTTGATGCGCCAAGAGTTTTTTAGGTTCCTGTAATAAATTATTCAATAATTCTTCAGCCTGCGTAACAGTAAGATTCATTTTCCAGTTGGCGGCGGCTATTTGTTGTCTCATTATAGTGTTGTTTTGTATAAATATTTTAAAATTGCTGTTTCTTTATCTGTTAATGTTTGATGCTTTAGTTTTTTCCAGTTATCAATATGCTGTAATGCCTTTTCAAAAATATACCGGTCATTATATCCCCATGTAAAATCAGGTATATGTTTAGGGCCCAGTCCTTCTCCGAATATATTACATGCTACGCCTGCAAATGTAGCGGTATTCAGCGAAGTATTAATAGCTGTGCGGGTGTAATCTCCCATCATCACGCCGCATTTTAATCCAGCGTTAACGCGTTCTTCTACCGGGAATATTTTAAAAATATCGCCTGCATCATTTTTAATATTTGAATTGGAAGTGCCGGCTCCCAGGTTGCACCACTCTCCTATTACCGAATCACCAAGATATCCATGGTGTGCTTTGTTGGAATAGCCCATCATAATACTATTTTTTATTTCGCCGCCTGCATAGCAAAACGGCCCGATGGTGGTTGCCCCATATACAGCCGTTCCCATTTTTAATACCGCGGCTTCTCCAAAAGCAAACGGACCTCTTATCATGCATCCTTCCATTATAGTGGCGTTGCGGCCA
>JADLCD010000052.1 GCA_020847395.1 Chitinophagaceae bacterium
GAGATCGCTTAAAGTAATTTACTAACTTTTACATTTTTTAATTCAAACATAAGAACTTCCCGGTCGCAGTTGATTGCAATATGGCAAGGCCATGGTTAAAAATAAAGACCTGATTTTCAATTTATTCGTAATGATGTTATTATAAGGCACGAGGGGTCTGCCTGGTTCCCGATTACAAATGAGCAAAGATTACCGTAATCTACAACTTTACTCATAATCCTAAACGAGCGAAAATTTGGATATGCCCGTGTTTATTTTATCGCATCAGCATTTTCTGCCATCTTAGTGTTGCGCAGGAGTTGTTACCCGGAAAAATAGGAATGGTATCTGGAAATGCGGAGAGATGATTTTAGTACCGCAATATATTAATCCAGGCTCATCACTAATTTTTATTAAGAAGATAATGCCACGAATACACGAATATTTATGTATTAGTGGCATTATGCGGCTAATTAAAATCGTAAAAAAATCCATCAATATCCTTCATTTGTACATGAAATGCCGCAATTAAAATGCTAATTTTGAAGAGGACGTATTGATGAGTATAAGCCAACAGACGATTGTTAATTTTTAACCCATATCATACAGTATTAGCATTGTGTTATGAAACCACAGGTAAGTAAAAAAATATTGCTCATTACAACTGTATTGATTGTAGCGCTCATAGTCACAACAGGTTTAATAGGTCACAAAAAAGTTGATTTTAGTGCAGAAGTAAAACCGCTGTTTAATAAAAAATGTATTTCCTGCCATGGCGGTGTTAAAAAAGAAGGTGGTTTTAGTGTATTGTTTCGCGAAGAAGCATTAGGCAAAACAGAAAGCGGGGAACCGGCTATTATACCCGGTCACCCCGAAAAAAGCGAATTGATAAAAAGGCTCACTTCCAAAGATCCCGAAGAAAGAATGCCTTATAAACATGCTCCTTTATCAGAAAAAGAGATAGAGATGATGAAGCAGTGGATAAAGGAAGGCGCACAATGGGGCGAGCACTGGGCATATATACCCTTAAAACCCGTGGAGGTACCTGATGCTTCATCTGGTTTCCTGGGATTTTCTTCAAAAAACAACTGGATCAGGAATGATATTGACAACTTCATTTACGCTAAGCTTAAAGAAGAAAATCTTCAGCCATCACCATCAGCGGATAAAACAACGCTTTTAAGAAGAGTAAGCCTTGATATAACAGGTGTGCCTGCACCTGCGGCATTATCACAGCAATTTTTAAATGACAAAAGCCCCGAAGCATACGAAAAATTAGTGGATAAGCTTCTGGCTTCGCCGCAATATGGCGAAAGATGGACGGCAATGTGGCTGGATATCTCCCGGTATGCAGATAGCAAAGGGTATGAGAAAGACGGCTATCGTTCTATATGGCGCTACAGGGATTGGCTGATCAATACGTTTAATGAAGACAAGCCTTATGATAAGTTTTTAACTGAACAGATTGCCGGCGATCTGCTGCCCAATGCCACAGATAAAGAACTTATTGCAACCGCATTCAACCGCAACTCCATGAACAATGATGAAGGCGGAACAGATAATGAAGAGTTCAGAACCGCAGCAATCATTGACCGTGTAAATACAACATGGGAAACTTTGTTAGGAACAACATTCGCCTGCGTGCAATGCCATAGTCATCCTTATGATCCGTTCAGGCATGAAGATTATTATAAATTCATGGCCTTCTATAATAATACCAGGGATGAAGATATGCCGGGCGAATACCCGGTACTGAGGGAATTTGATTCTTCGGATCAAAAAAAGTATGAAGCATTGCAACAATGGCTTATGACCAATGCTGCAAAAGAACAGATCCACGAAATAAATACGCTCCTGAAAACATGGCAACCGGCAGTATATTCTTATCATGCAGATAAATTTATAAACAGCGAATTGTCTGAAGTATATCTTGCTTTGCGTAAAGATGGTTCATGCCGCTTGCCTGATGTAGATATAGACGGTAAATCAAAAATGATCTATCGTTATTATTCTGGTGTAAAAAACGGCAAATGGACCATACGTTTGGATAGTGTAAACGGTCCGGCAATAGCTTCAGCAATTATTGAGCCTACCAAAGGCTGGGGAGTAAACACCATTGATTTTACTGCAATGCAGCAAGGCAGGCATGATCTGTACTTCACCTATTCAAACCCGGATGTACCTGAAAAAGATTCTGCCAGTAATCTTGCAGTGTTCGACTGGTTTGCCTTTTCCTCTGCTTTGCCGGGTAAAGGATCAGCAGGTTATGATAGTGCTCTTGCATGGTATAATCATCTTATTGCTGCATCGCCTAAGGTACAAACGCCGGTGATGATGGAAAATCCGGATAACATGTTCCGCCCTACACATTTATTTGAAAGAGGCAACTGGTTGTCTAAAGGGCAGGAAGAAAAGCCTGATATTCCTCATTCATTAAATTCTTTGCCTGACGGCGCTCCCAGAAACAGGCTTGGATTAGCCATGTGGCTTACCAGTAAGGATAATCCCCTTACTCCACGTACAATGGTAAACAGGATGTGGGAGCAATTGATGGGGCAGGGCATTGTGGAAACATTGGAAGATATGGGCACACAGGGTATTGCACCCACGCATGCAGCATTGCTCGACTGGCTGAGTTGGCAGTTTATAAATGAAGATAAATGGAGTATAAAAAAACTGATCAAACGGATTGTTATGTCAGCTACTTATCAGCAAAGCTCAGTGGCTACTCCTGAAATGTTGCATAAAGACCAGTTCAATAAATATTATGCAAGAGGCCCGAGAGTGAGATTATCTGCAGAGCAGATAAGAGACCAGGCGCTGGCCGTAAGCGGGTTATTGAGCAACAAAATGTTTGGCAAAAGCGTAATGCCTTATCAACCCGAAAGAATCTGGCTGTCACCATATGATGGTGACAAATGGGTTAAAAGCGAAGGCGAAGATCAATACCGCAGGGCAATATATACTTATTGGAAGCGTACAGCGCCATATCCTACCATGTTAAGTTTTGATGGGGTGGCAAGAGAAGTTTGCTTGGCAAGAAGAATACGCACCAATACACCACTGCAGGCCCTGGCAACATTGAATGATAACGCGTTTATTGAAATGGCCCGCCACTTTGCAAAGCGTATGGAAAAGGAGGGCGGAAAAACCATACCGGAACAAATAAGCAAGGGTTATGAAATAGCAATGTACCATTCTATTTCAAAAGAAAAACTGGATGCATTGACGGAGCTGTATACAACAGCAAAGCAGGAATTTGAAAAGGATAAAAACAAAGCATGTGAGATGATCAATGAAGGATCAGATAAAACAGATGCGTCAAAGGCGGCAATGGTAGTAGTGGCAAACGCTATGATGAACCTGGATGAGTTTATCACTAAGAATTAAGCGATGATTCACCACATAGGAGCATAGTACATAGACAAACATAGGTTTTTGCTAATCATTGAAAATGAATTACACCATGAAATATACGCAAGAGTGTATTGATAAACTAACCTATAAAATAATAGGGTGTGCTATAGAAGTGCATAAGAACCTGGGCCCAGGATTATTAGAACGTGTGTATGAGAAATGTTTTTTAAAAGAGCTCTTTATAAGGAATATTGACTATAGAAGTCAGGTATGGCTACCATTAAAATATAAAGGTTTAGATATTGAATCAGGGTTAAGACCGGATATAATAATTGAGGATGTTATTATAGTTGAGATTAAAGCAGTAGAAGTTGTGTTGCCGGTTCATGAAGCACAACTGTTGACCTATATGAAACTGTTGCAAAAACCTAAAGGGATATTGATCAACTTTAATTGTACAAATATTTTTAAAGTAGGTCAGAGAACATTAGTGAATCACTTATATGGTGATTTACCGGTGAGGTAGTATTCAGATTTACCACATAGAAGCATAAGAAACATAGGTGTACAATAGATTTTATTATATATTCTATGTTTTTCTATGATCCTGTGTGGTGAAAAAAATAAAACACATAGAAGGGGATAGAAACATAGGCACACATAGATTTCATGTTTGTTCTATGCTTTTCTATGTATCTATGCTCCTATGTGGTGAAAAAAAATAAAACACATAGAAGCATAAGAAACATGGGCACACATAGATTTCTTATTTGTTCTATGCTTTTCTATGTATCTATGCTCCTACGTGGTGAAAAAAATAAAACACATAGAAGGGGATAGAA
>JADLCD010000053.1 GCA_020847395.1 Chitinophagaceae bacterium
CTGCCTTCGGTAGGTAAACTGAATAAGAGATGATAGTAGGTCTATCAGTAACGGTGTGCAGTCGCAGTTACTAAACCACCTGAAGGTGCTGTATTGAAAAGGTATGGTGCTGAGCATTCAGGCAAAAAGGTATCGTGTAATAGACGGTATCAGGTAAGTGTAAAGAAGCTGAACAAAATCTGCAATAGCAGATAAGTGAACCGTTGACGACGTGTCGAAAGAGATTAGATGTTGACAAAACTGTTGGATTCTCTGCTCTGGCAGGATAACTGTAACAGCAAGCTGCTTACGGGTTACAGGTCAACCGGCATTAAGACGGCAGGAGCTTTACACAGGCTTTTCTTTCTTCTTTTTTCATCGCAGAGTTTCCTGATTTTTAGTTCGTGGCAGAGTGAGTGGTTCACCGCAGTGTCTGCCCGTGCTTAGCCTGTGTGCTGGCAGGCGACTCTGCGGTAGGGTGAGAATCAAAGGTTGTAATTAAAAACTCCTGCCATCTAAAGATGATGTAGATTTAACGTAACAAAGACGATGATAAAGCTCCGCAGACTCCAGCTCACGCACTAAGGGCTTGGCGTTGAGAGTCTGCGGGGAACCAAACTATTACACTGCGAATAGCTTATGCCAGGATCAGTTTATTATTATGTCTTTATATTGCACACAAAAATCAATGTTGATGCAACGCTTTGTAATGAAGTGTTGTCAACTTAACCGGATATATACTGATGATTGATTATCAGCAATTAGTAAACGACTGTATAAAGAATAAGCCTGCAGCTCAGCGGAAGTTGTATGAACTTTTTGCAGGGCAGATGCTCGGGGTATGTTATCGCTATACCAAATCGTTTACTGATGCGGAAGATGTTTTACAGGAAGGTTTTGTAAAAGTATTCAGGCACCTGCATCAATACCGCTCAGAGGGAGAATTGGGTGCATGGGTTAGGCGAATTATGGTGAACACTGCCATAAATTATTTAAAGCAAAGCAGTAAATATCAATATGATCTTTCGTTTACAGACCTGGCGCTTCACCCGGTTTCTGAAGATAATCCTCAGCTTAACATGCAGGCAAAAGAACTGGCAAATTTGGTAAGACAATTACCAACAGGATACCAGACTGTATTTAATATGCATGCGGTAGAAGGGTATACGCATGTAGAAATTGGTGAAATATTAGGTATTAACGAAGGAACATCCAGGTCGCAATATATGCGGGCCAGAAACCTGCTTATTAACTGGATAGAAAAATATTCCGTTGAATCAAAACTGGGTCAATATGCCGGAAAATGATTTTGAAAAACAGGTGCAAGACTTATTTGACGGATTGAATCTTAAGCCGTCAGACAAGGTATGGCATAATGTGGATGAACGCATACACAAAGACAAGAGGCGGCGAAGAGTCATCTTCTGGATACCTTTGTTATTATTGCTGCTGGGCGGCACAGGCGCTTATATGATGTGGGGGCACGCCGTTGCAGATAAGAATGTTTCCAAAAACATTGCAACATTAAAAGAAACAAAAAATACTTCAACTGAAAATTTAAACAACCGGGCTCATACCGAACAAAACACTATAGCAGGAACAAATAAAAATACTGCTGAAAATAAAAAAATTACTCCTGCCGAAATCTCAAACGCTAAGAAGAATGGTTTAGGGTATCGTTCCTCACCTGTTTCGTATGCTAAAACCGGTAAACAGGTAACTCCGCAGGTAACCGATAAATATACCAGGAAAAATACTTTGTTCCCTACTTTTAATGTTTCAAAAAAGATGGTGAAAGCGAATAAGCAGGAAGCTGGTGAAAATTTTTATGATATAAAAACGCCACATGCGCAGTATAAAAATTTTCCTGCAGATACCATTACTGGCAATATTGAGGGGGAATTCATTGGCGAAACTGTTCAACAATATATTCAAATTCATCCATTCATACTTTCCTGGCCTGGTAATGAAAAATATATAGATACTTTATCACATAATACACACGCAGGTACCGTTTCAAATTCAAATGTAAGATTGGCTAAAAAGCAGTTATGGGAATTTGGCATAAACGCAAGTGCCGGATTTTCAAAAACAGGTTCAGGCCTGTCTGATATTTTTAATAAGTTAAGTTTTGAGAAATCGCTTTCGGCAGATTATGCAACAACTCCTGTCAATAACCTGAATGCCGGTTTTGTTGCCTCACAAAATAATATTTATCTCGCTGCATTACCAACCTCTGCAACGCCGGTGAAACGTGGATTGATGTGGAATGCAGGTGTGTCAGTAAAATGGTACCTAAAACCTAAGCTTGCGCTTACAGGAAATTTTCAATACAGCTATTTTTCTACCAGCAGGGAAGTTGGAAGTTTCCTGAATAATAATGGAGCATTCACTTCGGGATTAAATAACAGTGCACGCTATTCGGGTTATTATTATGGAAATAACTCTGTAGATTATAAAAACAAATATCACCTTCTGGAAATGCCGCTCGGCATACAATGGCAATTAAATAAAGGCACTAAGCTGTTTCCGCTGCAACTGAACTCAGGTTTATCAGCCGGCTGGTTATTGCATTCCAATGCCCTGCATTATGATAAGCCAACCGGTACTTACTACCGGGATGAGTCTTTATTTAATAAATTCCAGCTTGGTTTATATGCCGGACTATCAGCAAAATTATTTCAGCATTCCCGCATGCCTTTGTATATAGGGCCCTACATGCAATATGGGCTTTCAAACCTTGTAAGGTCCTCTTCCGGAACACAACAGAACCTTATGTCTGTTGGTATAAAAACAGAATGGATACTTTGGAAGAAGTAAGCTATTATTTCTTCTGTCAAAATTGTTGAAAGCGCGTTTCCTTTTGTGCTGATACTGCCTGAAGTTGGTTGGCTTCTTTAGCCGAAAGTAGTTTAATTATGCTTTTAAGAGATTGATGATAAAATTGGATGGAAGCTTTGGTCTTTGCTGATAAGAAAAATGCTGTTCCAAAAACCAGGAACAGCATTTTTTTATACAAAAATTTATATGACCAGGAAATAACACTGATCGTCAGTAGCCGTTAATTGAAAATATATCTCAGCCCCAGTACCAGTCCCCATGTGCTTGAGGTGGAGTAATTAGGCTGGTATACTTTAGTAGGGCCTGCGGGATTAAAGGTATATTTCGGGTTGGCTTTATTAAAACCGGAAGCCAGCCCAAGCAACGCCTGGTCCTGGAAAGAACCGAAGCTGTAACTATACCTGTAGCCCCAATCCCTGTTCAGAAGATTAAGGAAGTTCGTTACATCAGCGCTGATACGGATAGTATGTGTTTTATTCCCGGTTTTTATATACAGATCCTGGAGAATTCTTATATCAACAAGATGATTCCATGGCAGTGTTGCCCCGTACCTGTCCATATATTGTCCTTTATGTTTACGCAGGTATTTATCATTTTCAATAAAAGAAAAGAACGCATCGCTTTGTTGCTTGGCGGTATAAGTAGTTCCGCCTGTTGTGTATCCTTCCTGGAATTGTATTTCCGAAGCATCTTTGGGAATATAAATAATATCATTGGTTGCTCCATCGCCATTTATATCTCCGCTATACCTGTAACTGAATCTTTCCTGGCTGCTGGCACTGTAATATATACCAAAGGTAGTTGCCATTTTTTGGTTCAGGTAATTCAGCTTATAAGAGGCGGAGCCGACAATGCGATGCGGTACGGCAAAGTTTGAATACCCCAATTCGGGCTTGTTAGGATTGTCAACTATATTGTTGGTCGTCCATCCGCTTGCTGCCTGATCGCTTGATCCTATGGCAACGTCCTGGGCAAATGTGTAAGTATAGGCAAGGCTGGCTTCCCATCCGTTAGCAAACGTTTTCTGTATCATTGGAGTAAAGGCAAAGCTCATGCCTTTATTGATATTATCCAGCACTGCAAGCCTGTTGATATTCGCATTTAACCTCGTGGTATAGATCGGTCTTTTATCCGCAACACCTCCCAAAGTTCCTGATTGTGGTCCCAGGTTATCATTACGATAATAAACATTATTGATCATCCTGGTATGTATTATTTCGAAGCTGAGCAAAGTATTTGAAGCGATCCTTTTATCGAAAGCGAGATTTGTTCTCCATACCTGTGGCATTTTAAAATTTTTAGTAGCTGCGCTATAGCTCGATCCGTTGGGAATACTTTGTCCTACCGGCGGAGGATTGGCAGGGATATAGGTGGTTCTGTCGGTATTATAAGTAATATTAGCCAGCTCCGCATTTGAAGCCTGGTATTGCGCACGTATCACACCATTGTCGCCCACCTGGTTTACCAGCCATATAAAGGGAATACGCCCGGTGAATATGCCGGTACCGCCACGGATAATGACAGATTTGTCGTGTTCAACATCGTATGTAAATCCTACCCGCGGAGATACAAGGAACCTTGATTCAGGAAACTGGCTTACATCAAAATGTTCGTCATTTCCATTTTCATCTTTAAACGTAACCTGTTCCAGGGCGGGGTTTCTGGGTGGTGTGTATGGATAAGAAGGCTTGTCAACCCTTAATCCGTAAGTAAGTTTGAAGAAACTGTTGGGAGTCCATATATCCTGTGCATAAATACCCAACTGGTTAAATTTTGCCGAAGGTACGGCAATGCCTTTCGGATTATTGGGGTCATACGAAACAGCAAATACAACAGGATTCTTTTTATCAAGGAAATCCTGGAGAGAAGCATACCTGTAGTAACCTCCGCCGGAACCGCTGGTAAACGAGTTCTGGAACTCCATATGATCAAAACTACCGCCCACCGTTAAAGTGTGTTTGCTAAAATTAAAAGTGAGGTTCTCCGCTGCATTGAATGCCTTATCAACAATATAGTTCTTATAGGAAAACAGATCTGTTCCAAAAGAAATATAAACGGTATTGGGGTCTTTCATGATATCAACAAAAGGAACAATGCTTGGGGGCACCCTTGTGGGCCGGTTGTCTGTATAGGAAGCCAGTAGCTGGTTAGATATTTTTTTGCTAAAATTTGAGTTTAGCTCTAACACTCCGGATTTAACGGTAGTATTGTTCTTGAAGTTTGTATTAGCATACGCCATACCTCCTGTTTTTCCCGCTCTTCTACCATTGCCAAACGCGCTTCCTATAGTACTGGAATTGTTCACCTGCTCATCATCATTTGTTTTGGATTGTGTGTAGCGTAAGGTTAAGCGGTGCCTGTCTGATATATTCCAGTCAATACGTCCAAGCAATTTGTAGTTATCAATACCAAAGCTATATTTCTCATACGGCCCTGTTTCATAATTGTATTCCGATTTGAGAAATTGACTCAGCTTATCCAGGTCGGATGCAAGAACCGGGGTAACAAGCGGGCTATTGGCTGTTTCAGACCTGTTGGCAAGCCATATCTGACCTGGTCTTGTACTGGTTTCTTTTTCAGCATTTACAAAAAAGAAAAGCTTGTTTTTTATAATAGCGCCGCCTATGCTGCCCCCATATACTTTACTGGAAAGATTGGAGTTATCTGCTGTACCGCCCGCAACTTTAGTTCCGTAAAAGCTTTTAAACCTTTGAAAAGTATATGCTGTGGCATAAAAATCATTTGTTCCTCTCCTGGTTACGGCGTTAATACCCCCGCCAACAAAACCAGCCTGTCTTACATCAAAAGGAGATAGGTTTACCTGTATCTGGTCAATGGCGTCAAGCGATATGGACAAACCACCGCCAGGTACCATCCCGTCTCCCGACCTGCCGAAATTATTATTAAATACCGAGCCGTCTATAGTTATATTATTATAACGGCTATTCATACCCGCAAAGCTGTTGCCATTGCTCTGGGGCGTAAGCTTGGTAAGCCCCGTAAGGCTGCGGCTTAAATTGGGAGTATTTAATATCTGGGTTCTCGTTATGCTTGTTGCGGCACCTGTTTTGATCACGTTTGATCTGCGTCCGCTTATTACCACGGCTTCAAGTTCTTTTGCAGCAGAAGCCAGTTGTATCGAGACGTCATATTTATCCCCCAGCGGCACATTGATATCCGTTCTTTTATACTCAGCCAGGCCTACATAAGAAGCTGTAATAGTGTAAGGACCCCCGGGAACAATATTTGGAAAGCTGAAATAACCTCCGGACTGGCTTGAAGTAGTGTATTTCGCCCCGGTAGGAGTATGTATAATCACAATGGTAGCTCCAACCAGTGCTGTGTTTTTTTCATCAGAAACAACGCCACTCATACTGCTTGTTGTAACCTGGCTAAATGCAGGAATACAGGCGATAAAAATAATAGCGGCAAAAAATAATTTTTTAAATAAGGATAGTTGCATAACAGATAATTTTTCTCGCTGCAAAGAAAAATTAATCTTATGGAAACTTTGCCCATGAATGTTAATATATTATTATGAATTTTAACACATTTTGATAAAAAAAATATGTTGTGATGCAGCTATTTTCAATTATTTATTTCAAGGTGGCTAATCCGTAACTTTGCCAAAATTTTTTAGATGTTCGATACGATAGAAAGTGCGATTGAGGATATTAAAAAGGGAAAGCTGGTAATTGTGGTGGATGATGAAGATCGTGAAAATGAGGGTGACTTTATTACTGCTGCCCAGAATGCTACACCGGAGATTATCAATTTTATGTCAAAATATGGACGTGGTTTAATATGCGCTCCTTTAACGGAAGAAAGATGTGCAGAGCTGAACCTCGACCTGATGGTAAATAATAATACATCTCTTCATGAAACGCCATTTACCATACCGGTAGATTTATTGGGTCACGGCTGCACCACGGGCATATCTGCACATGACAGATCAAAAACAATTTTGGCCCTCATTAACCCCGAAATAAAACCAACAGATCTTGGACGGCCAGGCCATATTTTTCCTTTGAAGGCAAAAAACGGGGGTGTATTAAGAAGAGCCGGACATACAGAAGCTGCTATAGATCTTGCACGGTTGGCGGGTTTTGATCAACCTTATGGCGGTGTGTTGGTAGAGATTATGAATGATGATGGCACTATGGCAAGATTACCGGAGTTACAGGAAATTGCCAAACGATTTGATTTAAAGTTAATCACCATAAAAGACCTGATTGAATACAGGCTGAAAGCAGATTCACTTATTGAAGAAATTGTGAAAGTAGATATGCCTACAAAATATGGTCATTTTAAACTTATCATATTCAGAGAAAGAAATAATCCATCAAGCGGAGAGCATATGGCGCTTGTAAAAGGAGCGTGGCAAAAGGATGAGCCGGTGCTTGTTCGGGTGCATTCCTCCTGTTTTACCGGCGATATTTTAGGTTCATTCCGATGTGATTGCGGCGACCAGTTGCACGGAGCCATGAAGATGGTTGACGAAGCAGGAAAAGGCGTTGTGCTGTATATGAACCAGGAAGGACGTGGCATTGGATTGGTAAATAAATTGAAAGCATATAAGCTGCAGGAAGAAGGCATGGATACTGTGGAAGCAAACCTGCATCTTGGATTTAAAATGGATGAAAGAGATTATGGCGTAGGCGCGCAGATCCTGCGATATCTTGGTATTAATAAAATGAAACTGATCAGCAATAATCCCCGAAAAAGAGTTGGACTGGTTGGCTATGGATTAGATATAGTGGAGAACGTTCCTTTGCATATTCATCCTAATCCGTACAATGAAAAATACCTTCAAACAAAAAGAGATAAACTCGGGCATGAAATTTTAAAAGACAAATAAATTTACATTACAAAATTAATTGCTCCTGCCTGTTACAGCATGTTTGAATATGCTGATCAATAACTATCCCTATTTTCATCATTCCTTCTTTTTGAATCTTATTGTACCACTCGATTTTTCGGTAGAAGTAATATACACTTCATAACGTTTTCCTTCAATGGTGGCAATCATTAATGCGGTATTGGGCGGTATGGAGCCGAGGTTGTCTGCATACATTACCAGTTCGTTATCGTCTTTAGCAGGATCTAATTTTAGATTTATAGAAAGTGGCTTGTCGGTTAGCCTTTTACCTGATAATACCAACTGGTTATTGAAAAAAACGGATATGGTATCGCCATCAATTTCTCCATTATCATAAAAATCCACTTTTATTTCTTCATCAAATGATGGTACATCTATTGTTTTCAATATATTTTTTGCTCTTCTTTTAAAGCCGGGAATGGCAGGTGTAAGTATATTTGCTTTGCTTGTTTTAGTAGCAGAATCTTTTGCAATTTTTTCGGGAACCTTGGCTATATTTTGTTGATTACCTGTTATAGATTTAGTTGTATCTTTTTTTGCAGGTGCTGCTTTGGAAACTGGTTTGTTTGTTTTTGGTTTTGCAGCAACCGGTGGATTCGTTTTAGGCTTTGCAACTGCTGTGGTAGTGTTGGTTTTGGGTTTCGTATTTGTTACCGGCGGATTTGTTTTCTTTACCAGTGGTGCAGTTTTTGGTGGCGCTACTTTGGTAAGCATTTTTCTTTCTAACTCTGTAGTGCCGGGTCCGCAGCCGTTAATATTGGAACCGGGAACATTATAAGCCCGCCATCTTCCTATCAATTTTTCAGTGCTTCCCTGTTTCATAAAAGTAAGAATATGGGTTTGCAGGCAATCGCCCCAACCTGCAGGTGTATTACCTTTTATTCTTTCTTCCTCATTTACTACAACCGACTTACTGGCGGCGTCATATTTTCCTTCAAGCCTGCAGATAACATAATATTTCTTGCCGGGATAGTTGAAATATGAATAAGAGAAACCAGTAATTTCCGAACCCTGTATATCCAATTCCAAAACATATTCCGTATCTCCATCTGCGGCAACTACATTACCTACACTATTAAATGAACCACGCCATTGGCCGCTAAGGTTTTGAGCAGAACAATAACTAATGCCACTCACCAAAATCAGTACAAACCAGCCTTTCATTAATTGTAAAACTTTTATCATGCAAAATTAACCTCAATACTAAGGAAATAGCCGCAAGAAATGAAATCATACGCCAAGAGTTCGTTAAATTTGCACCCCGTTTTGCAATGAACGGGAATATATTTATGATGAAAATAACTTTTCCTGATGGCGCGGTAAGAGAATACCAGCCCGGAACAACAGCATTGGACATAGCAAAATCTATAAGCGAGGGGCTTGCCAAAAAAGTATTGGCAGCTTCCATAAACGGGGTGGTTTGGGATGCAACGCGACCAATTAATGATGACAGTACAATAAAATTACTTACCTGGAATGAAGCAGAAGGAAAATCAACCTTTTGGCATTCTTCTGCTCATCTTATGGCTGAAGCAGTTGAATCAATATTTCCCGGAGTAAAATTCTGGGTAGGTCCGGCCACACAAAATCCACCCGGCTTTTATTATGATATGGATCTCGGCGATAAAAAAATTACCGAAGAAGAACTGCTTGCACTGGAAAAGAAAATGAATGAACTGGCAAAGCAGAATAACCCATACATCAGGAAAGAAATTTCAAAAACCGAAGCGGTAAAATATTTTTTTGATAAAGGCGATGAATATAAGCTTGACCTGCTGCATAACCTGGATGATGGCAATATCACTTTTTATACCCAGGGTGGTTTTACTGATTTATGCCGTGGTCCGCATATTCCGCAAACCGGCTTAATTAAAGCAATCAAGCTTACCAATATTGCCGGCGCATACTGGAAAGGCGATGAAAAAAATAAGCAGCTCACCCGCATTTATGGCATCACCTTTCCCAATCAAAAAGAACTGGACGAATACCTGCAAATGCTGGAAGAAGCGAAAAAAAGAGATCACCGCAAGTTGGGAAAAGAGCTGGGAATTTATACTATGGATGATGATGTAGGCCAGGGCCTGATTATGTGGCTGCCTAACGGAACCATTATAATTGAAGAATTGGAAAAGCTGGCAAAGGAAACGGAAAAAACGGCAGGGTATAAACGTGTGGTTACGCCGCATATAGCCAAGGAAAGCATGTATCTCACCAGTGGGCATTTGCCCTATTATGCAGATAGTATGTATCCGCCAATGGAAATGGATGGCGAGAAATATTATCTCAAATCCATGAACTGCCCGCATCATCATAAAATATTCGCGGCAGAGCCTAAAAGCTATCGCGATCTTCCTTACCGTATAGCAGAATACGGTACTGTATATCGTTATGAGCAGAGTGGTGAATTATTTGGTTTGATGCGTGTGCGCTGCCTGCACATGAATGATGCGCATATATACTGCACCCGTGAGCAGTTTGCTGCTGAGTTCAGGGCGGTAAATGAAATGTACCAGAAATACTTTAAAATATTTGGCATTGATAAGTATATCATGCGGTTGAGTCTTCACTCGCCAGATAAGTTGGGTAAGAAGTATGTGAATGAACCGGAATTATGGAAAGAAACCGAAGCAATGGTTCGGGATGTGCTGATTGAATCTAATATTCCTTTTGTGGAAGTGCAGGACGAGGCAGCTTTTTATGGCCCTAAAATTGATGTGCAGATATTTAGTGTAATCGGCAGGGAATTTACCCTGGCTACTAACCAGGTTGACTTTTCGCAGGGGCGTAGTTTTAAACTACAGTACACCAGTAAAGATAATGTGGCTGAAACACCCCTGATTATTCATCGGGCGCCTTTAGGCACGCACGAACGTTTTATTGGGTTTTTGCTTGAACATTATGCCGGTAAGCTGCCGGTATGGCTGGCGCCGTTGCAGGTAAAGATTTTGCCCATCAGCGATAAGTTTATGGATTACGCACAAAATGTTTTAGAATCTTTGAAAAATGCGGATATTCGCGCTGAAATTGACGACAGACCTGAAAAAATAGGCAAAAAGATACGTGATACTGAATTGGCAAGAGTACCTTATATGCTGGTGATTGGCGAAAAAGAAGTAACAGAAAATAAAGTAGCTATTCGCCGCCAGGGAAAGGGTGACCTTGGAGCAAAAGAAGTATCAATATTTATTGAAGAAATATTAGAAGAGATAAAAACGAGAGTAGCGGAATAATAAAAGAATAAAGCTAAGGATACAACGTTTAATACAATATCTATATTAATAACTTTAATTACTAAAACAATTAAAACCTCCATACAGGGAGTATCACTTTAAAAAACGTAAATGGCATTTCCACAGAAACCTCCATTCCAAAGGGGCAATAACTTCAATCCCCGTTTCAGAAAAGAACAACAGCAGGAACATCGCACAAATCACATGATCAGGGTACCACAGGTAAGGCTGGTTGGTGAAAATATTGAAGTAGGCGTATATTCCATACAGGATGCCCTTAAAATAGCAAATGAGCAGGGGCTTGATCTTGTGGAGATTTCTCCAAATGCTGATCCTCCGGTATGTAAAGTGATTGACTACAATAAGTTTCTTTACGAAAAGAAAAAGAAAGAGAAGGAAATGAAAGCCAACTCCAAAGTTTCTGAAGTAAAGGAAATACGTTTTACACCAAATACAGATGAGCACGACTTTAACTTTAAAGCCAAGCACGCAGAAGATTTTTTGAAGGATGGCAATAAAGTAAAAGCATATGTTCAGTTTAAAGGCCGTGCAATCATGTTTAAAGAAAGGGGCGAATTATTATTGCTGAAATTTGCTGAACGTCTTGCAGAAATGGGCACACCGGAAGGATTGCCTAAACTTGAAGGCAAGCGCATGTTGATTATGTTTGCTCCAAAAAGTCAGAAAAAGAAAAAGTAATATATTTTTTTGTAGATAAAACCTGTTGGTTTTGCGTTGTAATAACTCAATCCAGCAGGTTTTTTTATTATATACATTATCATTAACCATATTTAACGTCGTGAAGTTTCAATCTCGCAGGCTTCGTTATAATTTTGGAATATAATAAGTTGAGATTAGCCCCCTCGTAAACGAATTTTAAGATAGGTATGAAACCCGGAACGCTATTATTATTTACAATCTTTTTATTCTCATTCGCCAAAGCACAAACCACACGTACTGTGAAAGGAAAAGTGTATGATAGTGCTCATGTGGTTTTACAGGGTGCAACGGTTTTACTGTTTAAAAAAAATGGTGGCGATACATTAAAGACAGTAACTGATAGATCAGGGCAATATATTTTTTCAAAAGTACCATCACCGGCTTTTCGTATACGTGTTACCAATGTGGGTATGGAAGATGCAGAGCAGGATTATGATTTTGAAGA
>JADLCD010000054.1 GCA_020847395.1 Chitinophagaceae bacterium
ACACCGTATCTACCAACAATAATGGCATTTATAAATTAAGGCAGATTAAAGAAAGGGAAACGCTTCACGTAAAAGTTTCTGCAGAAGGCTATACTGATTCCACGCTAACCATAGAAGGATGGAAATTTAGTAACAGGAAAGAAACACGTTATGTGTTTTTGAAAAAGAATAAGGATGTTATTAAAAATAGAATCATTATCGGCAGCATATCAAGTAATACCCCCGACCCGCTGTATATTATCAATGGGAAACCAGCCAGAGCAATCGCTATCCACAAGCTTGACGCTACAATGATTGAAAGCATTGAGGTACTAAAACCTCCTGCTGCTGCTGCAATTTACGGCAAGGCAGCAAGGGCTGGGGCCATTATTATTACTACAAAAAAAGATTTGGCAAAAACCGGGACCAATCAACATAAAAATGAAACCATCACCCGGAAAAATACAATCCCACAGTTGCAGGTACCAACAATTACTGTTACACCCAATCCTGTTCGCAAAGGCAGCATGGTTACTGTTTCATTTACATCAACCCTGCAGGGTGAATACAATTTACAGGTAGCCACTGCCGATGGAAAAATAATCCAGCACAAAAAAATACTGGTACCGGATAAACAAACGCAGTTGCAATTGCAAACTGGAGCAGCCTGGGCAAGTGGCTGGTATTATATCAGCATCAGCAATAATAAGGGCGAACCGGCACAGGCAGGAAAATTTATTATTGAATGAGAAAACCGCATTTTGCAGCCATGCATCATTGCGAAAAATGCCTGGTCAATAAATTACAAAAAATGATTTGGCATAATTACCCCTCAAACTTGTCGCTCTTGCAACGCTCCAAATCTGAAAGTATTTAGCATATTTGTATTGTCAGTCAGCAACCAAAAAGCAGGCACTGGCAGGTAAGGGCAATAAACAATGAAACCTGCGTGAAAAATTTATAATGCAGGTTCACAATAATCAACCTAACTAAAAATCAATCAAATGAAGAAGAACAAAATTATCTTTTGGGTAGCTACCGTCATCATCATTCTATGGGAAGGTGTAATGCCGCTCAGTACCATGCTGTTCACTCCGGAGTATGTAACGCTTGGAACAAAACCGCTGGGCTACCCAGACTACTTTGCCTATGCACTCATTATTTTTAAGGTACTTGGGGTGGTTGCCATCGCCTTTCCAAAAATACCTGGAAAACTAAAAGAATGGGCTTATGCCGGACTTAGTTTCAATCTTATTTTTGCCTTCATCAGCCATGCCAGTGTAGATAAAAATATTGGCTATATGCTAATGCCACTGGCAGTATTGGCAATACTTATGGTATCCTATATCTACCACAACAAAATTCAAAAGAAGGCTTACACAAATAATCACGGTATTTAGGATTATCATGCCCGTAAGCGGCTTAATGCTGTAACATGCGGCGTCTGCAGCATTTCTATCAGAGTTAAGTAAACACCTCACTTACTACCTGCAGCCGCCTTAACTGTATTGAACAATATATCCATCTCCGGCGCTGTTCCTTTTTTTCTGAGTTGTGTAAGTAGATGCAGCAGTTCAGTTTGTACCAACCGGTCGTTTTTACCGTAATCCCAGATGGGATAAAAATATTATTTAAAGGCATCTGTAATTGTCTTTTCTTTTGCTATTACCCGAACCTTTCCTTCATTATCTTTAAATGCTGCTTGAGCAAAGTGATCAAACCTGTACACCATTAGACTGGCTAAAGCCTGCAAAGCTAATACGGCAGTACCAGGATCATTGATACCGGGGCTTAAGGCCTTGATAGCAATCTCTGCCAATTGTTGAAATCCATAATGATAACTAATGTTTATCTCTTGCCCTTTTTCAATGTTTACAATCACATTGATTTGGTCTTTTACATTTTCAGCGAGCGTTCCATTATAAATAATACATAAAGGATTTCCTTCTATTACAAAACTGCCTGCAGGGTACAGAAATTGGATAAATATATTTTCCTTTTTTGCAATCTCAATCAATTCATTTTTATCAAAGCCCTGGTATACGCCGGAGCGGCATGCACCTAATGGTATACCTTCCCCGGTAAAGGAATAATCTTCCGGCATTGTACTAAGCGAACAAGCTTTTTTCATTGCCGCATCAGTAGTAGTATAAACCCTGCTAATGATTGTTTCAAATTTTACCGATTCTGTGATATAGTGAAGAAAATAAATAAAAAGAAAAATATCCAGCACTGTAAATGCAATCAATAAATAGGTACTGATGGCCGGGACATTTATGCCTGAGTCAACGTCCCTGATAGTACTAAGTAAAAATAAGGCATATACAATGGTGCCAATATAAAAACCAAGCACATACTGCTGAAACCGGTTTCCAATAAGATTACTTAAAATCCTATTGCTCATCTGCGAAGCAGCCTGGTTAAGCAATATCATTACCATACTAAAGCTGAACACAGCAAGGGAAATAATACCACCTGCAATAGCAGTGCAGATGCTTCTTGCAGTGGATGCATCTTTAAGACTGAGCCAATGAAGACTGGCTTTAATTTCTTTACCGGCACTGGAAAAATCAAACTGTACCATCACTACTGACATCAGTAAAAACAAGAAAGCAATAACTGCGGGAATAAAAGCAATGCTGCTGATTGTTTTTCTATAGGTTTCTCTAAACCATTTAAGTATTACCTGAACCA
>JADLCD010000055.1 GCA_020847395.1 Chitinophagaceae bacterium
TAATGCTTTACTGCCAACCGCAACATTCAAAGCCGAAGTAGAAGTAAGCAATGCAGAGTCGCCTACTGCAACATTACCAAAACCGGTAGTATTTGAAAGAAGAGCCGAAGAGCCGACGGCTACATTGATAGTGCCTGTGGTATTGTTGAACAGCGCTTTGCTGCCAAAAGCACTGTTGCCATAACCAGAGCTATTAGCATTACCTGCAGTTTGCCCCGCAAAAAAATTACTTATACCTGGTGCATAAATAATTCGCGAATTTTTAAGGTAATATTCTGTACCAATATAAATATTTTTCCAATTTTGAGCAGTGCTACCAAGGTTTAAAGTATTGTTTGTGGCTGGTGTAAGACCTTGATTTATTGCTGTTGGCGAAACAAGATTAGAAAGAGAGGTATTAGCCTGTGAAAAAATTTGCTGATAAAAACCGAGCGATACTATCAATAATACCGCCATGTAAAATTTTGATTTCATAATAAAAAATTATTAAAGAATGAAAAGTAATGGATATACTATTTTCAAGGGATAAAACTGATTTCTAAAGAGGTGATGTAATATGGATGATATTATGTTGTTTTACCCTGTAAAAAATATAAATATGCAGGAAAATAATAGCATTTCTGAAAATACTACGCATAGATTTATTTTCATAAAGAAATTTTTAATATTACCGCGAGTACAAATCTGCATTTCTTTTTTAACAATTACAATCCCTCAAATGAGTTAGATGCAAATCCGTTAATGCCCTTAATCATAGTTCCGGCATTTTACTCTGTTCGCAAACTCTTCACCGGGTTTGCTGTCGCAGCATATATTGCTCTTATCCCAACGCTCAATAATGCTATAAACAAAATAACTCCTGCCGAACAAACAAAAAACCAGCCTTGTATATCTGTACGGTACGCATAGCCCTGCAACCATTTTGTCATTGCCCAATACGACAGCGGTGCGCCAACGATAAAAGAGATAATGATAAGCCAAAGAAATTCTTTACCAATAAGTACAGTAATAGTTGAAACAGATGCGCCTAAAATTTTTCGGATACCTATTTCTTTTGTTCGCTTGCGAACAACCAAAGAAACAAGACTAAATAAGCCGGCTGATAACAATACAATAGCGAGACCTGTAAAAATATTAATCAATTGAGTTAATCTTAATTCGGTTGCATACTGAGCTGCAATTGTTTCATCAATAAAAGAAAAATCAAATTTTTCCCGGGGAAAATATTTCTTATATATGTTACTGATAAAAGAAATACCTGAAGCTGTATTAGCAGCGCTTATCCGGGTGTACGCATGATTCAGCGCTGCTCCGCTCGCTTTGTTCCTGATACAGATAAGGGGAGCCTGCGTTTTAAAAGAGGTGCCATTAAAATCTCCGGATACTCCTATAATAGTTCCTTGCAGAAAAAAATCTTTGGTCAGCATTTTACCAACAGGATCTTTCATTTGCAAAGCATTCACCAGCGCGTTGGTTACAATAATAGGTCTGTTAGGATCTGCACCAGTCCAATTGGCGCTATCATAATCTACCATGTCTGCCGGATGATTTCTTGAGAACCCCCTCCCCTGCAATATCGGAATCTGAAAGGTTTTCATAAAATCCATATCTGCTACTATAATTACCGTTGGCAACAAGTTGAAAGAATCAACGGGATTATTTAATGCTGTTGTCATGCTATAGGTATTTCCTATATCAGTTGATGATAGCGAAACTGCCTCAATATTTGGATTTTGCAGAAGCTCATTCTTAAAAGCTTCAGGGTAATTGTTTGAAAAAGGAAGCTTAAAACTTACAAGATTGTATTTATTAAACCCAAGCGGTTTATTATTAAGATAGTTGAGTTGTGAACGAACTATAATGGTGGCAATAATCAATACAACCGAAATGGTTAGCTGTGCCGTAATCAATATTTTTCTGAAATTGAAATTTAGTCCCGGGTTTTGATAACCTTTTTTGATCGCAACTACCGGGTAAATTTTTGATAAAAACAATGCGGGGTACAACCCGGATACAAGACATGCAATTATACATACAGCAATAACCGCTGTTATCGTTAATTTATCCAGCATAAAATAAATACCCGCCTGTATATCGCTCAATAATGTAAACTGTTTCCATGTTGCTATGGCAAGTATAAAAGCAATAACAGCAGCGGCAAAAAAGTACGCACCTGTTTCAACAAGTATTTGCAGAATAATTTGTTTCTTTTGTGCACCCATTACTTTGCGTATACCCATTTCCATGGTTCGCTCCATATTGCGGGCAATGGTGAGATTAATGAAATTAATACAGCCTATCAACAATAAGAGTAATGCAATACAACCGTAAATGTATACGTATTTAATATCTCCAAGATTGTAATGGGTGTCCTGACCTTTAATATTGGAGGAATAGAGGTGCATATCAGAAATTGGTTGAAGACTAATTTTTAAATGATTCAAACCAAGTTTACCAGAAAGCTGGTTGATTTTTTGAGTTACTGCTGCAACAGATGCATCCCTGTTTAAAAAAATAAAGTCATTTCCTCCATTATACCCTCCTTCCAAATCGGATTTAGTAAGTGCAGGCTTGGGTCGTCTATAATAAAATGCTTCTGTTTGCAAAAAAGAATTTTGGGGCATATCTTCCGCTATACCGCTAATAATATAAGCATCGTCTTTGGTATTAAATGATTGGCCCACTACCTGCGTAGTATTAAACAATCTTTTTGCTGCTGATACGGTAAGTACAATACTATTGGAGTTGCTTAGTGCCGTTTTAGGGTTTCCCTGTTCAAATTTTAAATTAAAAATAGAAAAGAAACTACTGTTTACGCCACTAACTATAATATCACTATACTGATTTTTAATCAATACTTGTTCCTTCCTCGTATCAATATTTGTTTGATCTTTTACTTCAGGTATTTCGTTTACAATATTTGAACCAAACCCTGATGGCACATCCTCGGTATTGCCATAGTCATGCCGATCATCGTTACTGATTAACCGGTATACCTGGTTATGATTACTATAACTTTGTTCAAACCGGGTTGAGTAATTAATATACCCGGCAATCAGTATTACAGCTACCAATCCTATTATTAAACTGCTAAGACTTATAAGTGTATCAACTTTGTCTTTTTTAAAACTTCTGAATGCAATCAGGAAATAATTTTTGAACATAGTTATTGTTTATGATGTGTATTTTAGGTTTCAGCGTTCAGCTTTCAGTATTCAATGCTCAACTATAATGCATTGATTATTGACTATTGCCTATTGACTGTTCACCACTTCACTCCGTTCTCAATGCTTTTACAGGGTTAGCTGTTGCCACTTTGATTGCCTGGAAACTTATTGTTATTAAGACTAGCAATAGGGTCAATAATCCGGCAATGGCAAACATCCACCAACTGATATTGATGCGATAAACAAACTCCTGCAACCATTTATTCATCGCCCACCATGCCACAGGCGAAGCGATAATCAAAGCCATTAAAATAATCCTAAACAACAAAGAAATATAGCCAGCGCCGAAAATGCTGATATCAGTTTCGAGGTTTTAATTTCCGCTTTATACATATTAGCAAACTCCTCATCCATAAACGTATATTCAAATGGCTCTTTTAATTTTAATTTGAATATTTTATTAAAGTCAGCGTCAACAGACAAAGGAGTGAAAGGCTGTTCCTGATTTTCTGCCTTGCCACTCCAACCAATACCTCCACCAAAAGAGAAACGCAGGTTCTGAATATTATCACTTGCCAATGTCGTATTTTCAACCGCTCCGATCTTTGTTAATTCATTTTTCAGTGTTTCTCCCAATACAGCACTCTCTTTATCATCATTTTTATTTTGCCAGGCTGATGGAAGTTTCAGCGAAAAAATCTGGCTACGATTATACCCTTCGTTGTTATAATAGATATACTTCATCTGTTTATTCAGGGTCGCTGATAATAATGTCAGACTGTTCATCATCATCTTTATTTGGTGCATCAAATCTTTTTGCATTATTGTTATTACCTGCTATCAAAACCTTTGCGTAGTAAATATGGAACTGCGCCACTTTTTCAACGCCCGTAAAACCAGTTTTTATTACTGCTGCCATTGGTTTAGGAACAGTTGGCTTATAATTTTTGTCGCCGGAGCTTTCCTGCAGCACTGAAACAGCACGGTATATCCATTCTTTGCCAGGATGAAAATCATCGTATGTTAATTCAAATTTTGTATCGAGATAAATAATAAGGCAGGCAGTAATGCCAAGCGTAAGCCCTAAAATATTAATAACAGTAACTGTTTTATTTTTTAAAATGTTGCAGCATGCGGTTTTGAAATAATTTTTAAACATGACCAAAAAATTTTTACATTAATAAATATTGTTCTTTGGTTAAGTTGGAATTAATATTCTATTCTTAGCTATTATCTGCTTATTTACGTTATCACTCCATTCTCAAACTCTTCATCCCGATATGCATCGGGATTCTGTCACTCCGTCCGGAGTGACTTCACCGGGTTTGCAATGGCCGCTTTTATAGCCTGAAAACTTATGGTTGCTAATGCAATCAACAATGCTAATACTCCTGCAACCAAAAACACCCACCAATTAACATCAATTCTGTAAGCAAAACTTTGTAACCATTTGTACATGAAATACCAGCTAAGCGGAACCGCAATAACGAATGCTATTGCAACAAGCTTTACAAATTCTTTTGAAAGCATTTGCACAATGCCGCTTACGCTTGCTCCTAAAACTTTTCTTATGCCGATTTCTTTTGTTCTTTGTTCAGCTATAAATGTTGCCAGGCCGAACAATCCTAAACATGCAATGGCAATAGCAAGCACGGAAAATATTAAAGCTATTTTGCCTACACGTTGTTCTGCATCATACATTTCATTAAATGATTCATCCAGGAAGCGATAGCTGAAAGGCATAGATGGTGCAAGCGCTTTCCATTTGTTTTCTGCTGCGCTTACAATGTTGCTGACATTTGCTGCATTCACTTTAAATAAAACATAATCACTGCCGTACTTATTAAGCCGTAAACACAATGAGCCAACATTTTGATGAAGCGATTCAAAATTGAAATTCTTTACCACGCCGATAATGTTATATGCAACCGGCTTATTGTCATCGCCTTCCAGCCTGTAAATTTTTGTATTAAGCAAGTCTTTCCTGTTCAGCGATTTTGCTGCTGCTTCATTCAGAATTATTGCTGAAGAATCGCTGGGAAAATCTTTTGAAAAATTTCTGCCCTGAATAATCTGCATACCCATGGTGGGTATGTAATCTTTATCAACCGTCCAGTCCTGCATATCTAAGCCATTCTTTGCATCTGCAGTCGGCTCGGCAAAAAAAACATTATCATTACGGCTGGAATTGCTTACCGGCAGGTACGAGCCTGTTGTTGCCGATCGTACACCGCTGAGGGTTGAAATTTCATTCTTATAAATTTTTGCGTTATCGCCCAGGCTATATGCATCATTAACAATCAATACCTGGTCTTTATTAAAACCAATATCTTTTGTTTGAATAAAATGCAGTTGCTTATAAATAACAATGGTGCCGATGATTAAAAAGATGGATGTTGCAAATTGAAATACCACCAATACGTTTCTTAGCTGCCCGCTTTTACTACCTGTTTTGAGTTTGCCTTTCAATACTTCAACAGGTTTGAATGCGGATAAGAAAAATGCAGGGTAGCTACCCGCAATAAACCCTACAATAATGGGCAATAAAACGAGTGACAATAAAATTTCCGGAGAAAAAAGATTGCTGAGAAAAATTGTTTTGTTAGCAATGCTGTTAAAAGATGGCAGTATTAACCATACAATAATAACAGCGATTAATAACGACAAACATGCTATTAAAACAGATTCACTTAGAAACTGCAGGATGAGTCCTTTTTTGCCGGTTCCAAGCACTTTGCGAATGCCTACTTCTTTTGCGCGTTTGGCAGAGCGTGCCGTAGTAAGATTCATAAAGTTGATACAGGCAATTAATAAAATAAACAATGCTACTGCACTGAAAATATACACATATTGAATATTACCGCCGGGAGCTAACTCATATTGATAATCTGAATACAGATGAATTTTGGTAAGCGGAATGAGCGAGTACTTTATTTTGTTTCCGCCTTTCTTAAAATCATCTATATTGTTTAGATTAATTATCTGCTGAAGATAAGGAAACACGTAGCGGGTAATATAATCATCAAACTTTTTTTCAAAAGCTTTATAATCTGTTCCTTTTGCCAGCAGCAAATAAGTATGAAAATTATTACTGGCAAATTGTCCCCATTGATAGCCGGCATTCTTCATCGAAAACAAAAAATCATAATTAAAATGGCTATTCTTTGGCATGTCTTTAATAACTGCTGTTATTGTATATACATCACCATTTCCATCATAATGATATCCCTGTGTTTGCGTTTCAATGGTTTTGCCGATAACATCTGTTTTGCCGAAATATTTTTTTGCCGCTGATTCAGTAATAACAACAGTGTTAGGTTCATTTAATGCAGTATGTGTATTGCCGGCAATAGCAGGAAAAGTAAACACATTAAAAAAGGTAGAATCAACATTAGCAACATTTCCTTCTTTAATAAAGCTGTTGCCTTTCTTAATTAGTTTATACCCGCTGTTGCTATAAATACGTGTGTATTGTTCTACCTGCGGATAATCTTTTCTCAATACCTGGCCCATCATATCCGACGTTTCTGCACCGTGAAATTCACTGCCGCCAAAACGGATATCTGCATTGATGCGGTAAATACGGTCTGCATTTTTATTAAACCTGTCGTAGCTCAATTCATTCAGTACATACAATGTGATAATTAAAAAACAGGCAAGCCCGGTTGCGAGCCCAACAATATTGATGATGGAAAATGTTTTGTTTCGCAAAAGGTTGCGAAGAATAACTTTGAAATAATTTTTTATCATAAAGAAATTGTTATATTTTTTGATGGTTAGGAAACGATCATGATTAAACCTATTTGTTTCTATTCCGTTCTCAAACTCTTCATCCCAATATGCATCGGGATTCCGTCATTCCGTCCGGAGTGACTTCACCGGGTTTGCCAACGCCGCTTTTATCGCCTGGAAACTTATCGTTAACAGTGCAATCACCAATGCGGCTAAACCCGCAACAACAAATACCCACCACTCTATATTAACCCGGTACGCAAAATTTTCCAACCATTTATTCATTACATACCATGCAACAGGAACAGCGATGATTGCAGAAACAAAAACAAGTTTTAAAAAGCCGGTTGACAACATGGCTGTAATACCTGATACACTCGCACCCAACACTTTTCTTATCCCAATTTCTTTTATTCTTTGCTGCACAGTAAATGCGGCTAATCCAAACAATCCTAAGCAAGCGATGATTAACGAAAGTATCGAGAAATACAAAAAGAATTTGGAAAACCTGCTTTCAGCAATGTATTGGTCATTGAGTTTCTTATCCATAAAACTATATTCGAGCAGGGCGCCGGGAAAAATTTTTTTCCAGTTATCTGCTATCCAGCTAACCGCTTTTTGCGGATCATTCATAGCGATACGTACAGATATTTGTGAGAAACGCTGATTAGGAAAATAAGGCATAATCACAAGCGGCTCTACCTGCTGATATAATGAATTAAAATGAAAATCTTTTACAACACCAATTACCCGCCCTTCTTTTCCGGTTGCACTAAAAGGTTTATTAATGGCGTCTTCTGCATTTTTCCATCCAAATGATTTTACTGCTGCTTCATTAATAATATATGATGCAGAATCTGCAGCAATATTTGGATAAAAGTTTCTGCCTGCAATCATTTTTATTCCGTACACATTAATGTAATTCTCATCAGCTTTTAAATTGTATAAGATGGATGTAATGCGATCGCCATTACCCGAAACAGTAGTAACACCACGATTACCTAATCCGCCTGCAAGTATTGTATTAGAAGTAGCAATGCCAGTTACAAATGGCTTAGAAAGAACCGCGTTTTTAAATGCCTGATAGTTTTCGATTACATCTGTATTACCGTTTGTTTTTAAAGTGAGCAAAGCATCTTTTTTGTACCCAAGATCTTTATGCTGTATATAGGATAATTGAGAATTTACTACGAGTATTCCGGCAATAAGAATAATCGAAATAGTGAATTGCAGCACCACCAGCAATTTGCGTAATCGTGCACCTCCCGATATTGATGTAAGCTTACCTTTTAAAACTTCTGCCGGCTTATAGGCTGTTATTAATATTGCAGGATATATGCCTGAGAGAATGCCGAGTGTAAATGTTATCGCAAACAATAAAAGCAATAAATTCAGGGAATTAAATAATAAAAGTTCTTTGCCGCTTAATTCTTTAAACACAGGTTGCAATACCGCAGCAAGCAAGAGTGCGGCTAAGAAAGAAATGAAAGTAACCACTGATGCTTCGGCAAGATGCTGAAAGATGAGTTGTATTTTTTGTGCACCCAATACTTTTTTTACGCCTGTTTCTTTTGCACGTTCGGATGCGCGGGCAGTAGCGAGATTCATGTAGTTAATGCAGGCAATGAGTAAAATAAGAATACCGATGGTGGCAAAAATGTAAATATTTTCCATGCTGCCTGTTGGTGTAATTTCATACCGCAAATGAGAATTAAGATGTATAGATGTAAGGGGCTGAACTGAAAAATCCAGATGTGTATTTGTCTCCCGCATATATTTTTCTGTATGTCTTTCCGCAAATGCAGGCAACCTGGCTTCTATTTTTTTTATGTCTGATTCATTTCTCAATAAAAGGTAAGTGTAAAAATCATTTTTACCCCATTCAGCAGCGGCTTCAGGTGCATAGGTTTCAAATGTTTTAAATGAAACAAGAAAATTAAAAGTGAAATGTGCATTCTTTGGTGGATCGGGTATTACGCCTGTTATTTTATAAAGAGCACCTCTGCCGGTACTATCAAACATATAAATAAGAAATGCTTTTCCGATTGGATCCTCGTTTCCAAAATATTTTCTTGCCATTGACTCGGTAACGATAATATCATAAGGGTCATTTAATGCGGTTTTGGCATTACCACGTGAAAGATGATAACCGAAAATATCAAAGAAAGATGGGTCAGTCAGTAGAATTCCGTCTTCATCAGATTGGTTGTTGCCAAATTTTACAATTGCATTTCTGTTATCTAAACGAACTGTATTTTCTACTTCCGGAAAGTCTGTTTTAAGTGCATTTGCTAAAGGAGGTCCGGTAACAGCCTGGTAGAATGTTTCGGAAGGTGTGGTGCTTTTTGAAACTACGCGAACAATTCTGTTTGCCTTCGTGTTGAAAGTATCATAACTTAATTCATCTTGTATCCATGAAGCAATAAAAATGAAACAAGTGAGCCCTGCCGCAAGTCCTGCTATGTTTAATAAAGTAAAACCCTTATGCTTTGCAAGATTGCGAAAAGCAAGAAGTGAAAATTTTTTAAACATAATTTTTCGTTTTACTGATGAACTAATAGTAATTCACTAATTATCATTCTGTTCTTAAACTCTTCACAGGGTTTGCAATAGCTGTTTTGATAGATTGAAAGCTAATGGTAGCCAATACCAATAATGTTACTATAATTCCTGTTACAAAAAATATCCGGGCATTCACGTTTATTCTATATGCAAAATCCTGCAACCATGCATGAGCAGCAATCCAGGCAAGCGGAAAACTAATCAGCATAGCTATTATACTTAGTTTAATAAAATCAATGGAAAGAAGTTTTAGAATAGATGAAACATTTGCACCTAACACTTTTCGTATGCCTATTTCTTTTGCTTTTAATTGTGTGATGTAATAATTCAATCCAATTACACCTCCAATGGAAAGGACAATCGCAATTACCGTGAACAAACTTATTATCCATTGCAGGTTCGTTTCAAATGAATATAAATTGGTTGTGAACTGATCAGGAAAAGAATACACAAAAGGTGATGCCGCATCAAATTGATTCCATTCATTTTTAACAGCATTCAATACCGACTGAAGATTAGCATTTGATTTAAAATTTATAGTAAGAAACCGGTACCTGTCCGGTGCGCTGAATACTACCAACGGTTCAATCACATAGTGTAATGATTTAAAATGGAAATCCTGCAATACACCTACTATCTTACCATGTTTATTGCCCTCTCCGCCTTGCATATCCAAACCTATTGCCTGTTGTGGTGATTGCAAACCCAGCGCTTTACAGGCAGCTTCATTAATAATAAAGTTGCTGCTATCAGTACCAAAGCTTTTTAAAAAATTTCTGCCTGCAACTATCTTCAGCTCATTTGTATTTGCATAATCTTCATCAGCATTTATACGTTGCCATGTATAATTTGATGGCGCTTCTTTTGACTTGATAATTTCAAAACCTGATTGATATAACGGCGCTCCTATAAGATGAGATGTTGCGCATACCGACTGTAGAGAACTGTTTTGCAGCAACCGTGCTTTAAACTGCTCTGCATTGTGCTGCGCATTATCTGACAACAAAGGAATATTAATGATATGTTCCCGCTCATAACCTAAGGATGCCGATTGAAGAAATGCTAATTGCTTATTTAAAATCAAAGTGGCAATAATCAAAAAAGCAGACACGGCAACCTGGAAAACAATAAGCATTTTCCAAAGGCTCATGCCGCTTTTTATTTTTACAGTTTTCCCTTTAAAAACTTCTACCACTTTTAAGCTTGCCATAAATACAGAAGGATACACAGAACTTAGGCAAACAATAAATATCACATAAATAAAGCCTACGCAAACAGGTAATAAAATAATGTTATCATCTGCCTGAAAATTGAGTGGTTTAAAAACAGCGAGCATAAAGAAAACCATTACCAGGCTGATGATAAATGCAATCAACCCATACAATATATTTTCTGCAACAACGAGTGAAAAGATAGATTTCTTTGAACTTCCGAGCACTTTACGAATGCCTATTTCTTTTGAGCGATGCTCGGCTCTTGCTATACCAAGATTTACAAAATTGATGCACGAAACAATGAGGATTAATATGCCGATGCAGGAAAGAATATATATATACATGATGTTGGCGTTTTCACCTAATTCATTCATGAGATGCGAATGCAGATGAATGTCTGTAACACGTTGCAGCGAAGCCCGGAAGCTGTTACCTTGTGGTAAACTTATATGTTCATGAAACTGTTTGTTGATGAAGTTCTCTGTCGCAGAAACATCTTTTAATGAAGCAAGCCTCACATACGAATAAAGAAAACTATTGTTCCAGTCGTGCATGATAGGCTCGCCCCAATTATTTTTCAGCGCAGATAAAGAGCATATAAAATCCGCTTTGAAATGCATGTTGCCGGGCAGGTTCTTAAACACACCTGTTATTTTAAATACAGAATTAAATGTTACGTTGTTTAAGAGCCTGCCAACCGGGTCTTTGTCTCCAAAATATTTTCTGGCAGTGCTTTCAGAAATAACAACGCTTGATGGTTCGTTCAATGCAGTTACACTATTTCCTTTTATCATCGGAATAGTAAATACTTTAAACACATCTGCATCAGCCCAGAGAAAATTTGGTTCAACATAATTGGTGTGGGTTGATTCATTAACAATTACTGCATCTGACCTGTACCTGAATAATCGTGTGGCAGCTTTAATTTGTGAAGAGATATTAATCATTGATGGAATAAGCGCCGGTGTTGTTTGCGCATTATCATATACTTCTGTTGATGAGGAAAATTTACCAACTATTCGATATAAATTGTTACTGTCTTCATTTGAACGGTCAAAGCTTAGCTGGTAATTTACATACATTATAATTGCAATGAAAGAAGCAATGCCTGTAGAAAGTCCGAGTATATTAAAAACACTGATGACTTTGTTCTTTGATGCTATTTTTAGTATAACTCTTAAATAATTTTTCAGCATACCTATTCATTTTAATTTATGAATATTCATTTCACCATTCACTTTCATCATTCCGTTCTTAAACTTTTCATCCCGATATGCATCGGGATTCCGTCACTCCGTCCGGAGTGACTTCACCGGGTTTGCCAGTGCTTTGATGGATTGAAAGCAGTTCTATTTCGCTCCTGCCTTTCTTAAAATATTTTCAACTTCAATATGCCCTTTCTTCTTTGCCCATATTAATGGCGTTGACCACGATGCTCCTGATTTATTTATATCTGCACCTTGCTTCAATAAATATTCGACCATTTCTGTATTTCCCCATCTTGTAGCCAAACCCAATGGTGTTGACTGATAAGCTTCATCAATAGTATTTATATCTGCACCATATTTTATTAACAACTCAGCTTTGTCAATAAACCCTTTCTGCGCCATATCATGTAAGATAGTTACACGCTGCCAGCTCATTGTATTTGGGTTCATTCCTTTTTCCATCATGTATGTTGCACCATCTAATCTTTCGAAATAATAGAACTGTGTCCATTTTAGCAGCGAAGGAACTTGAGCGCCATAGCCCATTAGCAGGTCAATCATTTCATGATTGTTTCGCTTTGCAGGAAATAACAAGATGCCTTCGCTCCAGCAAAACGTTTCATCTAATGCAAACTCAGGATGATCTTTTAATATCTGTTCAGTTTTATCCAAATCGTTTTTGCTAACTGCTTTTTCAAATTCATTTTGCAATTCAGTTCTGTTATAAAATATTTCTCCGTTATCTCCTTTGTATTTATGCCTGCTTGTATCTGCAGCATATTCATTCAGCATATTTTCTATTTCAAAATATCCCCGGTCGTCTGCTACTGTTTGCAGTGTATCTAAAAAAGGATAAAATTTATAACCAGGGTCATGTGCGCCATTATCTAATAAATATTTTACTAATTCAACATGACCTTCTCTTACTGCAAAATGAATAGGAGGCGCATAATTGTATTGTGCATAAATCAAATCTATACATTCATTCACCAATGCTTTTACTTTTTGCAGATCACCGTCATGACTTGCCAATAATATTTCCCAAACTTTAGTTGTGGTTGAAATAGTGCCGTTTCCAACTTGCATAGGCAGGCTTAATTTTAATTCAGGTGGTTGTATCATACTTAACTTTTATTCCGTTCTTAAACTTTTCACAGGGTTTGCTACAGAAACTTTCCACGCCTGCGATAAAACAATAATTAAACTGATGATGATTAACACTGCAATATTTGCAAACAATACCAGTGGGCTTATGCTTACCCTTGATGCAAAAGCCTGCAACCACATATTATTAACGATAAAAGCGATTGGTACTGCAATTACAACAGCAATGGCAAGCAAAATCAAATAGCTTTTTGACAACAATACAATCACCTGCCCAACACTTGAACCAAGCACTTTACGTATGCCTATTTCTTTTTGACGTGTTTTAGCAGTATAAGTTGCCATGCCCAACAAACCCATACAGGAAATTAAAACAGCAAGAAATGATAACAGGCTTATAACAGATGCCATGTCACCAAGTATTGAATGTGTCACCAATAATTGCTGGTCAAAAAATTGATATTCAAATTTTGTAGAAGGGTTTACTTTTTTCCACGTGTCTTTTAAAAAATCGAGTGTTGCAGGAATATTATTGCTGCTTATTCTTATGGTAACATAACCAAATCCTTCTTTTCGGTTGCGTAGTATTAATGGCTTATCTTGTTGGGTAACATCTGTGAAATGAAAATCTTTTACAACACCAATAATTTCTGCATCATTGCCATCAAGGACAATGTGTTGCCCAACAGCTTCTTTTACAGATGCATACTTAAAATCATGTACCATCTTTTCGCTCATCAAAACATAATGGTCATTTTTTTCAATTGGAATTTCCGGGAGATTTTTACCTGCAATTAATTGCAATCCCCACACATTCATACAGCCTGCATCAATATCAAGATAATTTGCATTGATACTGTCTTTATGATTTTCTGCTTTGTGTATCATGCTCGTTTGTTCACTGCCTGTTGCGGGCAAAAACGAACATGCAGAAATAGCAACAATATTTTTGTCAGATGAAACAGCTTGTGCAAAACGGTCATAGTTTTCTGTTTTAAACAACGTGATGTTTACAACATTGTCTTTATTAAAACCATAGTCAAAATTCAATGTATGTTTGCCCTGTAAATAAATTAAACTTGTTGTAATGATGAAAATGAGCGACACACAAAACTGTGTAACCAACAATACCTTGCGCAAGGTAAGCCGTTTGAAAAGCTTAATGCTGCTGAGACTTTTGAATATATCCACAGGTTTAAAAAGCGAAATATAAATAGCCGGAAGCAGCCCTGCAATAAAGCCGACTGCAATGCTGAAGCCGGTAAAAATCAAGTACAGATCAGGGCTGTAAGTAAATGTGATATTGAAAATCTTATTTAACCACAAGCCGGAGAACAATTTTTGCAGGAACAATAAGATAAGCAGTGAAAATACCAGCGACACCAGTGAAACCATAACAGCTTCTGTAATAAACTGTGCAAATATTTGTTTGCGTGTGGCGCCTGCCACTTTACGCACACCAACTTCTTTTGCCCTGGTTAGTAATCTTGCTACGGAAAGATTGGTATAATTTAAGCACGCAGATAACATTACAACCAGACATAAAATGCTTAACACAGTCAACATCAATATAGGTACGGTAAAACTTGTATTGTTGCTTATTAATTCGCCTGCAACATCTGTTATCTTTCTGGCTTTAAATGCAAACTGGTCACCTGCGCCTTTCGGGTATTGCTTATCCGAAACTTTGTCCAATACGTTTTGCAAATCGGCTTGTGTTTTGCCTTTCTGCATCAGCACATAAGTGTGGTTGTTCCATACATTGCTCCAGTCATTTGGAGGAGAATTTAAAATGCTGTCTTTCGTAAGGCTGTTTAATGTACTTAATGAAGCCAGGAGCTTAAAAGGCAAAATTGTTTTTCCGGGATTAGGCGCTAAAACGCCTGTAATAATAAACTGTCCGTAAGTTGTTTCCCTGTTACCTGTTTCAGGCCCACCGGGATTAATACCTGTATCATTAAATTTTATTGTTTTGCCAATAGCATTATCATTAGAGAACAACTGCGAAGCAAGCTCTTCGGAAATTACCAATGAAAAAGGATTTTCCAATGCAGTTTGCGCATTGCCCTGCTTCAGTTTAAAATCCATTACTTTAAACAAATTGCCATCTGTAAAATAGCCGCCGCCTGATGCAATTTTATCATTGTATACAATATCACCGCCGATTTTTTTCACCAAAGCCGCACTTGCTTCAATGCCTGTATAATTTCTCCGCAACACATCAGCCAATGGCAAAGCAGATGAAGCTACACGCATTTCATTACCGTTTTTACCAACCGTTTCTATGCGGTAAATACGGTCTTTATTCACATGAAACCGGTCATAACTTTTTTGGTCTGCAATGATGAGAATAATTAAGAAACATACAGACATGCTAACAGCCAAACCAATAATGTTGATAAAACTGAAAGTTTTGTTTTTAATGATGTTCCGCCATGCGGTTTTGAAATAGTTTTTTATCATAACAGAAATTTGTAATTTTGGAATGAGCTAAATTTTTTACTATGGAACGCATTGTAATCCAGGTGGCCGATGATGTTGCCCAAAAATGGCGCGAAACACCCGAAAAGGTGAAAGAACGTTTGAGTGAACTTTTCGAACAACAAATTGATACCGTTGCTCATAAAATACGGGTAATGGAATTTCAGACCTTTCTCGATAAAATCGGCACAGAGGCGCAAGCTAACGGGCTTACCGAAGAAATTCTCCAGGAACTGCTGAAAGAAGATGAATAAATTTATTATTGACACCAATCTTCTTGTGAGCGCATTTTTGTTTCCTGTTTCCGTTCCAAGGCAGACATTTGACAAAGCAGTACAACAAGGACGGATTGTAGCAAGCACTGACACATTTGATGAATTTGCAGAAGTTTTCAGCAGGCCGGGGTTTGAAAAATATGTACCGGACGAGTCCCGGCAAAAATTAATCACTGATTTAAAGCAGGTGATAGTTTTCGAAACGGTTTCAGTACAAATTACCGACTGCCGTGCCCCCAAAGACAATAAATTTCTTGAACTTGCCGTAACTGCCAATGCATCCTGCATCATTACCGGCGATAATGACCTGTTGGTACTCCACCCATATCGGGGAATACCCATTATAAATGCCACAGATTTTTTGAATACGTTTTGATACATATTTTTCTTATTCTGTTCTTAATGATTTACCCCGATATACATGCGGGGTCTTCGCATTACTCCGCTATTCGCTTCGTAATGCTGTGACCGGGTTTGCCATCGCCGCTTTTATTGCCTGGAAGCTTACTGTTAATAATGCAATCAACATAATTACTGTAATCGCTAATGCAAACATCCACCATGATATATTTATTCGATAAGCAAAGCTTTGCAGCCATTTATTCATTGCCCAGTAAGCCAGTGGTGTTGCTATTACCGTTGCGACAATTATCAATTTCAAAAAATCTTTACTAATTAATTGTACAACGCTGCCAACGCCTGCACCCAGCACTTTTCTGATGCCGATTTCTTTGGTCTTCACCTGTGCCGTATAAGTGACTAATCCGAATAAGCCAAGACAGGAAATAAAAATAGCGATGGCTGCGAAGGTTGTAAACAAAGTGCCCGTACGCTGTTGCGATTGATAATGCGATTCGAATGTCTTATCAAGAAAATCGTAAGAGAAAGGTGCGTTGTTTGCATATTTTTTATACTGCAGTTCTACGGCTTTGATGGCTGCCTGTGCGCCTGCACCTGTTGTGCGTACATACAAAATGTTTTTAAATCCAGAGGTTCTTATTATCAAAGGCGTAACAGGATCTTTCAGCGATTTGAAATTAAAATCTTTTACTACACCTAATATTTCTCCATCAGCATTTCCATAGCCTATTTTAGTACCGACGTATGGAGGTTTCAAAGCCATAGCTTTCACAGCAGTTTCATTCAAAATATATTTATTATCGTCAGAAGGCGTTCCCGTAAAATTTGTTCCTGCAATAAACTGGTACTTCATCGTAGGTATGAAGTTTTTATCTGCCTGTACACGCCAAAGCATAAACGGAACATTATCTTTTTTTCCATCCCAAATAATATCTCCTGAAACCTCTGTTACATTTGTAATGTCTGTTGTGCCGCTAAATGAAACATTTAATATGCCCTTTTGCAATAGCAATTCATTTTCTATTGCATCAGCATTTTTCGTTGCTCCTTTGGGGAATGAAACAGTAAAAACATAATTCTTATCATAACCCAGATCTTTATTGCTTATATATTCCATTTGCTTTCCCATTACAATTGTGCCAACTAACAATATGAACGAGATTACAAATTGAAGAACGACTAATGATTTTCTAAATGAAGACGTTTTAATACCCAAAAAACTTTTATCATGCACGGCGCCTAAAGGATTGAATGATGATAATAATATTGCAGGATAAATGCCCGAAATAAGTATTGTTCCTAACAGTGTGAAAAACCAAATTTCTAACATGGAAAAGTTGGACAGGGAAAGAATTAATTGTTCTCCTGTAATTCTATCATACAATGGCTTCAATAAAACAATTAAAGCAATTACGATGATAATAGCAAACATGAATGTCAATACTGTCTCGGTGATGAATTGCAAAAACAATTGCCTTCTTTTTGCGCCGATGATTTTTTTTATACTTATTTCTTTAATTCTTGTAAGCGCCCGGGCGGTAGAAAGATTTACATAATTAATGCTTGCAATAATCAATATTAATATTGCAACAAGAGCCATTATTCTTACCTTTTGCAATGCGGAATTATCGCCGTCAATTCCCGTAAGATGAAGGTCTCCTAAGTTTTGCAATTGAAAAGTTGTTGGAGTCTGACCATTTTTCATTGCATTAAATAAATGTGTAAGTTTTGTTTCAATAGTTGAAGTATTGGCATTTGGATTTAGCAGAAGGAATGTTCTAAAACTATAATCGTTTACATCTTCATCTATTGTTTTCCAACCATGATTGCCGCCATGAGCTGTGAATTGCTGCGCATAATAATCTACCGGGAAGATAGCATCGTATTGCAAAGAAGAATTGCGAGGAAAGTCTTGCAAAACGGCGGTTACTGTAAAACTATTTTTATCAAACTGCACAATTTTGCCAACGGCATCATCTGTTCCAAATAATTTTTTGGCTGTTGATTGTGTGAGTGCAACAGAATATGAATTCGGCAAAAATGCATTGCGGTTACCATGCAATAATTTGTAGCTGAAGAAGTTTAAAAAATTACTTTCTGCATAAATGATATTGTTGTTGTCAAATACTTTTCTTTGATCAATATTGGATAACACTTTATCAGACAGCGTTGGATTTTCATTCTCACTTACCAATCTTAAAACAGCAATTACACCTGGAATTTTTTTTGACATTATAGCTAACGGTCCGGGTGCTCCTTGCCAGGCAAGTGATTTAGTTTCTAAAGTAATGTGCGAATTTAACTGGTAGATATTTTTATATTGCTGGTTAAATGTATCGTAGCTACATTCATTTTGTACCCAAAGCAGCAGCATAATTCCTGTCGCCAATCCCACAGCCAGCCCGCTTATGTTGATGGCACTGTAAAATTTATTGGCTTTCAAACTACGCCATGCGATTTTTAAATAGTTTTTAAACATAATTGTATGTTATAAGTTTCATTTTCAAGTTGAGCTATTCCGTTCTCAAACTCTTCACCGGGTTCGCCATTGCCGCTTTGATGGATTGAAAACAAATTGCGCCGAGTGCAATTAAAAGCGTAATAAGAGCAGCCATAGCATATATCCACCACACCATATTTTGCCGGTATACATATTGCTCAACCCAACTGTGCAAATACAAGTGTGCCAATGGCAATCCAATAACGTTTGCAATCAATATAAGCTTCGCAAAGTTTTTTAAAAGTATAACTGCAATGCTTTTATTAGACGCCCCCAATACCTTTCGAATACCGATTTCTTTTGTACGATTCGTAATATTTATAGTAACAAGTCCTATTATTCCCAGGCATGCAAGCGCGATTGCGAATGCTGCGGAATATTCCGTTATCTTTTGCCAGCGCACGTCTTCCGCATAATCTGATTGAAGGGCAGAATCCAATACCTGGTATTCAAATGGTTTACCCGGTGCAACTTTATTCCAGGTGTTTTGAAGAAACCCCATAGTACCGGCAATATTATTTGAAGCGGTGCGTACCAATATCCCATCATGTTCTTTCATTGGCAAAATAAGTACAGGTAAGATTTTTTGTTTCAAAGAAAGAAGATGAAAATCTTTTACAACGCCAACAATTCGCATCCCGTTAAGCACACTATCATTTATTCCGTTAAGCATCATACCTGCGCGGGCTTCTTTTGCGTTCAGTTGTTTCAGGAAAGCTTCATTCACTATAGCTTCTCCGGAATTACCTGTGAAATTCCTTCCTTCAATAAGGCTTATTTGCAATGTGCTCAAAAACGCCGTATCCGCCGGAACAATAACAGTTTGCGCATCTTTGCCCTGGTAAGTAAATTTTTTGAATGAAAACTGCCCGATGCCTGATAAACCTGTGATACCGGGATGATGCATTGCCTGTATGCGAAACCTTTCTATAAGAGAGGCAGAGCTATCCGGGTAAAACCCTGTACGTGTACGGATATTGACAATGTCCGAAGGATTGAATAACAGGTCTTTTGACAATATATAATTCATTTGCCGCGACATGCCTATAGTTATCGCTATCAATAACACTGAAAAGCCAAATTGAAAAACGACTAATGCCTGCGTAAAAAAATTATTGCCTCTTATCCTGAGCTTGCCTTTCAATACACTTACGGGCTGAAACTTTGATAAATAAAATGCCGGGTAGCTTCCCGCAGCCATACCTGTAAATACAAGCAAGCCGGTAATGCCGGAAATAATTATTTTATCGGTAATATCACCAAATGAAATATGTGAGGAAAAAAGCTGGTTAAAAACAGGTAATAAAAGATTTGCTAACCATATGCCGATAAGCAGCGTAATACTGCATAGTAAAAAGGCTTCAAACAAAAACTGACTAACCAGTTGTTGCATTGCAGCTCCAAAAACTTTACGTACACCTACTTCTTTTGCACGGTTTGCAGAACGTGCTATGGAGAGCGTTGTAAAATTAACACAGGCAACGATCAATACGATTAGCGCAATGCCACCAAGCATATAAGAAAACCGGGGATCGCCGGAGGCAAATATGCTACCTTGCACTGCTGTATTAAAATACATTTTTGAAACCGGCAAAAACTCGAATGCGTAATCAGTTTTCTTCTCCTCAATCATCTGTTGTTGTTCCCAGAACTTGTTGAGGTAAACATTATACTGATTCATCAAAGCAGCCAATCGTTGTTTAAAAATTTCTTGTGAAAGCGGCGCTTTAAGCTGGGCAATTAAATTTCCACTTACGGATGTCCAGTTGTTCCTGTTTGCCTGGTATTGCTCATGCTTTGTATAATGTACGATACAGTCAAATACACCGAGGCTTGAATTTACAGGCATTGTTTTAGCAACGCCTGTTACAAAAAGATTTTCGATTCCCTTTCTTGTTTCAAAACGAAGCAATTTTCCAACCGGGTTTTCATTACCAAAATATTTTATTGCTATCGCTTCGCTAATAACAATTTCATTCTCCTGCGTAAGGGCTTTGCCTGGATTACCGGAGACAAATGTTATATCAAACATCTGAAATATATCCTCCGAGGAGAATAATACATGTTCGTTGAATGTCTTATCGCCTGAAGTAATGGTTGCATTTCCCCATTGTGCAAATGTTAAATGCGCTATTTCAGGAAAAGCATCATATACAAAAGGCATCAGCGCCACCGGCTGTTCAGCAAAGTATCGGTGACCATTTTCCGTTGTATTGATCCTGGTGGTAAGCGCATATAATAACTTTGAGTTCCTGTAGTGTGCATCTTTGGACCACTCACTCCTTATAAAAAGCATTACCAGTATGCAAAATGCAATGCCGGCTGATAATCCCGCAATATTGATAAGTGAGAAAATCTTATGTTTTATTATGTTGCGCCAGGCAATTTTTAAATAATTCTTTATCATTATTATACTTTTTATTCGGTTCGTAATGACTTCACCGGGTTTGCTAACGCCGCTTTAATTGCCTGGAAGCTTACCGTTAATAATGTAATTACAACAGATGCAACTATCACCAACGCAAACACTCCAACACCAATATTAATTTTGTACTCATACGAGCTTAGCCAGTTATTCATTAAATACCATGCAACAGGAACAGCGATTGCACAGGCGATTAAAACAAGTACAACAAAATCTTTTGAAAGCAATTGCCAGATATAAGGCACACTGGCGCCTAACACCCTGCGCACACCAATTTCTTTGGTGCGTTGTTCTGCCATGTAAGAAGCAAGCCCGAATAATCCAAGACATGAAATAAAAATGGCTATAATAGTAATGATGGCAGCGAGATTAGCCACCAGTTCTTCGTAATTAAATTTCTTAGCATACGCTTCATCTGCAAACTGGAAGTCGAATTGCGAATTATATTTTTCAAAAATTGGTTTAATAGTATTAATCGCTTTTGACATGGAAACACTTGAGTTAACCCGAACAATTAAAGCGTTGACCCAGTCGCTCGCAAATCTAATAATCAGGGGTGCAACAGATTGAAAAGGCGATTGCATTTGCAAATCAGGCACCACGCCAATTACAGTTATGTTTTGCCCATTATGCTTAATTATTTCGCCAACAGGGTTTTTCAGCCGCATGAGTTTTACAGCAGACTGGTTTAATAAAACTGCAGTGGAGTCAGTTGCATAACCATTGGAGAAATCTCTGCCCGCAATCATTTTTATACCAAATGTTTTTGTGAAATTATATTCGGTGGCAATCGTATTAATGCCGGTAGTTTTATCTGTTGGTTTACTTCCCTGCCACTCCCATCCGTTTTGACTGCAACAAATGTCAGTTGCAGAAGAATTAGATTTACATATAGAATATACTGTACCGGTGGCGATCAAATCATTTTGCAATGCATCGAAATTTTTATTCATGTCTGATGAATAATTCACCGTTAATAAACCGTTTTTATTATAACCAACCGGTCGGTCTTTACCATGCTGTATTTGCTGATAAATAATGATTGTTCCAACCATCAGCACAACGGCACTTGCAAATTGAATAACGACCAAAATTTTTCTTGGCAATGCACTTCCTCCTCCGGAATTTGATTTGCCTTTCAGCACCTTTACTGGATTGAATGAAGAAAGATATAAAGCCGGGTAACTTCCGGCAGTCAGTCCGGTTAATAATATGAATGCAACTATAACAGACCAAAACAATGGGTTAGTAATGAATAAGCTCATGTTTTTATCTGTGAGTTTATTAAAATAGGGTAACACAAAAAATACAATGATGAGTGACAGAAGAAATGCAATAACTGCAATAAGGATTGACTCGCTGAAAAATTGTGCCACCAATTGTTTGCGCAATGAACCAACTACTTTGCGGATGCCGATTTCTTTTGCCCGCTTTGATGAACGTGCTGTGCTTAAATTCATGAAATTGATGCATGCAATAAGCAACACAACAAATCCTAATATGCCAAACAACCTTACGTATTTAATATACCCGCCAGCATTTTTTCCATTTTCAAAGTCCGTGTATAATCTCCATTTTGATATTGGGAATAATTCTATTTGCGGCTTGGCAGCCTGCATGGTTTTATCATCCGGAAAATGATTCAATACAACATCTTTAATTTTCGCATCCACATTTCCGGCAGTTGCATTGTCATTCAATTGAACAAATGTTTGCCATGAATTATTGCCCCACTCGTTTTTATGCTTTTTTGTATCCGGATAAATGCTTTCCTGCAATTGCCAGGGGAGCAAATAATCAAAAGCAATCGAGCTGTTTTTAGGTTGTTTCGCAACTACGGCTTTAACGGTGAGATTGTGTGCATTGTCAAGCTTTATTATTTTCCCGACTGCATTCGTTGTATTAAAAAGTGTTTTCGCCGTCTCATCTGTCAATACAATTGAATAAGGGTCGTACAGCGGATTTTTATCGCCGTCGAGTATATCAAGCGAAAACATCTTCACCGCATCTTCACCAATAAAAAAACCAAACTTCGATAGTTTCTTATCTCCGTTTTCCAACAGATGTGTGCCTCCTCCATCGCACATTGCCGTTGCTTTGATGTCACTGTATTTTGATTTCAATTCATCACCTAACGCAAAAGGAGTAACCCAACTTGTTGATATTTCTCCTTCGTTTGACTGATGCATGATTACCTGGTACAGCGAATCATAATTTTTAAAATGTTTGTTTGCAGAGAGTTCATCATACATCCATAGCCCTATAAGCATAGCAACCGCCATGCCCACAGCCAGCCCGGCAATATTGATAGTTGAATACGCTTTGTTTCTTATGATATTACGCCAGGCAGTTTTGAAATAGTTTTTAAACATAGAAGTTGATTTAATAATTTCTGATTAAATGATGCCTGATTCAAATTTTCAAATTGTATCATTTTCAAATTGAATTATTCCGTTCTTAAACTCTTCACCGGATTCGCCACCGCCGCCTTGATGGATTGAAAGCTTATTGTTAACAGCGTAATCAAAATGATTGACAAGCCTGCAATAAAAAATACATCACCGCTTATTTTTATATGATAAGCGAAATCATTCAGCCAGTCATTCATTATCCACCATACTAATGGGAATGCAATAAATGCGGCAATTATTACAAGCTTTAAAAAATCTTTTGATAACATTATAACGACACTGCTTACAGATGCACCTACAACTTTGCGAATGCCAATTTCTTTTTGCCTTCTTTGTGCAGTAAATGCTGCAAGCCCAAACAAACCGAGACATGAAATAAGAATGGCAATGCCTGCAAAATATTTTGATAAAGCTGCAACGCGGTTTTCTGAATTATATAATGCCTGGTATTCTTCATCAAGAAATTTGTAATCGAAAACCAGTCCTTTGTTGAAAGAGGTATAAAGTTTTTGTATCTGCGCAATGGTTTGCTTTTCTGTGCCGGCTTTTATTTTTACAACTATATTAGGCGCAACAGGAAGCATCTGAAAAAAACACGGCTTTACTATTTCGTATAGAGATTCAAAATTGAAATCTTCGGTAACCCCTACAATCTGCCGTTCCATTCCCCAGAACTTTACAGTTTTGCCAACAGGATTTTTTAAACCCATGCTTTTTATAGCAGATTCATTAAAGATGATCTCATTTTGAGCATTTGTATTATTAGAAAAATAACGACCTTCTTTTATCTTAATACCAACTGTTTCAAGAAACCCATTGCCCATTTCAAGATTTGCAAACGAAATATCTTTTGAAGGGTTTTTTCCAGGCCATTCAAAGCCACTGATACCTCCATGATCGCCTACCAGGTTATGCGCATGACTTCCGGCACTGACAACACCCGGGATATTCCTGATTTCATTTACAAAAGAGAAGGCATTGCGTAAGCTTACAGAATCCGTTGCTAACGGAATAGTAAAGTCAATTATATTATCCCTGTTGTATCCAAGGTTTTTTGATTGTATATAATTGATTTGCCGGTAAACAATAATAACAGCAATAATGGCAATAACAGATAAAGTGAATTGGGAAACAACCAATCCTTTTCGAACCCATAATTCACTAACAGAACTTCTCAGTTTCCCTTTAAGTACAAATGCCGGTTTAAATCCTGAAATATAGAACGCAGGATAACTACCGGCAATAAGCCCGGTAACAAGTGTAATAGAAATAACAGCAAGAATAAGCTGTGGACTAAAATTAAGTGTAAGCTCTTTGCCGGTAATTGAATTAAACGCCGGAAGTAAAAAAATAATAAGAACGATAGCAAGAATCAAAGATAAAAAACTCATAAGCACAGACTCACCGAGGTATTGCAAAATAAGCGTAGTACGTCCTGCACCTACAACCTTTTTTATGCCTACTTCTTTTATTCTGCGTGACGCTTTTGCTGTGGAAAGGTTCATAAAATTGATACAGGCAATTACGAGTAAAAAAATTGCGATGACACTGAATAATTTTACATATTCAATTCTGCCACCTGCCTGTACACCATCTTTATATTTTGCATAGAGATATTTATCAGAGAATCTTCTTACAAACAAAGTTTTACCGGAGTTTTTTTCTTTCGATTCAATAAAGCCTTTAATTTTTGCATTAAACCAGTCAATGTTTGTTCCCCTCTTTAACGTGATATAAGTGCTTGGATCACTATTACCCCATTTTAACATGCCCGGTCTTTTTTCAACAAAGAGATCAAAGTTGAAAAGCACATCAAATCTTTCCGAAACATTGGAAGGATTTTTTTTAAAGATGCCTGTAATAAGATATGAACCATTAAACCCCTCCAGGTCCCAGTCAATCGTCTTACCAACTACATTTTGTGTTGTATGAAATAACCTCGTTGCAAGCTCATCTGAAATGGCGATTGAATGTTTATCAGTTGTAATTCGATTCTTATCGCCTGCTAAAAAAGGGCAGTTGAAAATGTTGAAATAATCTTTGCTTATAAATTGCCCTCCTGCTTTTAAACGTGTGCCACCAAAAGAAATAATGCCTTTATTTGAAAACCATGAAGCGGGAACAACCGTGGCTGCATGCTCTACCTCGGGCATTTCTGTGGCAAGCGAATTTGCCAGTAAACCCGCAGTATATTCTATGGTTTCGGTTATACCATCGTGTTTAATATTTTGCATTACCTGGTAAAGCTGCCTGTCATTGTCATTATATTTATCCATGTTCAGCTCATCATTTATCCAAAGCCAGATAAGCAGTGTGCATGCCAATCCTGTGGATAATCCAACAAGATTCAGAAAAGTAAACTGGCGATCTTTTATAAGATTACGCCAGGTAATTTTGAAATAATTTTTAAACATGATACAAGCTTTAAGTTGTAAGTATTACGTCATAAGTTTTTTGCACTTAGTTTTTGTTCTCTTCGCTGTGTCACTCATTTGTACTTTCTGAACATTGAGCAGCTATTTGAATCACTAAAACTCTAAGACACCATGTTTCACTAAGCCTTTGTGCTGCTTTATACTCTTTGCGTCTTTGTGGTTAAACTCATTCACAATTGACCATTCACTAATTCACGTTTTTCATTCCGTTCTCAAGCTTTTCACCGGGTTTGCCATTGCCGCTTTGATTGCCTGGAAACTGATTGTTGCCAAGGCAATAACAACCGATAACACACCTGCAATAGCAAATACCCACCAGCTTATATTTATACGATAAGCAAAATCCTGCAGCCAGGTATGCATGGCCCACCATGCAAGGGGGAACGCAACAACCGCTGCTATTAAAACCAGTTTCAAAAAATCAAGTGATAACATTTTTACGATACTACCCGCTGAGGCGCCTAATACCTTGCGGATGCCAATTTCCCTGGTGCGTTGCTGTGTAGAATATGCAGCTAATCCAAGTAAACCGATGCACGCGATAAAAATTGCCAGTGATGAAAAGAATGTAAATATCTTTTGGGTTGTTTGTTCTGCGAGGTATTGCGCTTCTACCGTTTTATCCAAAAATGTATAATGGAAGGGCCGGTCTTTTACAAATTCTTTCCATTTTGTTTCAATCGCTTCCAGGGAGGATTTAAAGTCCGATGCTTTTATTTTTATCGCGGCAAATCCCATCTGGTCGTTAAACCTTGCTGAGTTTGTAAATATGAGCGGAGTTATTGGCTGGTGCAAAGATTGATAATGAAAATTTTTCAATACACCAATAACAGTGTATGTATATATTTCACCATTTCGTCCGTTATAAAATTCATCAGGACTTGTCAGTCTTGCGCCAATGGGATGTTTTAAACCCAATTCTGCAACGGCTTTTTCATTCAGTACAATGGCCAGCGAATCGGTTGGAAAATCTTTGGAGAAGAAACGCCCTTCTTTCATTTGCAGGCCAAGAGATTGCTGGTATTGTTCATCGGTAATTATGCCACGGCCTGTCATCGGTTCTTTATTGCCCAGTATAGCCCAGCTAACACCGAAATAATTTTCCTGGCCGGGCAAAGCGCTGGCGCTTGTCACATCTTCTACTCCTTTTATGCGCTTTAACTCTGTTTTAAATGATTTTGTTTTATCCTCCAGCAGGTCCGCCCGTTCGATGATAATCGTATTCGATTTATTAAATCCCAGTTCACTCCCATTCGTCATGTAATTCATTTGTGTATTGACGACGATGGTACAAATGATCAGCATCACGGAGATGGCAAATTGAAAAACCACCAAACCATTTCTTAGTGCCAGGCCATAGGATCCTGATTTGAACTTTCCTTTTAATACCTGTATGGGTTTAAAAGAAGAAAGAACAAATGCGGGATAAATTCCTGCAACCAAACCTGTAATAACTGTTAGCAAAATCATGATTGTTATATTCTTTGCAGTAAAGAATACGGATAATGCGAGATGCTTACCTGAAACCTGGTTAAAGAAAGGAAGCAGCAGGAACACCAGGATTAATGCCAGTATCATACTAAGTATACTCAATATGGTAGATTCGATAAGAAACTGGTTAATCAATGACTGCTTTGCCGATCCGAATGTTTTGCGGATACCAACTTCTTTTGCTCTTTCAGTTGACCGGGCCGTTGAAAGATTAATAAAGTTGATACAGGCGATCAGCAGGATGAAAACAGCTACGATACCGAAAATATAAATTGCTCTCAAACTTCCATTCGGCCTGTACTCTCGTTCTATATTCGAAATGAGGTGTATCTTTTTTAAGGGCTGCAGGTAATATGTGTAGCCATTGCCGTTAGCCTGGAATTGCTGAAAAGTTTGTGAAAATTGTTTTTCAATATTTCCGGCTGCATATTTTTCAATAATATGCGGAAACTTCGCTTCGATTGCTTTTTGAGACGCATTCTTATTGACTAAAAGATATGTCCATGCAGCGAAGCCGACATAGTTTTCTGCCTGTACAGGCTGGTTTCCTGCGGTTGTTATTAAAAGATCAAAAAGCAAATGAGCGTTTTCCGGCCAGTCTTCTACAACACCCGTAACTTTCAAGGGTTGGTTATTATTTCCTTCCGGTTGAAGGATTTTTCCAACCGCCTGGCTCACTGAGCCAAAATATTTTTTTGCGGTCGTTTCATTCAGTACAACCGAATTTATTTCCTGCAATGCTGTTTCTTTATTACCTGCCAGCATATTTCCGCTGAATACTTTGAAAAAATTCGAGTCAGCAACCAATACTCTTTTTTCTTCAAATGCTTTATCACCATATTTTAATTGAAATACACCATCGCCCACAAAATCAAAAACACGTACAGCTTCTTCTACCTCCGGCAATTCCTGCTTCACCGCTTTCGCATAAGATTGCGGAATGATAGCGTAAGAAGTAGTGCGGCCCGGGTATTGGCGTTTTACAACCATCCTGTAAACAAAATCACCTTTCTCATGCTGCTTATCAAAACTCAGTTCATCGCTGATGAACAAAACAATCAGCAGGCATATAGCCATACCTGTTGCCAGCCCGAGTACATTAATAATTGTGTACCCTTTTCTTTTTGCAAGGTTGCGGAAAGCGATTTTAAAATAATTTTTAAACATGTCTGATTTGTTTTACACAATCCCTTTTGTCCTTTAATCTATCCAGGCCCTGGTTCAGGCTATTCCGTTCTCAAACTCTTCACCGGGTTTGCCATCGCTGCCTTTATCGCCTGAAAACTGATTGTTGCCAGCGCAATAAACAAGGCCAGCAAACCGGCCACCACAAATACCCACCAACTGATCGATACACGATAGGCAAAATCCTGCAGCCATTTATGCATTGCCCACCACGCCACCGGAAATGAAATGATGGATGATATTAAGACCAGCTTTAAAAAATCTTTTGATAACATACCGGCAATATTGCCAACAGAGGCGCCTAAGACTTTGCGGATACCAATTTCTTTTACACGTTGTTCTACTGCATATGTTATTAATCCGAATAAGCCCAGGCTGGCAATAAGAATTGCCAGCACGGCAAATGTGATAAATATTTTCCCGGTTCTTTGTTCAGTTGTATATAACCGGTTGAAATCTTCATCCATAAAGGAGTAATTGAAAGGCTGGCTCGCTGCCATCGATTGCCATTTGTTTTTTATCTGCTCAAGTACAGCATTTGTATTTGCTGCATTAATCCGTACGGATATATTGCCATTGTCTTTTCCCAGTTTAAGGGCCAGTGGCATTATAACATCACGAAGCGAACTGAAGTTGAAATTTTTAATGATGCCGATAACATGCCATTCATTCAACTTTTTGAGGCTTATGTTTTGGATGTTGTATAATTTTTTATTGAGTATGTCTTTTGTAGCAAGGAATTTAGCAGCAGCTTCATTAATAACAATCGCATTTGAATCAGTCTGGAATTCAGGCGAGAAATTTCTTCCTTCCAGTACTTTTATGCCGAGTGTCGGCACATATTTTTCATCCACAAACCAGTTCTGCATTGAAATCGCTGTTTTCTGATCAAGTATAGGGGATGTAAAAAACGCATCATTACTTCTGTAATAATTTACCGGCAGGTAACCGCTCATCGTAGCATTCTGTACACCGCTAACCTGTAATAATTCATTTCTGAACGTGGCAGCCTGTTCGCCCAATGCAGATGTATTATTAATAATTAATACTTTATTCCGGTCATAGCCGATGTCTTTAGTATGAATATAATTAAGCTGGTTATAAATAACGACTGTACCAAAAATCAGGATAATAGAAATGGAGAACTGGAAAACGACTAAAGAATTTCGCAGCCATGAACGTTTGAAACCACCTGCCAGTTTGCCTTTTAATACATCTATAGGTTGAAAAGCGGATAAGAAGAAAGCAGGATAACTGCCCGCGAATAAACCCACAACAATTATCAACCCTACCAGTGATAACAGCATCATGGATTGAAATAAAATCCTTGTATTAATTTGTTTCCCCGTAAGCTGGTTGAAATAAGGAATTAATAACCATGCAATCAATAAAGCAAAAACGAGTGCAATCAGGCTGATGAGCAATGACTCTGTTAAGAATTGTGCAACCAGGTTTTTCTTCAATGATCCTAATACTTTTCGTACACCCACTTCTTTCGCACGACTAGAAGAACGGGCTGTGGAAAGGTTAATAAAGTTTACGCAAGCGATCAATAAAATCAATACCGCGATAGCAGAAAATATATAAACAAACTGCGCACTACCATTCCCATCAATTTCCGCCATTTTATTGGAGTGCAGGTGAATATCAGTAAGTGGTGTCAGGCTGGCCTTTATATAACCACCACTCTTTTTAAATTCATCCATACCCTGGTTGACCACACTTTTAAGCATAGGGCCGGTGTATTTCTCCATAAAACCGTTTAGTTGCGGTTCAAGTTTTGCTACGTCGGCATTCTTTCTTAGTAATATATAGGTGTTCCAGTTTTCACTTAACCAGTTGTCGTCCTTGCTGCCAGGATCTTCAATCATAGGTGCAAAAATGTCAAAATTGAAATGCGATTGTGTGGGAATATTTTCAATAACGGCTGTTATTTTATAGTTGCCTGTATCATTAATCAGCATTGTTCTGCCAACCACATCCGTTGTGTTGAAATACTTTTTCGCCACTTTTTCTGTAATCACTAAGGAGTGAGGTTCAACCAAAGCTGTTTTTGGGTTGCCGGCAATTACCGGTAATGTAAACACATCAAACAAACTGGAGTCTGCATAGGCCACTCTTTCCTCCTGTAAATTTTCGTTTCCTTTTTTTACGCGTAAACCGCCATACCAGCGCAGGCGGGTATATTGTTCCACTTCGGGAAAGTCCTTCACCATCGTAGTGCCCAGTAATGCCGGGCTTACCGCCATATCAAAATGATTCTCGCCAAATTGAACTTCGTTGTTTACACGAAATATTCTTGCCGCATTCTTATTGTATTTGTCGTAGCTCAATTCATCCAGCACATACAATAAAATCAGCATACAGGTGGCGAGCCCTGCAGCCAGGCCAATGATATTAATGGAAGAATAGAATTTATTCTTTACCAGGTTTCTAAAGGCGGTTTTCAGATAGTTTTTAAGCATGTTAAAATTTGATAATTGTTAGACGACTCAATTGTTTAATGGTTACAGTTGTCTGAAACATCCTTCTGTTTAGGAACACTTATATCAATCAGTATCTCCCCTTTTTCCGCAAATCCCTGTTCAGGCTTATTCCGTTCTCAAACCCTTCATACCGATATGCATCAGGATTCCATCATTACTCACTCCGTTCGTAATGACTTCACCGGGTTTGTCAATGCTGCTTTTATTGCCTGGAAACTTACTGTAATCAATGCGATCAATAATGCAGCAACGCCTGCCACAACAAATACCCACCAGCTAATATCAATTCTATAAGCAAAACTTTCAAGCCATTTGTGCATACCCCACCAGGCTACGGGGAAAGCGATGAGTGAAGCAATCAACACCAGCTTTAAAAATTCTTTTGAAAGCATTTGGGTAACCTGGCTTACACTCGCACCTAACACTTTTCTTATGCCGATCTCTTTTGTACGTTGTTCTGCCGTATACGTAACAAGGCCAAACAAACCAAGGCAGGCAACAAGAATAATAAGCACAGAAAAGATGTTAAGTATAATGCCCGTTTTTTGTTCTGCTGAATACGTTTTGTTAAAAAGATCATCCATAAAGCTGTAAGCAAATGGTTCGCCCGTGTTGTAAGCATCCCAATTTTTTTTCATAGTTGCCAATAAGCCTGCAACATCAGTTGTTTTTATTTTAAAGATCAATCCGCTTTCAGGATTCAGCGACATGTACAAAGGGCTAATTGCTTCGCGTAATGATTTAAAATTGAAATTTTTCACTACGCCAATTACATGAAAAGGAACATTGGTTCCCCTGTTGCTATTTTGCCTGATTATTGTTTTTCCGACAGCACTCATATCGTTCCAGCCGAATGCATGAGCTGCTGCTTCATTCAGGATAATGCCTGTAGAATCTGTTGCAAACTCTTTAGAAAAATTTCTGCCGCTAACCATTTTCATACCTAATGTGGGAATATAATTTTCGTCAACATTATATTCATCGCCATTTACAACTAAATTGTCGTTGCCATGCGGATAAGCCAATGCATTATTATAATTGCTCGGCCCTGCAGGTTTATACCCGGATATAGTTGCATTTACAATGCGCGGGTCCTGCAGCATTTGTTGTTTATATACCTGCTCTTCTTTGCCCAGCGCATAAGAATTTGGAATAGTAAGCAATTGCTCTTTGCTGTATCCAAGATCTTTGTTTTGTATGTATTTCATTTGCTGATATACTATAATAGTTCCGATGATCAACCCAACAGAAATAAAAAATTGAAACACTACTAAGCCGCTTCGTAAACCAAAACTTTTATGATTGGCAGTAAGTTTTCCTTTTAATACAGCAATGGGTTTAAAAGATGATAAATAAAATGCAGGATAAATACCTGCAACAAGGCCAACAAGTAAGCCCAAACCAATAAAAGAAAGAACAGGTTTTACATCAAAGCTTAAATGTTTTCCCGAAATATTATTGAATGCAGGTAATGCCAGTTGCACTAATACAAATGCAATAAGCAATGCAAAAAATGTTATCAATATTGATTCTGATAAAAACTGGCTGATGAGCTGCAATTTTCCGGAGCCTGCAACTTTTCTTATGCCTACTTCTTTTGCTCTTTTAGAAGCGCCTGCTGTTGATAAATTAATGAAATTTATACAGGCAACAATCAGCATAAAAATAGCAACGCCGCCAAAAATATAAACATACGTTGCATTGCCACCGGGTTCAAATTCTGTAGTTGTGTTTGAGTTAAGATGAATATCTTTTAATGGCTGTAATGCAAACCCAAGCGAATTACCTTTTGTTATAAATTGTTCCAGGCTCAAACCCATTGCCTGTTGTATTTGCGGGCCCATATATTTTTTAACCATTGCGGGAAATCTTGCTTCCATTTTCTTTAAATCGGTACCAGGTTTTAGTAAAAGATAAGTGTGATAACCTCCTCCCAGCCATGTATTTGATTTGGCATCCGCCCAGCTTGTTAAAGAGCCAAACATATCAAAATGAAAATGCGAATTAGCGGGAATACTTTTAATAATACCCGTTACTTTATACACCCGGTTACTATCTGTATTTATCTCAATGATTTTACCTATTGCTTCTTTTTTGCCAAAATATTTTTCTGCGGCTTCCCGGGTAAGCACGATGGCGTCAGGTTGTGTCAAAGCAGTTTTGGCATCGCCTTCTATCATAGGCAAAGTGAATATGCTTAAAAAGTTTGGGTCAACTAATGCAAACCGGTCATCTTTAAAAACTGTATGGTTATAAATAATTTTTGGTGTACCAAAGTCTGAGATCCTTGTTGCATCCTGTACTTCGGGAAAATCTTTTTTCATAGTTTGTGCAACAGGCGGCATTGCAACGCTTTCATCTATTTTGCCACCATTAAGATTTGCATGAAAAACTACTCTTGCAATATTGTCAGCATTTTTATTAAAGCGGTCGTAGCTCATTTCATCCTGCACATACAGCATAATGATAAAAAAGGTAGAAATGCCAATAGACAAGCCCAAAATGTTGATGAAAGAAAAAAGTTTATTCTTCCTAATATTACGCCATGCGGTTTTGAAATAATTTTTAAACATAAAAAGATATTATGATTTGTGATTTTTTAATGTCTGATTTGGCATTTTCAAATTGAACTATTTTGTTCTCAAATTCTTCGCAGGGCTTGCAAATAATGTCGTCATTAAAAGCAAGCTTCTGCCCCTCACACATTGACCATAGCAGACAAACCTTGATAATCAGTAAAGAAATCCTACGGATAGGGTTTACTAAAAAATATGCCGTATTTATTAGGGTCTGATAATCAATAAAATAAATGAAGCAAACATGCGGAGGTGTTCGGATTTGAACAGTTATTGTACGATAATGTACATCAACCATTCCGATGAAATAGAACATAATGCAGCTCCTCGCAAAAAACTGCTAAGTGAGTTTGTTATTTAATCCAAATTGTTTAAAGCAGCAATCGCTCCAGCCAAAGATGAGTATTTCAAATCAGGTAGTTTGTCACCCAACAGCGGTGATTTAAAACCTTGCAGTCATTATTCCAAAAACAGCAGGTGTAGATGAGTTTAAATTTTCAAGCAGTTTAAAAATTTCATCCCGTTGTAATATGTCGGGAAATTGTGCAATATTTTAAATTCAGAACAATATTAACAACGCAGCTCCCTTCAGGCTTGCAACAAAACTTTACATGTTATTTTTTACAGCGATTATAATTCCTGATGACCAGTTTTGTTTTGTTAATAACAGGTCTTTTCTTGCTTCCAAATCAGCAATTAATTTTTCAACCTTTTTCTCGTGTCCGTCTGGCCAATTTAATTGCGGTAACATATCATCAATTATATAAAGGCCACCTCTATTAAGCATAGATAATGTTTCATCTAAAAGAAGGTATTTTCCATGCCATGTATCAGCAAAAATGTAATCAAATTTTTCATTCTTGTTTTTAGTTATCCACGCTTCTCCGTCTGTTTGTATGAACGTTGCTCTTTTATCAACCGCTAAATACCTTTTGGCTACACTTAGAGATCTGTTGTCATTATCTATTGAAATTAATGTAGAGCTTTCATCCATTCCGTCAAGTATCCATGATGTAGCAAGTCCTGTGCCTGTACCAAGTTCAAGAAATTTACCTGATGGTTTAGAGGCTGCCAACACTCTAAGCAGCGCACAGGCAGGCAGCTCAGATGCCATTGTAAAACCTGATGCTTTCGTCTCTTTGTCAATATCTGTATATGCTTCAGGTAGTGTTTGATTTATTTCTTCTTTCATTCAAAAAAATTTAATCATTCTGATTTATTGATATCTGAGTTTTATTATTCACGATTGACTATTCAACATTCGAGCTCTTCATTCCGTTCTTAAACTCTTCACCCCGATATTCATCGGGATTCCGTTACTCCGTGCGGAGTGATTTCACCGGGTTTGCCATTGCTGCTTTAATTGCCTGAAAACTGATTGTTATTAAAGCAATCAATATCGCTGAAAGCCCTGCCAGCAGGAATATCCACCAGCTTATTTCAATCCTGTAAGCAAAACCCCGTAGCCATTTATGCATTGCCCACCATGCAACAGGCGAGGCAATTATAAATGCAATCAATACCAGCTTTATAAAATCTTTCGACAGCATGGTTGTAATACCTGCAACACTTGCACCAAGCACTTTGCGTATACCGATTTCTTTAGTGCGCTGCTCTGCCGTAAATGCAGCCAGTCCAAATAAGCCGAGGCAGGAAATGACAATGCTTAATATCACCAGCACAATAAAAACTTTTTGGAAATTGGCTTCTGCTTTATAGAGCTGCGTAAAAGTTTCATCTAAAAAAGAATACTGAAACGGCCTGTCCGGCGCAAACTGTTTCCATTTATTTTCTATTTGCAGGAGTGTTGAAGAAATATGCTGCTTGGAAAGCTTTACCGTAAGGTTTGATGCTCGTTGGGGACTTGCTACAAAGCCAAAGGGCTTTATTTCGTTTTTAAAAGATGCAAAGTGAAAGTCTTCTGTTACACCCACCACTTTCGCATAGTAGCTTGTGTCGCCATTCGTACGCCATAGCAACTGTTTACCAATAACAGGCGAAGGAATGGCTAATTCTTTCACCGCTTTTTCATTCAGGATAATGCTGCTGTAATCCTGCTCAAGTGTTCCTTTTGAAGCAAAGGATAAAGTATCTCCGGGAAAAGCAGGAGAAAAATTCCGTCCTTCTTTTACATGAATGCCGAGCACTTTAAGATAGTCATAACCCGTAAATAAAAGATTTACTACCGCTCCCTTATCAGAACCTTTTACATTAAACCTTGTTGTTCCGTTTATTCCGCCTATTATGCCGCTCGAACCAGCCGCATCCTGCACTTCGTGAATTTGCGACAACTCGTTCTGAAATGAAAGTTTGTTGGCATCGGAAAGGCTGTTATAATTACTGATAATTAAAACCTGGTCTTTGTTTAATCCTAACCTGGCTGACCGGATATAATTGGTTTGCTGATAAATGATCAATGAACCTGCGATGAATGCAATGGAAATCGTAAACTGCACAACCACCAGCGCTTTACGTAAGTTGAACACACTTCTTTCGCTAAACTTTTTACCTTTTAAAACAATGATGGGTTTGAAAGAAGATAAATATGCAGCAGGAAACAAGCCGGCTAATATACCAGTAAGTATAGCGCCTGACATAAAATAAAGTACAACATAATTACCTGCACTGAACAATGCGAGATGCTTTGCGGTTATATTGTTCACGAATGGCAATAGTAATTGTGTTATAAGCAGAGCGACAGCAGCAGCAATAAGAGAAGTAATTACAGATTCAAGCAAAAATTGTTGCATCAATGATGTACTGTGAGCGCCTGCAACCTTGCGGATGCCTATTTCTTTTGCACGAAGTGAGGACCTTGCCGTAACGAGGTTAATATAATTGATAGTGGCAATTAAAATAATGAGCAGGCCCACAATAACAAAAACAACGACATATAGCCGCTGGCTGTTGGGTTCTATTTCCCATTTCAAATCAGAATCAAGGTGAATGTTCGTTAAAGCCTGGGTATAGTAAACGTTGTTTTCGTTTGGCATGTTTCGTTTGTACAACGCCTGTATTTTAGGGTCTACATCTGCAATAGCTACCCCTGGCTGCAGCTTTATATAAGTATAAAATTCATATCCTCTCCAATTGTCGTCAATATTGTTGGTAAATGTTCTTATCGGAACCAAAAAATCAAAATGGAAATGCGCATTGTCAGGCACATCTTTCAGCACGCCGGAAACCATCATATCGCCTAACCCGTCAATGCGCAGCACTTTACCCATCGGGTTTTCAGTTCCAAAATATTTTTGTGCAATAGTTTCTGTAAGTACAACCGAGTTTACTTCTCTGAATGCGGTCTTTGCATTGCCTTGCATAAAAGGAAAAGTGAATACATCGAAAAAGCTGCTGTCGGCACGAAACAGCTTTTCAGTGTAAATATGTTTGTCTTTGTAGGTAACCAGGAAATTATTACCCCATCCCGGAAACACTCTTGTAACATGCGCAATGCCGGGGATATCTTTTTGCATTTCGGGCGCAAGCGCCGGCGGTGTGGTGGCATCAGGCAAGTGACTGCCATCGGAGTTTACAAAATCTTTTACCACGCGGTAAATGCGGTCCGCATCTTTATTAAACCGGTCGTAGCTTAATTCATCGGCCACAAATAAAAATATCAGCAGGCTGCAAGCCATTCCTGTTACCAATCCAAAAATGTTTATAAAAGACAAACTTTTGTGCTTCCATAAATTGCGCCAGGCGATTTTGAAATAATTTTTAAACATAAAAATGACTTGTGATGTATGATTTAAGTTTTATTAACCCTGTTGATCTATAAATCCTTCCAAATCCAGGTTCGGACTATTCCGTTCTCAAACTCTTCACCGGGTTTGCTACACCTGCCTTTAATGCCTGGTATGAGATTGTTAACGCTGCAATTATAAATGATACCGCAATGGCGATAATGAATATACCCGCATTGATATTAACCTGGTATGCGAAGCCCTGCAGCCAACTATGCATAATGAAATAGGCGACTGGCGCTGCAATCAAGAATGCAATGGCAATCAGCAATACAAATTCTTTAGAAAAGAGCAACAATATATCGCCAAGTGATGCGCCTAATATCTTGCGGATACCTACTTCTTTAATCCGCTGCGCTGCAGCAAATGCTACTAATCCATAAAGGCCCAGGCAACCAATCAGAATTGCAATTCCTGCAAACAACTTGAAAGCAGTATATTCTTTTTGCTCCTGCCGGTACCAGTTGGCAATATGTTCATCAAGAAATTCGTAGCTGAATAAATTATCGGGGAATAGAGCAGTCCATGATTCTTCAATACCAGAGATAGTTTTAGTCATCGCCGCAGACTGAATTTTTACACTTGCCATAAAGAAAATATCCGGCCGGTAAATCATAGCGCAGGGCCGTATTTTTTTATGCTTCGATTCGCTTTGAAAATCCTGCACAACACCAATGATTGTTGTCGCCCAGTTTCCATTCAGAAAAATATGTTTGCCAATTGCCTTTTGCGCATCATGAATACCTATTTTGCTGATCAATGCCTCATTTACAACAGCACTGTATACGGTGTCATTGGGGTTGGTATTGGTTTTGGAAATTTTCTGCCCCGCTAATAATTTCATTTGAAACATATCCATATACTTTTCATCGATAAACTTCATTTCGCAAACATCATCTTTAGTCATCCCGTTTTCAGGCGATCTTAGTGGAGTAAAAAAATTGCTGATCGGCGGCGCACCGGAAGAAAGAGATAATTCTTTTACACCGGGGTTATTGATCAGCTGTTGTTGTAACACATCATTTTTCTTTGAATCCGGAATGCCTATTGAAACAACCGCCTCTTTATTAAAACCCAAATTGCGGTTCTCAAAAAAATCCATTTGATAAGCTACTACCAGTGTTCCGATGATCATGATCTGCGAAATAGAAAATTGGACAACGACAAGACTCTTGCGGAGAGCAAGGCCTTTGAAACCCAGTGACGCTTTGCTTTTAAGCGATTCAACCGGCCGGAATGCAGATTGTACAAATGCCGGATATAAACCAGCCAATAAAATCACAATACCTGTTGATGCGATGATAGCGATAAGTACGGATGGCTGAAAAAGTTTTGAGGTAGTTAGTTTTAGTCCCAGCCATGCAGAAAGCTGAGGCACTGATATCGCGACAAACAATAAACCTGATATTAATGCAACTAAAACTAACAGAGTCGTTTCGCCCAAAAATTGGCGAACCAATTGTGAACGACTTGATCCCAATATTTTTCGTACACCCACTTCTTTAGCACGGCGGATAGCTTGTGCAGTTGCAAGGTTGATAAAATTGATACAGGCAATAATGATGATTAATACCGCTACGGCTGACAGTACATAATAGGTTTCGCGGGAAGTAGTATAGCTGATCGTATTGTTTAGGTAGCGTGAGTCAAAATGAATATCGGTTAATGGTTGTAAAGGTAATCTCGCTTCTTTGGCAAGACTGGTATCCCAGTTCTTCGTTATAAAGCCCGCTATTCGGCTTTGAATTTTTGCGATCGGGAAATTTTTTGGTGTAACGATATAAGTGAACCCTCCACCCGGGATTGCATAAAACGCACTCATCATTCCTTTTATACTCTCACGTACCGTCTCAAAAGATATCATCATATTAAACGGCAGGTTGGTGTTGCCGGGTAAATCTTTGATGATACCGGTGACCTTTAATGTGTACTGGTTATCATAATTGACTATTTGTCCCATTGCTTCCTGGTTGCCAAAATATTTCCGGGCATAGCTTTCAGTAAGAACGACACTATTGGGCTCCTTCAATGCCGTTTTCACATTTCCTTCCAGCCATGTATAATCAAATACGGAAGTGAAATATTCATCAGCGATCAGTATTTTTTTATCATCATATTTGGTGTTACCAATTTTGATCAAACCATTTTCACGAAACCAGCATTGAGAAACGGCTTCCAGCTCCGGAAAATCATTTCGCAGGGGCTTTGCCAATGCAAACGAAACGCAGGGATTAAAGTCAATAGCATTTAAAGTGACACGATAGGTACGGTCAGCCTTTGAATTGAAGCGGTCATAATTCAATTCATATTGAACGACAAGTAAGATGATCAGGCAGGAAGCAATACCCAATGTCAATCCCAATACATTAATAATACTGTAGGCTTTATGCTTACACAGATTACGCCATGCGGTTTTAAAATAATTTTCAAACATGATCGACCGGGATTTATATGATTAAAAGATTTTGCCGATTTATTTTTTTCTGCATCATGTTAATCCGTTAATCGGGTTAATCATGGTTCAGACATTTTACGTTTAATCAAGCCTATCTCTCCTTCTCTCTTTCCAATGGAAAGAGAAGCGGTGCTACAGAATAATTCCAAACTTTATCAACTACCACATTTTCTATAGAATAATTCCAAGCTTGGTGCTTTACATTTTCACACTTTCACATTCCCACATGTTCAAATTAATCTTCACATTCCCACACTTTCATATTTTCCCATTTTCCAATTCACAACCTCCCGCTCACTGCATTTCATCAACCTGCTTTGAACTTAGGCTCCCCTCTTTCCGCCGCGGCGGAGAGAGGGGTCGGGGGTGAGGGGCTTTACTCCGTTCGCAACGCCTTTACCGGATTTGCCAGCGCTGCTTTTATTGACTGAAAACTGATAGTAACCAAAGCAATCAATATTGCCGCAATACCTGCCGCAATAAATATCCACCAACTAATCTCTATCCTGTATTGATAATCCTGCAACCATTTATGCATCATCCACCATGAGATGGGGAAAGCAACAATACATGACACCAATACCAGTTGCAAAAATTCTTTTGACAGTAAAGAAGCAATACCCGTTACACTTGCGCCAAGCACTTTACGAATACCAATTTCTTTTATCCTGCGTTCGGCAGTATAGGCAGCCAAACCAAATAATCCCAAACAGGAAATAATAATAGCAAGCATTGCAAACACTCTCGATAATTTACTGATCAATTGTTCATTGCTGAACATCTGGCTAAACTGATCATCCACAAAATGATAAGTGAAAGGATAGCTGGGATTATCTTTCCGCAATACCGCTTCAATCTTTTTTAATGAGGCTTCAACATTCGCATCCGGTTTTAATCGTGCATATATTATGGAGGCGTCTTCAGATTTTACACTGAAAAACATAACAGGGTCAGGCTTGCCATACATATTACCATACATATAATCGTTTACCACACCAACAACATGTACAGCAAAAGCATTGCTATCTTTTCCCATACGTAATATTTTACCGACAGCACTTTCACCGCCCATTAATTTTTCCAAAGACTGGGTGATCATTACGTTCATATTATTTGACTGCACGCTATCTGTATTTACCAAATCCCTTCCATGCAAAATTTTCAATCCACAGGTTTTCATATAGCCGGGAGAAACATATCGCGTAGATATCAATACCTGGTTATCAGAAGCCTTTCCCTCCCAGGAAAATCCACCGGTATTATTGCCATCATATAAAGTGCTGTAATTAGACATTGCAAGATTTTCAATTGCTCCACTATTTAAAAGATCCTGCTGAACAACCGCAAAGTTCTTTTGCATTTCACTGTTCATATCTATCTGCAGCAAATTATTCTTATTAAAGCCGAGGCTCCTGCTCTTTACATGCTGTATCTGTTGATAAATTACGACAGTACTTACGATAAGTATAATAGATATAGCAAACTGAAACACAACCAATCCTTTTCTTATAAAAGCAGCGCCACTTGTTTTTATTCTTAACCCTTTTAATACAACCACAGGATTGAAAGAAGATAAATACAATGACGGGTAACTTCCTGCAATTAACCCGCAAATAATGGTAATGGTTAGAATAGAAAATATATGTAATGGCTCAGATAAACCCATCGACAGATTTTTTTGAACCAATAAATTAAAGGCCGGCAAAACCAACGCAATAATTATAACCGCAATTACGGCAGACAAAATGGCCATAAATATCGTCTCACCTATAAATTGAAAAACAAGGCTTCCTTTACCGGCGCCAAGTACTTTACGCACGCCAACTTCTCTTGCACGCTTTTCACTTCTTGCGGTAGCAAGATTCATAAAATTCACACAGGCAATCAATAGTATAATCCATGCTATAATGGAAAACAACCGCACATATTCAATTCTTCCGCCGCCGGTTTGAACGCCATTATCAAACTCATCGCGCAAACGCCAGTCTTTTAAAGGAAATATAAACGGGCGGGCAATGGATCGGTCATCTCTTTTCTGAATAAAATCATACAACAGCTTATTTACAGAAGCAGGATTTACGCCCTGCTTCAGTTCAACATAGGTTGATAAACAATTATTGCCCCAATATTGTGCCCAGGAGTTTTGATCGTACCAGATTTTAAGAGGCGCTACCCATTCAAATGTTATGGAAGAATTTTCCGGTATATCTTTTATTACGCCAGATATAATATAATCCTGTTTGTTATCAACACGTACGGTTTTACCAACAACATTTTTATCAGTGCCAAAAAATTTTTTCGCGGTTGCCTGTGTAATCACCATAGCATATAATTGCGGAAAAGCGCTTTTTGCATTACCCTCCACAAAAGAAAAACTGAACATATCGAAAAAAGACGAGTCAACATATCCACCACCGGCATACATTGATTTATCGCCAATGCTCATCAGCTTTGTTGAATTTTCTCCACCTATTCTACAGGTATTGGCAATACCCGGAATTTCAGCTTGCATAGCCGGCGCTAACGGAGCGGGAGTTGAACCAAATGTGGCCACATAACTATCGTACTTCTGATTCTCTCTTATAAAATACAATTGATCCTTCTTTGTATGAAAATTGTCATACGTCATTTCATTTTCTACCCACAAAAAAATCAATCCTGCACAGGCAATACCAATTGCCAATCCAAATATGTTTAAAAAACTATAGCCTTTATTTTTCCAGAGATTTCTGCTGATTGTTTTAAATAACATTGTATTAGTTTATTGTTACAGGTTACAAGTTCCAAGTTTCAGGAGATATCACTTCGTTCATCGGGGTCTTCAACAGGTTACAAGGTGTACCGGCTGATGGCTGAAAGCTGATACCTTAAACTCAACGCCAATAGTTATGCCAGCATACTAAGTAGCTATAAATAAGCAAATTACAACTAAGCACAACATTTAAGTGTTCGAAAACGAACAGTGGCTGCACGATGACGGACAGGGGAGATTTGAAATTTGAGTTAAGGGTTTATGGTTTATAGTTTATGGTTTATGGTTTGAAACTGATAACAGCTCATTGCTATCCCCTAACACTCACTTAATCCTAAAGGGATATTTATGGCAAGCCCGCCTTCGGCTGTTTCCTTGTATTTGTGATTCATATCAACGGCTGTATCCCACATCGTTTTTATTACTGCATCAAGAGATACTTTGGCAAAATCAGGTGTGCTTTGTAATGCAAGCTGCGAAGCTGTAATAGCTTTTATAGCACCCATTGTATTTCTTTCTATGCAGGGCACCTGTACCAACCCCGCAATAGGATCGCATGTTAAACCCAGATGGTGCTCCATGGCTATTTCAGCTGCCATAAGCGATTGCTTTTGTGTTCCTCCCATAGCTTCAGTGAGTGCGCCTGCAGCCATAGCAGACGATACGCCTATTTCGGCCTGGCAGCCTCCCATTGCCGCTGAAATTGTTGCGCCTTTTTTAAAAATACTTCCGATTTCCGAAGCGGTAAGCAAAAAATTTATGATCGATTCTTCATTATCACCATCGCCAAAAATAATGTAGTACATCAGTACCGCAGGTATTACGCCGGCCGCCCCATTGGTAGGAGCCGTTACTACCCTGCCGAATGAAGCATTTTGTTCGTTTACAGAAAGCGCAAAACAACTAACCCAGTCAAGCGTATATTTAAAGCCGTTCCCGCCCTCCCGTATGCTGTTTTTCCAGCTATCAAAATCATGATATTTTTTTTCTCCCAACAATTTTTTATTTAGTACAGAAGCCCGTCGCTTAACAAATAAACCGCCTGGTAATACGCCCTGCTCATGGCATCCCCGATAAATACAATCTCGCATTACCTTGTATATATGTATAATTCCCTCTCTTGTTCTACTCTCCTGTCGCCAGGCATTTTCATTTTCCAAAACTACTTCGTGTATACTTAACCCGGTTTTCATACACCAGTGTAAAAGATCAGATGCGGTATTAACAGGAAAAGGCAGTGATACAGTATTCCTGCTCAGCTTCTCTTCTCCTTCCTGCTTTACAAAACCTCCTCCAATTGAATAATAGGTTTCAGAAATTCTTTCGTCATTACCTAAATCAACCAAAAAACTAACTGCATTTGGATGATAAGGCAACGACTCCTGCATGAGAAAAAAAATATTTGTATAAGGATCAAAGTGGATGTTTTTACTACCACCGAGGTTTATTTTTTTACTTAACGCAATATCATTAATTCGTTTATCAATCTCTTCTACAGCAAATGTTTCAGGATCTTCACCACACAACCCTAATTGAATTGCCACATCGGTGCCATGACCTTTTCCCGTTTTTGCCAGAGAACCATATAACAAAACAGTAAGTGCAGCAACATCCTGCAATTGATTATGCTTTTCTAATTTATTTATAAAAGATTGTGCGGCACGCCAGGGGCCTAAAGTGTGGGAGCTGGAAGGCCCAACGCCGATTTTAAACATGTCGAATACTGATATAGCTTCGTATGGCACAAAAAAATTTGTATAAAGATAAAAGCTTTGACACATATGGTAATGCGCAAAGCTTTTTCAAAATAAAATCAAGATAAAAATTTACTGTACTGCAACTAGCTCTACATCAAAAATTAAAATAGCATTAGGTGGAATAACAACAACTGTATTACCATTCTGGTCTGTTCTTGTGGCGCCTACACTTCCATATGCAAGGCTTGGAGGAATATACAGCTTAATTTGCCCTCCCCCTTTAATATGTTTCAATCCGGCTATCCAACCGGGTATTAAACTGCCTAATTTCAAAACAATCGGGGTACCATCAGTTTTATCAAATACACTATCAGTAGTTAATTTACCTGTATAATTAATACTTATTGTAGAACAAACCTCCGGCGTAACCGTTCCGGACCCTGAGTTTGTGACAATATAATATACCCCGGAGCTATCTTTAAGCGCGTTAATTCCTTTTCCATCAAGATACTCCTTAACCTTTAACACCTCGGCATCAGGCGCTTTAATTGTAGTTTCCTTATAGGGGCAGCCGCTCGCATCAGCTTTTAAACAAGAGTAAAAAGAAACTGTAATTACACCCAATACACAAAACATCAATAATTTTTTCATAATCTTTACATAACATTTATAGGCAATGATACAACACAATAATAAAACGTTGCATCATTCATTATTTTTAATGCTATTTTTCTTTTTTGGTTTTTAACTCATTATACCGCTGTTCGTTCATATCCCACCTGTGTTTTTTATTGAATATGGCAAAAAATGACGCAATAGCCAAAACTGCAATAATTAAAATAACAGGGTTAATTTGAGCATTGGCAACCATAGTTGCTCTTTTATTCCATCCCGAAAAAAGGTTTACCAGTATCGGCAAGGTAAAAATCATTCCGAGAGGAAGACCTATCAGCAACTGCCGCCAGGTATTTTTCTCTTTTTCCCTGTTCGCTTCCCAAAAGATCATAAAATCTTTTTCTTCTTCAGTCATTTTTGCATTAATTCGCTGCAAATATAGTTTAGGATCAGGATTTGTACCCTGCTTTTTGTTGTGTATAAATGCTGATAAAAATTAGTTTTCGTAACTTGCCGTTTTTAAAACCAATTATCTTTAAACCATAAAGCACTTATATTGAAAATCGCTCATTTATTAGCGCAGTACCTGTTCCAAAGTAAGAAGATGCATTTGCAGGGCATCGGTGAATTTTTTCTTGATAATTTTTATGAAAACCCTTTTGAAAATGAAAAAGGGAAAAGCAAGGTTCCTGAAAATACCATTCGCTTTACTGCAGATAAGAAATGTAGGGAAGATAATGGGCTTATCGAATTTATTTCTGCCAATACAAAAAAAATAAAACCATTGGCAGCCTCTGATCTGGAAGACTTTCTGAACATTGGAAAACAGCTCCTGAATGTAAGTAAGCAATTTTATATTGAGGGATTGGGAACACTGATCCTGAATGACAGGGGTGGTCTTGAATTTTTACAGGGAAATGAAATTTTTGTTTCCCCGGCTGTTGATGAAAATATACTTCCAAAAGCAAAGGCAAAGAAAGAAGAACAACATGAAGATCTTGATTTTGAAAAAAATTACCCGGGCAACCGGCCTTCCGGAAATACATTAAAAAAAGTAGTAGTAACGATAGCATTTGCTGCGGGTATATTTATTATCGGCTGGATTGGATGGTATTTTTTTAATCAATGGAAAGAGAGTAAAGCTTCCACTCAATCTAATGTTGAAAATATCAAACCGGTATTACCTGCACCTGTTTCACAAACTGATTCACTTACTGCAACAAAACAAGTGGCTACAGACTCCCTGAATACGACTGAAATTGTTGACACCGCTGTTAATACCTATAATGTGATTATTGAAACTGCTAACAAAGCGCGGGCATTATACAGAAGTGCTGAGCTTAAAAAAATTGGATACCCTGTGCAAATTAGTACACTGGATTCTGTTTCTTTCAATATATACACCACCATTAATGGGCCAATATCAGATAGCGCTAAAGTATTGGATTCCATCTCAAAATTTTTTGGCAGAAAAGCTAAAATAGCTTCAAAATAAAACATGAAACGTGTTACGTTCATTTTATTATGTGGTTTTGGCATTACTGCGGTATTGAATATTATTTTTACATATACAGGAAGCGAACCCCGGGGGGTTTTTACAAAAATCTTATTGATGCCTCTATTGCTATTTGCATTAGCAACAGAAGCCGGTTTTAAAACCAGCTATGCAAAAGTATTTGCCGCAGCATTGTTCTTTTCGTGGCTTGGAGATATTGCATTGAGTTGGGATTCATTATTTATTCAGGGGCTTGTAGCATTTTTGACAGCACATATATGCTACCTGCTATTTATGCTTAAAATTAAAGGAGCAAAGGGTTTATTGCAATTTCAGCCATTATTCGGGCTGCCCGTCCTGGTATACCTGGTAATACTATTATTTATTTTAGATGATTATCTTGAACAGCTAAAAATACCGGTATACATATACGGAATTATTATATGCTCTGTTTGGTTATACTCAATAAATCTCTTTTGGAAAACAGATAAAAAAATAGCAGCGCTACTTTTTTTCGGATCATCACAATTCGTAATATCCGATTCTATGCTGGCTACGCATAAATTTATATACCCTTTTAACATTTTGCCTCCGCTTATAATGCTTACTTATTGTTCCGCACAATTTTTACTTACGTTAGGCGCAATACGGTATTCCAGGCTTGTAAATACAGAACAGCATACCGTATAAATCAGGGGCTTGCCATTTATTCCGCATGCTTTCCTTCTCCAATCATTATTAAAGCAAATATGGCGTAATTAATAATGTCATAATAATTGGCATCTATCCCTTCGCTGATTATGGTTTGTCCCTGGTTTGTGAGTATTTGTTTTATCCGCAACAATTTTGACAAAATAAGATCCGTATAACTTTCCTGGCTCATATCCCGCCATGCTTCACCGTAATCATGGTTTTTATTCATCATGAGTGAACGTGCTTTTTCTATTGTTTCATCATACAACCGCTCCACAACCGGCACTTCCAATTCCTGTATTTCATTCAACTTCATGTTAAGTTGTATTAAACCAATTACGGCATAGTTCAGAATTCCTTTAAATTCAGACATTATGCTGTCTCCTATTTTAGCTATTTTATTCTCCTGCAATGTACGTATACGTTTTGCTTTAATATATATCTGGTCAACAATAGAAATAGTACGCAATACCCTCCAGGAGGTTCCATAATCTGCTGTTTTCTTAAGAAAAATATCCTTACTTATTTTTACTGCTTCATCATATTGCGGTAATGTATTCATTGCTTCACTTGATTTTATGCGGTATGAACTTATTTTTGCTGATTATAAACTTTTCAA
>JADLCD010000056.1 GCA_020847395.1 Chitinophagaceae bacterium
CTTGAATTATGAACGAACCCGCCGCAAGATGCTTTTGATTCAGGCAGCAAGTGGGCGGGTTCACAGTGACGGTAAAAGTTTTAAGTTTACAACCAGCACTGAGGTAAAGCATACATTCACTCAACCTCCCGCCGTTTTCGATCCCGCCAGCATGATCATTTGAATTGAGTGAATATTCTGGCGGGAGAAGCAATCTCTCACAGATTCAAAATATTTCGTTTTAATTATCAACGGCGTTTAATTCATGGATAAGTAGTTTGATATAGTCGCTTTTTATACAGTAAAACCAGTTTTGTGTAAGTTGTTTTATTTCATCAGCACCTCAAATTATTAATTAGCTAATACTAAAAGATACACCATCACATATGTGAAAAACGGTAATTTTGCGCCATGAAAAAAGTAATACTCGTTATTATGGATGGCTGGGGCTTGGGCAAAGTATCATCCAGCGATGCCATTCAACATGCCAAAACTCCCTTTGTAAGTTCATTATACAGTAAATATCCCAATACCACTTTAATTACCTGCGGTGAGGATGTAGGTTTGCCCGAAGGGCAGATGGGTAATAGTGAAGTTGGTCACCTCAACCTCGGTGCAGGGCGTATTGTATACCAGGAACTACAGCGCATTAATGTGGCTATACGCACAGGCGAGTTGGCGCAAAACAAAGTATTACTCAATGCTATTGCATACGCAAAACAAAATAATAAAGCGCTGCATTTACTGGGCCTTGTTAGCGATGGCGGCGTTCATTCACACATCAATCATATAAAAGCGCTTACCAGCATTTGCAAAGAGCAGGAACTTTCCAACGTTTATATCCATGCTTTTACAGATGGCAGAGACACTGACCCTAAAGGCGGGTTAAGCTATATTAAGTACCTGCAGGATCATCTTAATAAAACAACCGGGCAAATTGCATCTATAACGGGCAGGTATTACGCAATGGACCGCGATAAAAGGTGGGAAAGAGTGAAGCTGGCGTACGATGCATTGGTAAATGGTGCCGGAGAAAAAAGTACAGACCTCATAAAATCTATTGAAGCATCTTATGCGGCTGATGTAACAGATGAATTTATCAAACCTATTATTAACGCCAATATAGAAAATGGTAATGGCAATATTAAACCCGGTGATGCGGTAATATGTTTCAATTTCCGTACAGATCGTTGTCGTGAAATAACAGAGGTGCTTACCCAAAGGGATATGCCGGAGTATGGCATGCATACCTTACCGTTGCATTATACCACAATGACAGAGTATGACAAGACTTTTAAAAAAGTGCATGTTATTTTTGAAAATGATAATCTTATACAAACATTGGGAGAGGTAATTGAAGCGAATGGTTTAAAACAGATAAGGATTGCCGAAACAGAAAAATACCCGCATGTAACTTTCTTTTTTAGTGGAGGAAGAGAAACACCATTTGAAGGAGAATCAAGAATAATGGCGCCCTCGCCAAAAGTTGCCACATACGATCTTAAGCCGGAAATGAGTGCATTTGAATTGACAGAAAAACTGGTCCCTGAAATAGAAAATAAGACTGCAGATTTCATCTGCCTCAATTTTGCCAATGCAGATATGGTGGGTCATACCGGTGTTTGGGAGGCAGTAGTAAAGGCAGTGGAAACCGTAGATGCATGCGTTGAAAAGATAGTTACTACCGGTTTGAAAAACGGTTATACAATATTCCTCACCGCCGATCATGGCAATGCCGACTATATTATAAATGAAGACGGCACGCCTAATACGGCGCACACGTTGAACCCGGTTCCGTTTTTTGTAATTGATAATCAATGGAATGGAAAATTAAAGCCAGGCAAACTCGGCGATATAGCGCCTACCATTTTAAAAACAATGGGCATTGCCATTCCAAAAGAAATGACGGGGAATATTCTTACTGAATAAAAACTGCCTTCCCGGGCGGTATTAAAAATCAATATTTTTCTCCTTCGGGCAGCATTCTGTATCATAAAATTGTCTAACTTACATGAAATCAATCAAGATTTCATGACTGAAGAAGCAATGCTTAAAGGTTGTATTAAAAATAATACAGTCGCGCAGCAGGAGTTGTATTATATGTATAGCCCCCGCATGCTTTCTGTTTGTTACCGCTATGCGAAAAACAGGGAGGATGCGGAAGACATGTTGCAGGAAGGCTTCATTAAGGTGTTTACGCAAATAAAACAATTTCAAAACCGTGGAGCGCTGGAAGGTTGGATCAGGAAGATTATGGTGCATACCTGCATCAACAACCTGAAAAAGAATAAAAAGTTTGCAGAGAGTGTAGATCTTATACATGCTGCCGGTATATACGTAAGGGAAGAAAGCATTCCTTCAATAGTACAGGCAAAACAAGTAGTGGAATGCATAAGACTGCTGCCGATTGGTTACCGTACCGTTTTAAACTTATACGCTATTGAAGGTTATTCGCATAAGGAAATTGCTAATATGCTGGATATAGAAGAAAGCACAAGCCGTTCACAATATACCAGGGCAAAATCGATGCTTGAAGATATTTTGCTGAAGAAAAATATTTTGCCTGAGCATTTGAGAAAGGTTGAGTTGTTTGCTGTAAATCCATAACCAAAACACAATTGTATAACTAACTGCTATATCTGCCTTACCAGATATTCGAAAATATCAGGAACTGACTATGAAGAGGAATATTCAAATAGATGAATTTGAGAAGTTTCTACGGGAGAAATCTGATCAGTACAAACTTTATCCTTCCGATAAAATATGGAATAATATAAACAGATCTGTTCATTCCGGTAGAAAATGGCCTTATATTATTCTCACCTTATTTGCATTTTTGGGCAGCGCAGTTTTTGTAGATTATAAAACCTTTAATTACGTTATCCCCGGCAAAAAAACACACGCTGAATATACACTCAATAATACTCCATCAAATAATATAGTGCTTAGCCGTAAAGCAATAGCTGCACAAAACAACGATGCTGATAATTTTTCTGAAACCAGCAATGTAAAACAAACTCCTGCGCCTGTTATATCTAAAACCAAAAATAGCAGGATGATGTTTGCAGAAACGCATACTGTTATAACAAATCCGCAGAACAATCAATCTGACCTTGCTGATAATACCTATACAGACTATACGGATATTCAGCATTCCATCAATAAAATTAAAAACACCGTTACAAGTACTCCTCCTGTTTCAAAAAACAAACCTGAAGAAAAACACGAGGAAGAAAATAAAGTAAGAAAGATTTTGTGGGCGGGTGAGGCTTTCAAAAAATCCCGGTTTAACTGGCAATTATCTTTTTCTCCAACGGTAAGTTATAGAAGGCTTACCAGTGGTCTTAGCGAAATTACAGATGTGTTCAGGGGCATACCTTACAGTAATGGTGAAAAAAATACTTCTGTAGATAAACTGGTTAATCATAAGCCGGCTATTGGAGCCGAGGTAGGCGTAGGTGTTACTTACAGACTGGCAAAGAATTTCATCCTAAGGGGCGGATTGCAATTGAACTATTCAAGATACCAGGTAAGTGTATTTGATTCCAAACCAGAGATGACAACACTTGCACTTCATGGCAATAACGGCACAATTGATTCTGTATCCCGCATCTCGCCTTACCAGAATTATGCAGGCATTGGCGCATCATGGCTTAATAATGAGTACATGCAAATATCTATGCCTGTTGGTTTTGAATGGACTGTTTTGGGAAGCAATTCAGCGCTTAAATGGAATATCGGTGCAAGCGCTCAGCCTGTATATAATTTTGCCAACAATGTTTACCTGCTTTCTACTGACTTTAAACATTATGTACAGGATCCTTCACTTATTAAAAAATGGAATATCAATGCAGGCATAGAAACTTTCGTTTCGTATGATATGGGGTCTTTCAAATGGCAGGTTGGTCCACAGTTCCGCTACCAGCTCACTTCAAGCTACAAAAAGCAATACCCCATCAAAGAATACATGGTTGACTTCGGGTTTAAAATTGGTGTAACAAAAACAATACGTTAAAAAATTTATAGAATATCCGGGCGTTAAATTGTAAAATCACGCGGCAAAAATTTCTTTTATATTTTTACGTAATGAAAAAATACCTCCTTATTGCAGCATCAATATTTGTTCTATTATCTTGTAAAAACAAAGGTGGGGCATCTACAGATCAACAAGACCAGGATACTACCCAAAAAGAATTTTACCCGATAAGTAGTTTTATGCAGGCGCAGATTAAACAGCTTGATTCTCTTCCGCTTGCTGTGATGAAGTATACTACTATCGATAGTAAAACCGATACTTCAATCATAGATAAAAAAGATTTCGCCGCAATAGCCGCTTATTTTACTACACCCGATATTACAGCCGCCGGCATAAAAAATCAATTTGAAGAAACTTCCTTTATTGATGCTTCTATCGGAACAATTTCACTTACCTATCTTGCTAAAAACGATACGATTCCTTTAAGAAAAGCAGACGTTTTGCTAAACCAGGAAAACAGCCGGGTCAGAACAATTTATATAGAAAAAAAAGGGGTGGCTGGAGAAGGAAACAAAATCCAAAAAATACTATGGACCGCAGACAGGAACTGCCAGGTCACTACAATAGAGCAAGCTACAGGCTCGCCGGAAAAAGTTATTATAGAAAGATATGTGTGGGATGATAGGTAGAGCTATCAGCTATGGGTTGAAACTGTCTTGTTTCCGCGACGGCATTGCGGCGGTTGCTGAAACCTATAAGGTTTGCCGGGCAGCATTGCAGCGCTGCAAACCTTATAGGTTTAGTGCTTTGTAAAGGCCGACAGCTGAAATAAGCTAATTTTGCAACTCATTTATGACTCCGGAAGCTTTTCAACAAATTGCACATACCATACCCGTTGAGCCAGGCATTTACAAATATTTTAATGCCAACAATGAATTATTATATGTAGGTAAAGCAAAAAGCCTGCGCAAAAGGGTAAGCTCTTATTTTAATAAAACCTTTACCAATTATAAAACCCACGAATTAGTTCAGCGTATTAACCGCATTGAGTTTACGATTGTTAATTCCGAGCAGGACGCTTTTCTCCTCGAAAATAATCTTATTAAACAGTTTCAGCCAAAGTTTAACATCAACCTGAAAGATGATAAGAGTTATCCTTATATCATCATAAAAAAAGAACCATTTCCCAGGATATTTCTTACACGCAGAAAAGTAAATGATGGTTCTGAATATCTTGGTCCATTTACTTCCGTAGGAAAAGTAAGAGAGCTGATAGATTTCATCAGACAGAACATTCCGTTGCGTACCTGCAAGCTGAATCTCACCAGGCAAAATATTGAAAAAGGAAAATTTAAAGTCTGCCTCGAATATCACTTAGGAAACTGCAAAGGCCCCTGCGAAGGATTACAAAGTGAGGAAGATTACAGGGAAGGTTTGAAACAAATAAGAAATATTTTAAAGGGAAATCTTGCGCCTGTTATAGCTGCATTTAAAGAGGATATGAAAAAACTGGCAGAGGCTATGGAATTTGAAAAAGCAGAAATATTAAAAAAGAAAATTGAACATCTTCAGCAATACCAGGCAAAATCAACTATAATAAATAATAAGCTGGGCAACCTTGACGTGTTTTCAATTATACAGGAAGGCGATACGGCTTATGTAAATTATTTGATGGTGCAGAATGGCACCATAGTGCAAACACATACCTTAACACTTGAAAAAAAATTAGAGGAAAGCACGAAAGATATTCTTGAATTTGCTGTTGCGCAAATACGAGATACATTCAATAGCCTGGCTAATGAAATTATAGTGCCGGTTGGTATCGATTTTCCGCAGGAAGGTATAACGGTTACAGTGCCGAAAAGCGGTGATAAGAAAAAACTGCTGGAGCTGTCAGAAAGAAATGTGAACTATTTCCAGGAAGAATTAAGAAAAAAGAAGATGCTGCGGCTGGAGGGAAAAACCGATGAAGAAAAGCTGGGTATACTGCAACAATTGCAGGCAGATCTTTCGCTGCCGCAAATACCGTTACATATTGAATGCTTTGATAACTCAAATTTCCAGGGAAGTTTTCCTGTGTCAGCAATGGTTTGTTTTAAAATGGGCGTGCCCAGTAAAAATGATTACCGCCATTTTAATGTAAAAACAGTTGAAGGAATCAATGATTTTGCAACAATGAAAGAAGCCGTCTTCCGCAGGTATAAAAGATTATCCGCAGAAGAAAAACCATTACCGCAACTAGTGATTATTGATGGTGGTAAAGGCCAGCTTAGTGCTGCAATCGAGGCTATACATGAACTGGGGCTTGATGGAAAAATGACACTGGTGGGTCTTGCAAAAAATGAAGAAGAGATTTTTTTCAGCGGAGATACACAATCTGTAAAATTACCCTGGGATAGCAGCAGCCTTAAACTCCTTCGGCAGATCAGGGATGAAGTGCATCGTTTCGGAATAACTTTTCACCGGCAAAAAAGAAGTAAAGGCACTTTTAAAAATGAACTGGAAACAATTCCGGGTATAGGTAAGGCAACGGCAGAAATGCTGCTGAAGGAATTTAAATCTGTAAAAAAAATCAGAACATTAACGCAGCAGGAGCTTTCTGATATTGTGGGGGCTGCAAAAGCTGCAATTCTTCAAACATATTTCGGCAGCAAAAGCCAGTCTTGAGCAATTTGGCCCGGCATTCCCTAAAAATAAAAGGGGCCCGGATAGATATCCAGCCCCGTTTTTAAAATCCAATATCCTATGAAAAACCGGGGTAAAGATAGTATAGGGCTTTCACATAGCAATACCTGAATCTGGGTATTTTTACAAGCCGGGTCTGGTAATTCTACTGCATAGTTATCTCAAAATAAAACGGGAGCGATGGATTATCATCGCTCCCGTTTTAAATATATTATAAAATTAATTAATATGACCAAAGATCCTGTTCGTAATTGAATATCCTGTCTTTTACGTTTTCACCTTCCAGTAATCTTAACACTCCATCGCTAATGTATTGCTTCAGGAACTGATCATATGGATTATCAAGCGTGGATTTGATAACATAACTTCCAAAAAACCGGCTTTCGAACAATTCTTCCCAGCTCATACGGGCACCAAAGTTTTTACCATTGTATACTTCGTATTTAGCAAGAGCGGGTCTCATATCAGGATAGTAAATCCAAAAGATAGGAGCAGAACCGAGTTCTTTACCTGTATTCTTATCAAAGTATGTTTTTACAGGAGCAATCCCCAGAATTCTTACATACATTCTTGAAGATTCTTTATCAAACACCCACTCTTCTTTTATCCTGAATTTGGTAACATCATCCATATTGAACTCTTCGCATACAACAGACTCCTTCATAATACCTTTTGATAAAGTAGGATCTTTTTCAGTATCCGGCACCATGATGGTGTCGCAGCTTCCTGCAAGTTTTGCACCTATCTGCTCCAACGTCATAGGAGTGGTGAACCTGTCATCAATCGAAGCATCAAAGGCTGTAACTTCCCCGCTCTTCACTGTATTCAACAGAATAGCAATGAAACGCTGGTTACCATTATCTTCATCTGCCGAATAGCGGAAAGGGAGATTGATCTTTTCACGGATATCTATTTCCCGCCACACTTTTTCTCTGAAAATAGCATCATCTTCGCGGATATGCTCGTAAGACAACGGCGTTCTGTCTTTCACCAGATTTTTTTCGATCGCATTATCATTGCGGAGCGATTTCCTGATCGTATCCATTTTAATCGGATCTTTTGGCTGAGCTTTTACAACCATTGTATCCTGTTTGGCTACACCCAGATTTGCATCAGATACATTAGCCTGCGTTTTCTTGGCAGAAGCTTTCTTTTTGGCGGCTGTATTCCGCGTAGTTTTTTTTCTTGTCTGCGCGTCTACTACATTAATTGCCATTCCAAAAGCAACTACCAGTAAAGCATATTTCGCGAATTTCCATTTCATGGTCAAAATGTTTATAAACTCTAAATAGATATATCAACTTATTATCTCAAAATGAATGATAAAGGCTTTAATGTAATTGTTCTTCCGTCAGGTCCGCGAGCTTTAATATTATCAATATAAACACCGCGCCCTGGTTTAAGATTAGTAACCAATGTTGCAGCCGCACCGCTCCAGCGAGGTCCATTATTGGCGATCGGGTTAAAATCTGCACCACTTAAATCAGCTATAGAATAGCTCAATACTTCGTAGTTAGCTTCAAACTCCGAATTCTGCAATACAGCTCTTACACCACCCATTGCTTTGAACTGGGCTGTTGACACCTGACCGCCTTCAAACGTTCCCACCATACCTGTTGCAGGAGGAAGATATTTTACACGGAAAGATACCTTGCCTGCAGATTTACCATCAACCAATACGTTAACATCAGCAGTTCCCGGTTCTTTTGGTTTAGCAATATATTTGCTTCCACCGCCCTTGCTAACACTTCCATTACTGATAGATGCACTAACTTTTTCGCTACCTGCACCTGCTGTTATTGTTAATGGGTTATCAACACCAACATACAATACATTCATTTTGTCTGCCATTACCGCTACACCGGAAGGTTGTCCTACAGTATACTCAAATACTTTACTAAGCACCTTATCTTCACCAGTTGAAGGATCAGGATACTTAACATCAATTTTCACGCTATGACCACCAGAACCACCAGCAGGCATTTTAATATCTGCCACACCATTTTCGCTAACTGTAACAGGAGATCCGTTAACTAATACCTGGGGTTTAACGCTTGCATTAAAAGCTCCCAAACCGGCTGTCAACTCTAATTGTTCTCCAGGCATCAGGTAGGTAGCATTAGCGCTGATCATTGGCACAAACTTATCATAGATAATCTTAACATCACCTATTTTCTTGAAGCAGTAAGAAGCAACTTTGTTTTCTGTATTCTTTACATCATTCTGGAACTTACTTAATATGGTAAGTGCTGCAATAGTAGGAGTCATGTGGAAATAAGCATCTGTCCAGCTCTGATTGGTATTACCAGCTTCAGAAACAGGTTTCTCGATGTTAATAGGCAATTGATGGTCGAACTCTTTTGCGATATCCGGGTCAATTGCCAGAACATCCTTTTTGTATTGTTCAAGTGCAACCCTTAATTTTTCGCCGTTGCCTTCAGTGCCCATTAAACGGGTAGGTGCATCAAGATTGCTTACACCAGCTCCGCTTTTTTCATCATATCCGCTCTCTTTTTTTAATTTTTCTTTTAACTCATCAATGTATGATGACATTTTTGAAGACAGCTCTTTTACCTGGTCAGCTTTAGGTTTCCATATAGCCGCTTTTTCACGGGTTTTAGGATCCTCAAGGCTGGAGGCAAAAGAAGAGTATATTTCACTGGAAGCTGCCGACAGCGTTCCGTTTGATTTAACCAAACTGTTATCAACTGTTTTAAAGGCATTAATGATTTCGGCAGACACATTCAGCGCCAGCAATGCTGTAAGCACCAAATACATCATATTAATCATCTTCTGCCGCGGCTCTTTAGGTAGTGCCATGATTTTTCAGGATTTAATATTTACGAATCAAGGGTTAATAATATTGGATTATAAATCCACCGTTTTTAATTATCTGCCCTGCATTGCTGCGAGCATATTACCATACACATTGTTCAGGTTGCCCAGGTTTTTAGCCAGCAAGCTGATTTGCTCCTGTGTTTTCTTAGCATCTTCCACACTGCCCTGCATTGTTTGAGAAGCCTGTACAAGATTGCTATAGAAACCATTCATCGCCTTGAGGTGATTATTGGTATCCTGTAACTCTAATTCGTAAATAGTATTTAAAGAAGATAAATTCTTTGTAAGTGTTTGAACCTGGCTATGGAACTGCTTTGTTGAATCAGCAGCTTCATTAAAGCTTTTAGCGGTATTAGCAGCACCTAAGTATGCGTCTTTTACCTGGTCGAGCGCCTGGGTAGCAGCTTTTGTTTTAGCAGCATATTCGCCTGTTGCAGCGGTAACATCTGCTATATCGGCCATCTTTTCTACTGTTTTACCAAGTTTGCCAAAGTTTTCACCAAGGCGTTGAAGATTGGTAGGATTGATAGCTGCGTCCTGCAACATTTTATCCATAGAAGCCAATGCCGGGTTGCCACCAGCCACGCCTACGCCACCTTTCAGTGATTCAGCGATTTCTTTCATTTCACCACCGGGAGGGGGTAAGAATGCATAAACCAGGAAGATTACAGCTTCAGTTAAAAGACCAACTGTAAGCATCATATCAGCGATAGGCTTGTGAAGGATTTTTGCCCATGCGCCAAAGATAACGACTGCTGCGCCTACGCACACAAATACGTTTACTAGTCTTTCGGTGGATTTACTTGTGCCTGCCATAAAAGAGAATTTTTTGTTTTTTAAAGGGTTTTTCTGTTTTTAGATTTCAAAAGGTAATGATCATACAATGTCAAGTATTTTACTTCACAAAGCATAATTAGTTTAGAATTATAGTTCAAATTATTTACTAAGCAATAAGTTAGGTAAGATAGTCTTACAGTTTATTATCTGTTCTTGCCTGATGGTGGAAGATCGATAACACACCTGAAGCCTATATAAGATTTCGCAGTATCCTGGTATTCGTAAGCACGGGTGCTTGTTTGCAAAAAGTAACCAACATCTTTCCAGCTACCACCGCGTATTACTTTACGTTTCATACGTGGAGGATCACTGTCTTTAGCGTTCCAGCGAATATCAGGGTTCATATCATGCTGGAAGTTATAAGCGCCTTCGTAATAGAAAGATGAAGTCCACTCAGCAACATTACCCGCCATATTATATAAACCGAAATCATTTGGCCAATATGCATCAGCACGTACAGGATATAATCCACCGTCTTCAGCATAGTTACCACGACCAGGTTTAAAGTTGGCTAACAAACAACCTTTCTTGTTTCTCAGGTAATAACCACCCCAGGGGTAAGGAGCTTGTGAGCGTCCGCCACGAGCTGCATATTCCCATTCTGCCTCAGTAGGTAACCTGAAATCAGATTCCTGTGTTCTTTTCTGAGATTCGAGATATGCGTTCATGTATTTTGTTCTCCACTCGCAAAAAGCTACTGCCTGTTTCCAGTTTACACCAATTACAGGGTAATTACCAAATGCAGGGTGAGAAAAATATCTTTTTGACATTGGTTCATTATAAGAGTAAGAAAAATCTCTTACCCAAACCAATGTATCAGGATAAATAGGTACTTCTGTTTTTTCAATAAAAGCGGAACGGGGCTGAGATGCATTTTCCTTACGGGCAGCTTCTTTATACTTGAATGTTTCAGAGTGATAAATCAGCTTGGTTGCATCAATTTCTTTTTTGCCGAAGATGCGGTTGTCAGGAGAAAC
>JADLCD010000057.1 GCA_020847395.1 Chitinophagaceae bacterium
AAAATTGCTTTATAAAAGGCATCGTATAGCTATTGCCATAACCATAGCCTGCACCCACAATAACCCTGCTCACCAGTTGGTTTACTCTTTCTTTATCAATTCTGCCAAGTGATAAATAGTGACGGAACTCCGCTTCACCACGGATGTATTGAGCAAATGCAGTATTGAAAATTTTTCTTTCTTTTCCTTCTGCTGCACTGGCACCGGTTATTAGTCCTGCAATATTTCCTGACACATCCACATTGCCATTGAAATAGTAATTATTTCTTTTACGGTTCGGTTTGCCTTGCGAATTGTAATTGTAATTATAATTGGAACCAAGTATAAATTGTCTTTCTATGCTTCTTGCCAATGTGATATTGGTATCAAGTGCGGTTTGAAATGGGGCTGTGATGGCTGATGGCATCACATAATTAATTGAGATTGGATTTAGTTGGTGTTCCGTATTGATGGAAGTATTCCATATCCAGCCGTAGCTTGTTTTAAAAGAGTTTAATGTGTATTGGCTGGTTCTTCTAAAATACTCATAACCTAAATTGATTTTAGTATGCGGCACAAAATCACTGTTGATGCCAAATGATATAGGCCCGATAATTCTTGGAATCAGTAAATCAATATTACTTCCAAAACGTGTGGTAGCAATGTTTTGCTGGCCCGATATCTGGGTTTCCAAACCACCAAATACACTAAATATAAGTTGCTCCGCACTCCTGAATGCGTTTTTATTTTTAAATGTAAGCGTTAGATCAGTGCCCGTGCTGTTATTAGATTTTGTTAATGCGGAAATTTGTGCCCTTGCAGAATAACGGGTGGCAGGCGATAAATAATAAAACGCATTTAACCTGTCATCTGCAGTATCAGATTCTTCAAATCTTGCTTTCACAAATTTATACACGCCTAAACTTACCAGCCGGTTTAATGACAGGTTATGGTCTTTCCTGTTATACAAATCTCCCGGATGAAAGCGGAGATTATACCGGAACATTCTTGTTTTAAATCTTTTCCTGGGATCAACAATATAAACACTGTCATACAGCACGGCTTTGTCTTTTGAAAAATTAGTATCTGTTCTGATATTATAATCCGCAAAGATCACCACATCTCCAATACGGTAAGGTTTACGGGCTTCAGGCGGCGTCTCTTTTTTTACCGTCATGTATAAGTTTACTTTATTATTTCCAGGCGTACTATCGGCTTTTAACAACAAGTAATTTTCACTGAAATAAAAATAGCCACGCTCTTTTAGCCTGCTGTCTATTCTTATGCGTTCATCTTTTATGGCATCAAGGTCGTATGGGTTGCCTTTCTTTAATAATGATCTTCTTGCAGTTCTTGCAATGGCCTTGCTTAATACACTGCTGTCTTTGGGAAAATTGATGGAGTCAATAGTGTACAATTGTGCAGGCTTTATAGTAAATAATCCTTTGGTTTCAAATTTTTTGGTGGTGGTATCAAATGCTACCGCTGCATTAAAGTAGCCTTTGTTTTGTAAACGGTTTACCATAATGTTCCTGTTCTTTTCAAAGTTTACAGCACTGGTATATACAGGAGGTTCACCTAATTTATTTCTCAGGAAATACCGAAGTCCTTTGCCTTTTGGAGTTCCGGCAATGTTATAAAACCAAAGCTTTACCCTCATGCCTAAAATCTTGCTGTTTGGCTTTGGGAGAATAATAGCTTTAAGTTGGTCTTTTAAAACTGCCTTTGTTTTTTTGCTGTTGGTATCGCTGGAAACATATTTTATAGAAGAACCATCATATAGTGTTTCACCCTTTGGGATATATTTTGTATTGCTGCATGATGTTACTGTTACAGTAGCTATTGCAATTGAAAGCCACAGCAAAATACTTTTCCTGCTGTTATGTAAATGTTTATACTGCATTATTTACTATCCTTTGAGTCTTTGATCGGTAAATCTTTACTGTTTAAGTCTAACGTCTTTTTCTCCCTGTTTTTTTTTCCTCCAAGCAACTGCCGGAAATTATTAAAATCGAGTGTGAAGATGAAACTCACACCTGATTCTACCACCTGTCCTTCCACCACTCCTTCGTAACGGTTCCGCCTCTACGCTCTTAGCAGGTATCTTCCGTCTTTGCTAAGCATATAATCAATTGCAATATCGCCGGCGATATTGCTTGCGTTTTCATTGGTATTGGATGGGCCTTCAAGCTCAAAATTGCTTCCGACACTCACCTTTATTTTATCATTTAATAGTCTTTTTGATACACCAACATTCAAATCTGTTCTGCTGGTAGCAGTTCCGCTGGTATAATCATCCTCTGAATTGATGCCAAAGTTTAAATCCACGCCCTGTATCAGGCTGCCTGCAAGATTATTTAACTGGTCAGCCAAAATTTTACTTACACTTGATTTGGCAGTGGTGGCCAATGATGTGCCTTCAGCAGAATTCTTTAAAGGATTTTCCTGAACAAATCTGCCCAACAACAACAAGGCAAAAACCTGCTTATTTAATTCAGCATCGTCTCCCCGTATATAGGCCAGTTTATTATCTACGTTTGGCCACCTTGATTTTTCATTGTTTGGTAATTCGATATCAAACGTGATCTGTGGCTTCATTAAATCGCCTTTCATTGTTAGCAGCACATTAAAAGGAACCTTTGATTTATACCTGTTAACTTCTGCAGATGGTAAACTGGTGATTTCACTTGGCAGTAAGTTAATGGGTTGCGTATTGGCAACATATTGAGCAGTGATATCTAATGTAGCTGATAAGGGATCGCCGTTCCAGGTGATGGTGCTGCCGGGCTGAATGGTAAATTGCCGCTTGAGCACACTTAATGTAATTTGATAAGAACCGCTTTGCAGTTGATAGTCGCCGGTAAGACTCATCTTACCACTCTTATCAATACCGCCTGATAAAGACGCTTTACCTTTTATTTTTACTGCATCACCGTTACGTTCATCCGTTATCAATGTGATCAATGCCGCCGTGTCTGACTGAATAGTGCCTGTCAATTCCAATCCTCCCAATGATGTGGTAGCAGCAAGTGAATCTTTTTCAATCAAAAAAAGACTGTCGCTTTCAGCAGCGCCATAGGCATCAAAAAATTGCACCACACCCTGCCTGTCTTCAATCTCAGGATTTACACCCGGCAACACAAATGTTACATCCGTTGCTTTATTAATTTTTAGATCAGCATTTACTACAGGCGTCATCATCGCACCTTTTACTGATACATTGGCATCAATATTTAACCTGCCATAGTATAATGCATTTTGTTTTTTTACGCTGTTTAAAACCTGGAAGTCATTTGCTTTTAAAGTGAGATCAAAGTTTTAAGAAGTAAAATCTGTCGTAGCAATATCACCATCCAGTATGGCTTTATTACCTGCTGAATCCTGCAGCGTAAATTGATTAAACCGGATGCCCTGTGAAGAAACTACCACAATGCTTTCGTCGCTCAGGTGCAATTTTTCTCCTGTGGCAGCAGGCGTGATATCTGTATTAACAAAATTTAAATTGCCATTAAT
>JADLCD010000058.1 GCA_020847395.1 Chitinophagaceae bacterium
TGCCAGAGTCATTGTTTATTACTGTCAGAACTAACACAAGGTATATATTTCATCACGCTCTCGCCCGTCATTGCGATCCCGCCCTCAAGAAGATTTTAATTGAATGAATATTAAGGCGGGAGAAGCAATCCCAGTCTTACATCCAATGAGATCGCTTAAAGTAATTTACTAACTTTTACATTTTTTAATTCAAACATAAGAACTTCCCGGTTGCAGTTAATTGCAATATGGCAAGGCCATGGTTAAAAATAAAGACCTGATTTTCAATTTATTCGTAATGATGTCATTATAATCCCGCCTGCAGGTTGTATTGAATTAAAAGTATATTATGGCGGGTGAGAAATCTGTTGGGCAGTTGTGCAGATGTTGAGTATTAGTGCAAATGCCTGGCAGATTCAGCGTTCATATTGTTTCATTTGAAATAAGATTATGGTTTGCTAAACCTATAAGGCTTGCAGCGCTGCAATACCGCCCGGCAAACCTTATAGGTTTTACTACAGCTTCTTCGCATAAGAATGATTTAACTACAATCTTCGTGTTGGCTCAGTCGCAAGGCGCAAGTGTGTTGGTTTTAATGTCAACAAAAAACCCTCCGCTAAGCGGAGGGTTTTTATATATCACTAACTTCTAACTACATTCTTATTTCACTTCTTCAAACTCAGCATCTGTTACATTATCGCCTGCACCTGCATTGGCACCCTGTGGCTCCTGTTTACCAGCTCCACCTGCAGTAGCATCGCCTTGCTGTGCCTTATATATTTCTTCAGAAGCTGCCGTCCATGCAGTATTTAATGCTGCAAGAGATGAATCAATAGCTGCAATATCCTGTTGTTTGTGCGCATCTTTCAATTTGCTGAGGGCAGATTCAATCGGCGCTTTTTTATCAGCAGATATTTTATCTCCAAACTCTTTCAATTGTTTTTCAGTTTGGAAAATAAGGCTATCGGCCTGGTTCACTTTATCTACTTTTTCACGAGCCTCTTTATCTGTTGTTTCATTGGCTTTTGCCTCAGCCTTCATTTTTTCAACTTCTTCTTTGCTCAAACCACTACCGGCTTCAATCCTTATTTTCTGTTCCTTTCCTGTGCCTTTATCTTTAGCGGTTACATTTAATATACCATTAGCATCAATATCAAAAATCACTTCAATTTGAGGCACGCCGCGTGGAGCCGGTGGTATACCATCCAGGTTAAACATGCCGAGGCTTTTGTTTTGAGAAGCCATCGGGCGTTCACCCTGCAATACATGAATCTGTACGCCGGGTTGATTATCTGAAGCTGTTGAAAAAGTTTCAGATTTTTTAGTGGGTATAGTGGTGTTTGAATCAATCAAACGTGTCATTACACCACCCATTGTTTCAATACCCAGAGAAAGCGGTGTTACGTCGAGCAGCAATACATCTTTCACTTCACCGGTTAATACCGCACCCTGTATAGCAGCACCAACTGCCACAACCTCATCGGGGTTAACACCTTTATTAGGTTTTTTACCAAAAAATTTCTCTACAATTTCCTGCACTTTAGGTATACGGGTGCTACCACCAACCAATATCACTTCATCAATCTGAGAAGTAGATAAGCCGGCATCTTTCAAAGCCTGCTCACATGGTTTCAAACATCTTTCAAACAAGCTGTCGGCCAATTGCTCAAATTTTGCACGGGTTAGTTTTTTAACCAGGTGCTTTGGCACACCATCAACAGCCGTTACATAAGGCAGGTTAATTTCTGTTTCGCTTGAAGAAGACAATTCCACTTTTGCTTTTTCTGCAGCTTCCTTCAAACGCTGTAATGCCATAGGGTCTTTACGCAAATCAATATTTTCATCTTTCTTAAACTCATCTGCCAACCAGTCGATAATTACTTTATCAAAGTCATCACCACCCAGGTGCGTATCACCATTGGTTGATTTTACTTCAAACACACCATCGCCTAATTCAAGAATAGATATATCGAACGTACCGCCACCAAGGTCGAATACTGCAATTTTTTCATCTTTATGCTTTTTCTCCAACCCATAAGCTAATGCCGCTGCAGTTGGTTCATTTACTATACGGCGAACAGTTAAGCCGGCAATTTCACCCGCTTCTTTTGTTGCCTGGCGCTGAGCATCATTAAAATAAGCAGGCACGGTAATAACAGCTTCTGTTACTTCCTGGCCAAGATAATCTTCAGCGGTTTTTTTCATTTTCTGCAAAATCATTGCAGAAATTTCCTGTGGCGTATATAATCTGCCATCAATATCTATACGAATAGTATTATTATCGCCTTTTACAACTTTGTAGGCTACATGTTTTAACTCTTCGGTTACCTCATCAAAACGGCGACCCATAAAGCGTTTTACTGACATTATGGTATTTACCGGGTTAGTGATGGCCTGACGTTTTGCAGGATCTCCTACCTTACGTTCGCCATTTTTCAGAAAAGCAACTATAGAAGGTGTTGTGCGGCGGCCCTCATCGTTTGCTATTACTACAGGCTCATTACCTTCCATAACAGCTACGCAGCTATTGGTGGTACCGAGGTCAATTCCTATTATTTTTCCCATATCTTTTATAATTGTATTAAATAATTTGATTTAGTATGAATGTATTGTCAATCATTATGCCATGAGCCTTAAAAGTGAAAAAATGGCAGTTATTTTTATTATACCCTGACAACCGAAAAATCATCTAAAAAATTAACGGGTTCAACAATTTAGACGCAACAAAAGCTTTATATATTTATCGCAATTTTCAATACCTGTATGAAGCATATTGGCAGTGTTTTTTTGATGTTGATTTTTTTAAGCTCCTGCTCCAAAAAGATTATACCCGAAAAGCCGGAACTGGCTAAAACCTATTTCGCCCCGGACTCATTGCCGGTAAGTGATATTGACATTCCGCTGCGGGTTAACCTGAAGCCTTTATATGAAATAGCAGAAAAGAATGTACAAAAGATATATGCCTCCGACGGCTGGCCTAACGAATACATCGTAAATAATTGCGATACAAAATATATGTACCGCTTTAAAAGAGGACCGCTCCGGATAAGCTCAAACGGCAACATGGTTAACTTTAACTTTACCGGCAGCTATATTATTGCAGGAGCGCAGCGGGTGTGTACAGGTTCCGGAAGCGACCGGGTAGCCATTTCGCCCTGGTCGCCGGTATGTGCCTGTGGGTTGAAAGAAGCTGAGCCGAGGGTTGATATCGGGTATAAAGCCAATCTGCAACTTAAAAACAATTTTAATGTGGTGGCTAAATTTGAGGCGCTCAACCCAAAGCCGCTGGATAAATGTACGGTTTGCTTTTGGGGGCACGATATTACCCCGATTATTATGGCTCAGTTAAAAAATGAATTGATAATAGCAGGCAGGGATATTGAAGACTCGCTTAACAGTTTAAATTTCCGCCCTCAGTTTCAGCAGTTATGGGATGTGCTTAACACAAGTATAAAATTGTATGATGTTGGCTATCTGCAATTGAATCCTGAAAAAATAAGAATGAGTTCATTATATGCCCAAAATGATTCTCTTAATATTTCTATTGGTATTTCTGCGCGGCCATTGATTAGCCTTAGCAAAACAACTGACCATAAAACCGTTATACCCGACATTAGTGATTTTACGCGCCGCAAAGGATTCAGCATATATATTGATGCTATTATGAATTATGATTCGTTAAGCCAACTGCTTACCAAACAATTGGCAGGCAAACGAATTGATATGGATAAATTAGGGAAGTATATTATTATAGAGAAATGTAACCTGTATGGCGCAGATAATGAAAAACTCATTATTAAAGTGAGTTTTAAAGGTGCTGATAATGGCATTATGTACTTAACGGGTAAGCCGGTATTTAACCAGGCTAAAAATGAATTGCAGGTTAAAGACATTGATTACGATATACGCACCAAAAGCCTTTTGATTAAAACAGCCAAATGGTTATTTAACAGGAAAATTATTACTGAACTAAACAAATATTCAACCTTTAACATGCAGGCTTATACAGATACTTTAATAAGTAAAGTAAACAGCCAGATGAACCGGGAATTACAAAAAGGAATATTTTCTGTTGGAAAAATGGAAGTAATACAAATTGTAAATATTTACCCGTTAAAAAACAACTTTATCCTGAGATGTAACAGTAAAGGAGATTTAGCAATACAGATAGATTCATTTAAACTATAAAGAGAATCCAGGGTTGCCAACCTTTGGGATAGGTTGGCAACCTTTACAACATTTTTAAATGCACCCGGCTATATTTCAAATATGCCGTTTTTAATGGCATATAAAACCAATCCAACACGCGATTTAAGTTTTAGCTTTTCAAATAAAGTATTTCGGTAATCTTCCACACGCCGCTGCCCTACAAACATTTTTTCCGCTATATCTTTATAAGAAAGATCAGAACATACCAGCTTAAGAAACTCTTTTTCCTTTTCCGTTAAATAAACAACATCATCTGTTACATCCATGTTTTTATTAAGACCGCCAATAACTTTTCCGGATATATAATCAGATAAATAAAAATTCTTTTTCATAACAGAGCTAAGCGCCATTTGTAGTTCTTCGGGGTCTGTTGTTTTCAAAATATATCCTTTAGCGCCTAATTTAAGCATTCGTATAATGGTACTTTCATCACTCAACATGGATAAAGCAAGCACTTTTATTTGTGGGTAATTTTTGTATAACCACTCTGCTGTTTCAAAGCCATTCATCCCCGGCATATTTACATCAAGTAAAATAATATCAGGAATATATTTTTTTGTAAGCAGTTGTTTTAGCTCTTCTCCGTTTGCAGCTTCAAAAGCAACTGCAAAATTATTAAATGACTCAATTAGTTTACCCAACGCATTTCTCAAAAGCGTATGATCATCTACAATAGCTACATGTATAGCCGCTTTATTATCCATAATTATTGGTCCATCGTTTGGGCTGATGCATTGATAGGTAGTTGCATTTTTACTGAGGTACCTTTACCGGGATAGCTGTCAAAAACTATAGTGGCTCCAATTAATTTAGTTCTGTTCATCATGCTTTTTAAACCAACTCCATTCAGTGGAGATTTTGAGTCTTTTTTGTCCTGCATGCTAAAACCAACGCCATTATCTGCCACAGAAAGTATAAAATTATCAGATGAGGTATAATCCAGCAAAATATTTAGCTGGGTGGCCTTAGCATGTTTTAATATATTATTTACAAGCTCCTGGAAAATACGGAATATAAAAACCTCCTTTTGCCCGGTGAGTTTGTATTCTGCTCCTTTTACATCAAACTGCACATTCATTAACCCGGTTTTCTTAAGTGTTTGCAGATCGAACCGTACAGATTCAACCAACCCGATTTGCGCAATCCTGTCTGTATGAAGACTTTTTGTGAGATCAGCAAGATCAAAAACCGCTTTATTCAACACTTCCCTTATATGCTGCAAAGGTTCGTATGCCTTATGTTCTTTTTCAATAGGTAAAACTGACAGGGATAATTTTACCACCGATAAAATTTGCCCGATGTTGTCGTGTAATTCCTGTGCAATGTTTTTTAGTGTGGCTTCCTGTATCTCCAGTTGAGATTTTAGTACTTCCTGGTCATACTCTTCTTTAAGCTTAGTCAATTCCTGTTCCTGCCTGTGTTGTCTTTTTTGATACAACAAAAGAACAGTTACCACAAATCCTACCAGTAAAAAAGCGAGCAAGCCGCCAATTATTATTAAGACGAAGAATTCCTGATCCTGATTTTGCATAGCGACGCAATGATGAAGGATGAATATAATAAAATATTGAGGAGAGCAATAATTGAAAAATAGTTTTTTATGAAGATATTCGACGAACTGTATAAAAAGTTATTTAAGGCGAACAGCGGAAAGCCGCAGCTATAGAAGAATAATAGTCCCGAACATATCCAGAAAAAAGGATCCCTGGCTAAATTGATATACTTATCAGAAGTGAATAGCTCGTAAAAATAAAATATGGTGGAAAAAACGATGAGCAGCGTTCCTATGGCATAAGAAATACTTACAAACTGATCTTTTGCCGGCTGTAAAAAAAATATATTTATAATTACCAGCAATGGAAATGCACATGCGGAAAAAAGCAAAAAAAACCTCATTTTTTTACTTCTGATCACATGACGGACTAATAAAAAATAAAAAACCGTTTGAAAGATCACAAACATATTATACAGCCAGGAATTAGGCTTAGCATTATAGCTCATCCATAAACCTCCTATTTCAACCAAAAAAGTTACAAACAGGAACGGAGAAAACAGGTAAAGAAATACAGATATTTTTTTTTGAAAATAAAAAGCACAGGCAGATATAGCTGCCAGCAAAATAAAATATAAATATGCCTCAGTAAATAACACTCACACAAGATATGAGGAGTAGCTGATTAAAAAAATAAAACCTCCTGAATTATCAGGAGGTTTTAGCAATCTATTACATACAATATTAACTTATACTAATGTCATTCCTTCATCGCCTCTGTCTACGATTGTTATGCCAATGCCACCCCAATCATCAGCTTCTGAACCGTTTGGTTTAGGAGGATTAGGGTTACATCCCGGAGGGCAAAGTCTTCCTATATTATATGCCAGTATGGTTGTTGTTTCGCCATCCTTGATATAGATATCTTTATGCGCAATACCTTCTTCCATTTCTTTGCTCTTGGTTGCTACAAGTGCCAGGGTCTGGCGTCCTGCATACTCTGGTTTTTCAGCAAAATCTGATGGATAAGCCGCAAAATAGAATTTAATACCATCTGCACCATGCATTTTGGCTGTGCTGATAAACTCTTCCAGTTCTTCAATGCTGTACCAGGTACTTAATGAATCTTCTTTACCAATTCGGGCGGAATTGTGTACCCATCTTTCTTGTTTATAAGTTCTAATAATACTGTCTACGTGGTTAGTGTTTACGTACTTTCCACTCTTTAGTGATTTTTTTTGAATTGTAAGCATGTTCTGTGGTTTAAAGTGACTGAATTAAAATTTCACTGTAAAACTACAGGTGCTTAATAGAAAAAAATATATACAAACACTTACAAAACAATCAATTACAAATTAACATTATCTATACTAATTAGAAATTCAGTAACAAATGTTAATTACCCTGAAAAAAAACCGTTAAAACCACAAAAAAAAACCGTTAAAAAACGGTACCATTTGTACCGTTTTTTAACGGTACCAAACTACCGTTAAAAAACGGTAGCAAAATACCGTTAGTTATTCCCAAAGCAGTATATTTTTTTATTAGATATTTAATTGAACCATTAAACGGCCATCATAAATGTTAGCGAACTCGTTCCAACTTATCCTGGAAACCTGGTTTTGAAGGGAGGCTCTTTAAAGAAGAGTTAGTGGCCCAATATCCGAAAACCTGTTATACCATATGTAGTGGAAACTGTTTTTTTAAAAAATTAGTTCCACAAAAATACGACCATAAAACCTTATCCTATTTATTGTACTGGCCGTTGCCAACCTATAGCAATAGGCTTATGGGTAAACCTTTAAAAGGAATAAAATTGCATGACCTGGAAACAAGTTAGGACTGAAGAAAGAGCGATCTACCTTATCTGTATTTGTGAAAAAAGTAATGGACTAATAAGTGGGGTTTAAGCAATTTTATTCCAATTAATGCTTACTCTTAAAAGTAAAATGACGCTGTGCCAGGTAGCTGAAACAAACAACAATAATTGTTGTAACCACTTTAGCAATTGTTGGATAAAATCCAAACTTTTCTACAAATAATTTTATAAAAATGTAATTAAGAATTACACATACCATTACCATTCCAAAATACCTGGCTAACTGTACTCTTCCTCTCAAAACAGACCCCGTAAATACTATGTTCCTCATTAGTAAAAAGCCTATAGGAAACGTTATAAAAAAGGAAATTATAAATGAAGCGATATAAGGGCTAATACTTATAAAAGGGGTATGTACAAACTGCTTTTTTAAGATGAAATTATATGTAATAAAGTAGATAACAATATCAAGCAATGTATTGCCCCCTCCACACGCCACATACCGGAATGTTTGCCTGTCAATAAATTTTTGGAAAGGTGTATAAGCAAAGTCAAGCAGGGCAATTATGAAATGCTTCAAGCGGTATGATTATAGGTGAAAGTTGTACAAAGCAAATGTATTTTATTCAAAAAAGATGATTAGCCGGCATATTTCGGCTGATTAATAAGTTGAGTGCCGGGCGTCATTCCGTTCCGCCAGAATGTTGCTTTGAACTACATGTTATGCAAAATGCTAACCATAAACTTCAAACCATAAACTTCAAACCATAAACTTCAAACCATAAACTTCAAACCATAAACTTCAAACCATAAACTTCAAACGAATGCACAAATATTATTTTAAGTATGAACATTTATTCGTGCATTCGTGGCAGTTTTAAATTTATTGCTTTACATACTGCACCTCAGCGCTTACCCTCACTTCATCGCTTACCACCACTCCGCCGGCTTCGGTTGCTGCATTCCAGTTAAGTCCAAAATCTTTGCGGTTAATTTTTGTAGAAACAGAAAAACCTGCTTTTGTTTGTCCGTAAGGATCTTTTACAACACCGCCCGCTTCAATAGAGAGTTTAACTTTCCTGGTTATACCATGCAGTGTCAGGTCGCCTTCTGCTACATATTCGTCGCCGCCTTTAGCGGTTAGTCCATTTGCTTCAAACACAAGTTCCGGGTATTTTTCGGTTTCAAAAAAATCCTGGCTCTTAAGGTGTCCGTCTCTTTGCTCATTGCCAGTAGTAATAGAATCTACCTTTGCAGTAAACTTAATTTTAGCTTTTGTAAAATCATCACCTTCTGTTTCTGCCGTTGAGGCAAATTCCTGGAAGCTGCCCGTTACATTAGTAATCATTAAGTGCCTGATTTTGAATTGTATTTCGCTGTGCGAAGGATCTATAACCCATTTAGTTGTTGCCATAATTTATATAGTTTTTAGTATTTGAATGCAAAGATAATTAATGTTTAAACATTGAATTGTTAATTTTCTTATTTCCTCTTCCCAAAAATATTTACCAAAAATATTTTATAATCTATTGAAAATAAATATATCCTGATTTTTTTCGTTTTAAGATTACAAAATACACTTCAGCTTTTACCAATAAAAGTATTTGAAATGATCAGCAAATTGAGATTAAGCGATATTGATTTGATAACCAGTATCAAAACAAATAAAAATCTTAATAATGCAATAGCATTCATTTACCAGGAACACTTTGAATACCTGAGTTCTTTAATTACCAATAATAACGGCAGCGAACAGGATGCCCAGGATATACTGCAGGAAGTGATTGTAGATTTTATCAGGGTAGTGCAAACAGGAAAATTCAGGGAAGAATCAAGCGTGAAAACTTTTTTGCATTCAATTACAAGGAATACCTGGTTGAATGAATTGAAGAAAAGAAACAGAACAGAAAAAAGAGATAAGGTTTTTGAATTAAACCGTATGCAAAATGATAGTGGCGCTGAAACTTATGAACAGCGGGAATCGAGAAAGCAGTTATTAGATGTATTTAAAACGCTGGGAGAAGGTTGTAAAAAAATTCTTACCCTGTTTTACTTCGATAGTTTATCAATGAAAGAAATTGTTGAACAAACGAATTACGAAAATGAACAGGTGGTGAGAAACAAAAAGCACAAATGTTTTAAAGAACTTGTATCAATGGTAAAAAATAATGTAACAATTATTGAAACGCTGAAAGCAAATAATATATGACTTACGATTTTAACACCAATATTGATTTAATAGAGAAGTATATTGACGGCTCTGTAAATGATGAAGAAAAAACAATAGTTGAAGAACTATTGAACAATAATGCTGATTTACAGGAAGAATATGAATATATGAGAATGGCTGTAGAATCAGTAAAAATTGCTGCTTTGCATAAGCAGGTAGGTAATATTGCAGAAGCGTATAAAGAAGGTAAAAACAATACCACCGTTACAAACAGTAAACCAGCTAAAGTACGCAGCATGGGCTTTTATGCTATGCGTGCAGCAGCAGCAATAGTGGTTGTATCAGCATCATATATAGCTATACAATATGCAACTATAACTCCTGATAAATTATATGCCTCAGCTTTTGAAGATTATAACCCCTCCATTACAAGAGGTGTATCTAAAGGAACGGATATAGAACAATTATATAAAATGGGCAATTGGGATGGCGTATTATCTGCCGTTTCGAATGAAAGCCTGCCAAAAGAAAAATTTCTTGCCGGGGTATCAGCATTACAGCTCAACAAAGCTGATGTGGCTGCTGATTATTTTAACCAGGTAATTGAAACAAATAAAACCCTCAGCGAAAAACCATATACACAGGAAAGTGAATTTTATCTTGCCCTTGCACTTATAAGGCTGCAAAACTATGATGCTGCAAAAAAGCTGGTCAATACAATAAAAGCAAATCCTGAGCATGCTTATTATAACCAGGCAAAAAAAATAAGCACATTTAAAACAACCTTACTTTCTTTTAAAAAATAATATTATCACATAAAACAGGAAACCCCGAAATACAATTCGGGGTTTCCTATTTTATAAAAATGGTTTTTTAGTTCTCTACAATAATCTTTCCTTTCTTTTCTCCGCCTATCAGTTCAACACTGCGGTTAATAAATTCAGTAAGGTTATTACCCTTTAGCAAACCCTGCGACAGCAGTGCCAGGTCTGCAAGATTATGTACCAGCTTTTCCTTTTTACTGCTATCAGTTTCAGCTAATATGTTCTGGTAAATAGGGTGATTACCATTAACTGTAAGCGATACTTCATCAGGCATGTTTGCATAAAAGCTGCCCATAGGGCCACTTACTGATGCCATATCTTTCATACGCCTTATAAATTCAGGCCTTGTTGCCACAACAGGCGGAGCATCGGCACTAAGCCCTTTTACTTCTACCGTCATATTCACCTCAGGCATTTTAATATCAAACAGGTTTTTCAATGCTTCCGCTTCTTCCTTATTCAATATTGATTCACCGCCTTCCTGTTTATCAATAAGATTGTCTGTAATATCCGCATCAACGCGGGTAAAAATTACATTATCTAATTTATGTTCTACCTGGTTAATAAATGCGGAATCAACAATAGTTTCCATCTTCACAACAATATATCCCTTAGCTTTTGCCTGTTGTATATAGGCATCCTGCTGTACCGGGTTAGTGGTGTATAAAATAACCAGTTTTCCGTCTTTGTTTTTCTGTAATGTTTCAGCAGCCAGCCTGTACTCTTCAAGCGTATAAAATTTACCGCCGTCAACATCTTCAAACAGGTTAAACTTGTTTGCTTTCTCAAAAAACTTATCGTCTGTCATCATTCCATACTTCACAAACAACCCAATGCTCTCCCACTTTTCTTCAAATTCCTTTCGCTCTTTATTAAATATCTCTTCAAGTTTATCTGCTACTTTCTTTGTAATGTAATTATTGATTTTTTTAACATTGGGATCGCCCTGCAAATAACTGCGGCTTACATTTAGCGGAATATCAGGAGAATCAATTACGCCCTGCAGCAACATCAAAAATTCCGGTACAATATCTTTCACCTCGTCTGTAACAAATACCTGGTTGCTGTACAATTGAATTTTGTCTTTTTGTATTTCGTAGCTCTGCTTTATTTTAGGGAAATATAAAATACCGGTAAGGTTAAATGGATAATCTACATTTAAATGAATCCAAAAGAGCGGTGTTTCATTATAGGGATATAGTTCTTTGTAAAAATTCTGGTAATCTTCTGCTGTAAGTTCAGCAGGTTTTTTAGTCCATGCCGGGTTTGTATTATTAATTTGTTTATCCTCAAAAAAGATAGGAACCGGTAAAAACTTACAGAATTTTTCAAGTATCTGCCTTATTCTATGGGCTTCTAAAAATTCTTTGCTTTCTTCATTAATATGGAGAATAATATCGGTGCCTCTCTCCTTTTTATCCACTTCTTCCAGCGTAAATGCCGGGCTGCCATCACATTCCCATTTTACCGCCGGAGCATCAGGCTTATAAGATTTGGTTACTACCTCCACTTTATCACTCACCATAAAAGCAGAATAAAAACCAAGCCCAAAGTGACCTATTATATTTGCATCATTCTGCCCTTTATATTTCTGAAGAAATTCCTCCGCGCCGCTAAATGCCACCTGGTTAAGGAATTTATCCACCTCTTCGGCTGTCATACCAATGCCATTATCTGAAATAGTGAGCGTTTTTGCTTCAGGATCAAGCTTTACGCCTATTTTCAGGTCGCCCAACTCACCTTTTGCTTCGCCAATAGAAGACAAGGTTTTCAATTTTTGGGTAGCATCTACTGCATTACTCACCAATTCCCTTAAAAAAATATCATGTTCACTGTAAAGAAACTTTTTAATTATGGGAAATATGTTTTCCGTTTGTACCCGTATATTGCCTTTTTGCATAGTATAGTAATTAATTATGTATGGTGCTGGTTGACAAATAAAATGCCATTTGATAGATTACTGACAGGATGGCAATGGACGGTGTGTAGAGACAAGGCATGCCTTGTCTCTACGACGCATGCCTTGTCTGTACCGTTATAAACCCTATGCCTTACACCCTACACCTTAAAACAAATTCAGCAGATATACCAAAAAAACCTACCTTTGCACCCCATTATTTAAAAACCAAAAATTCAGGGTAATGAACAATTATGAATTGATGGTGATTTTTACCCCTATTCTGAGCGAAGAAGAATTTAAAGCAGCTCAGAAAAAATACACTGATCTTGTTGCCGAAGTTGGCGGTGAGATCGTGCATTCTAACCCCTGGGGGTTAAAATCACTGGCGTATCCCATCCAGAAAAAAACCACAGGTATTTACTGGGTGATGGAATTTACTGCGCCATCCAGCTTCAATGAATCTTTGAAGATTCAACTGCTACGTGACGAGCAGGTTTTACGTCACATGGTAACGAAACTCGATAAATACGCCGTCGTGTACAATGCCAGAAAGAAAAGTGGTGTAAATTATAAAACCGAAAAAGCGCTGGCTGAATAGTATGGCAAAAGCTAATGAAATAAAATATCTTACGGCTATCAAAACTGAGAAGCCCAAGAAAAAGTTCTGCCGCTTTAAGAAATACGGCATCAAGTACATCGATTACAAGGATATTGAGTTTTTAAAGAAGTTTCTGAATGAGCAGGGTAAAATGTTGCCCCGCCGCATTACCGGAAATTCGCTCAAATACCAGCGTAAAGTGTCTGATGCAATAAAAAAAGCCAGGCAAATGGCTTTATTACCTTACGTAACTGATCTTTTAAAGTAGGAGGCAATCATGGAAGTAATCTTAATACAAGACGTAGATAACCTGGGCTCTGCCAACGAAAAAGTAAAGGTAAAGAGCGGTTACGCACGTAATTATCTTATTCCCCAGAAATACGCTATTGAAGCTTCTCCTTCTAATTTAAAACAATTGGAAGAAAAGCTGAAACAGCTTAAAAAGAAAGAAGAAAAATTACTGGCTGAAATTAACCAGGTAATAAACAAACTGAACGAAGGTCCTTTAAAAATTGGCGCTAAAACCGGTACTTCAGGCAAAATTTTCGGTAGCATTACTACTGTACAACTTGCCCGTGCCATCCGCGACCAGAAAGGATACGAAATAGACCGCCGCAGAATTCATATTCTTGACGAGGTTAAAGAACTCGGCACGCACAAGGCTAAAGTAGATTTTGGTAACGGAAACGAAACCGAACTCAGCTTTGAAGTAGTGGCTGAATAATATTACAAACTATATGCAAAGAGTAAAACTATCGTAGTTTTACTCTTTTGTTTTATATGGGTTTTTACTCATCCCTTCTTTCCGTTTGTAATAAATATGGTATTTTTTATGGTAATACTAAGGAAAGCATTATCTTCACAATTAAGTAATGCCCATTAGTTCTATTCTGGCTGGTATTTACGGCTATTTCTCCGGGTTCTCAGATCATTGTAGCAACTATGTTTTCATTACCATTTTTAATTTTTATTATTTAAAATTTTGTTACAATGAACCTGTATGTAGGAAATCTCTCCTGGACTATGACAGAAGACGATTTAAGAACTTTATTTGAACAGTATGGTACTGTTTCCTCTATTAAGATTGTTAAAGACCGCGAAACCGGAAGAAGCAAGGGATTCGGTTTTGTAGAAATGGAAAACGACACTGAAGCTCAGAATGCGCTCAGCAGCCTTTATGACAAAGAAATACAAGGCAGAAAGATCGTAATCAACGAAGCCCAGGAAAGACCAGCTAAACCAAGCGGTGGCGGTGGTTTTAAGAAAAGAGGCTTTGGTGGCGGCGGTGGCGGCTACAACAAAGGCGGTGGCGGTGGTTACCGTGATCGCGACCGCGGTGGAGACCGTGGCGGTTATAACAAAAGAGATTATAACAACGACTATTAAGTAATAATACTTTCAACCTTTTTTAAAATCCCGAAGCAATTCGGGATTTTTTATTTTCTATAAAGGGGTGGAAGGTGTTACTGTAGAGACGGGCATGCCCGTCTCTACGACCGACCACCCTATACCTTCTATCCTACACCTTCTGTCTTCTACCCCACACCCTATACCTTTTCCCTTGTCTCATTAACTATGAATTTGTATATTACCAATCCCCATGCCCCGGAAAATTCATTTTTCATAAAAGCAATAGGAATGATTACAGTAATTATACCTGCATTAAATGAAGCAAAAACTATTGGGCAAATTATCAGCTTCTGTAAAAAGAATGCATTGGTTACAGAAATAATAGTAGTTGATGATAACTCGGAAGACAATACTGTTGAAGTGGCTTTACGCAGCGGGGCAAAAGTAGTACACAGCAGCATCAGGGGCAAGGGTATTTCAATGAAGGATGGTATTCAAAATGCGGAGAATGATATTTTAATTTTTCTTGATGGAGATATAGACCCTTATCCTGAAAAAACGATTGAGCTGTTAACCGAACCTATTATTAATAATGAAGCAGATTTTGTAAAAGCGAGTTTTGCCAGGAATGCCGGCAGGGTAACCGAGCTGGTAGCCAAGCCACTTCTTAACATATATTACCCCGGACTGGCAAACTTTTCGCAACCACTAAGCGGCATGATAGCGGGTAAAAAACAATTTTTCAACAGGATTAATTTTATTAATGATTATGGCGTGGATATAGGTATACTAATTGATATGTATTTAATGAAAGCCCGTATTAAAGAGGTTAACATTGGGTATATAGAAAATAATAGCAAACCATGGGAAGGTTTGGGAAAAATGAGTAAAGAAGTATCGCGGGCTATTATTACAAAAGCACAGGGAATAAGTAAAGATGACGCTCCTGCAGATGATATTTCTACCATAGAAGCGATACAAAGGGAGTTGCATAACACGCTGAAAGAAAATCTTTCAGATTATAATAAGATGCTAATTTTTGACCTTGACAATACCATTTTCAAGGGAAAATTTATTGACACCTGTGCCCTGGCATTTGGTTTTGTTCGGGAACTTGAAGACTTGAGATTTAACGAAAAAGATCCTATCATACTTACCAAAAGAATCGGGCTGCTATTAAAAGGAAAAACTATTGATGATCTTTTACATATTGCTGCCGGTATTGATATAGTAGATGATATTCGCGAAGTGATTGCAGCACTGAAAGAAAGAAAATACCGGGTTGGCATAATAAGCCATAGCTACGCACTGATAGCAAATTATGTTAAACAAAATATTGGTGCTGATTTTGTATATGCTAATCAACTGGAATTTTTTGAAGGCAAAGCTACAGGAGAAGTAAATTTACCATCCTATTTCTTTGCCTCACCGGACAGTATGTGCGGGCATGCATTTTGTAAAAGTAATGCACTGCAATACGCCTGCGATAAATTCAACGTGCCATTAAAAAATTGTATTGCAGTGGGCGATGATAAAGACGACAGGTGTATTGTAACACATGCCGGAAAAGGTGTAGCCTTTTGCAGCACTGATGAACTACTTGAAAAAGTTTCATTTGCATCAATAAAAGAAAAAACATTTTACCCGTTGCTGAAAATAGCCTGACAAACACTTAAGGCATCTTTTTAATAACCAATAAACCAAAATGCTATGCAAAACAATTTTTACAATATTCTTGTACCCGTAGACTTTACCGTAAAAAACAAATGGGCTATTACAAAAGCTATAGAGTTAGCCAATAGCTTTAACTGTAATATTCACCTGGTGCATGTAGTGTTTAAGCCTGTTTTTCCTTTAATAAATATTGATGCAAGTAATTTTACACCTTACGCGTCTCATATTAATATGCAAACCTGCCGTGAAAAATTAGCAGAGCTAAAAGCGGTGTATAAAAAACAAATGGTGGGAGAAGGTGATATTGAAATCAGTCTTTTGCAGGGACATCCGCAAAAACAATTAAAAAAATATATTGAAACCTATAAAATGGATTTAGTAGTGATGGGCCTGGCAAAATTCAATTTGCTTGATAGAATAATTTCATCTATCTCTATAAGCCTGCTTGCAAAAAAAGTAAGCATTCCAATACTTGCTATAAGGTCAAGCGGGTTGGTTAGTCATTTTAAAAAAATTGTATTGCCACTGCATGATGATATTCCGGTTGAACGCGTGAAATTAGCAACCATGCTTGCGCGTTCTTTTAAATCTACTGTTTATCTTGTTTCATTAAGAAGTAACAGTAATGAGAAAAATGTTTTAGACAAAACATTAGAGCTTGTGCAAAGTGTGTCTACCATACCGGTGCAATGTTTTTTGTTAGAAGGTCAGAACCTTGCAAAAAGCACACTTGATTTTTCAAGGCGCATTAATGCTGATTTAATACTCGGGCAATCAAAAAAAGAATTTAGATTGCCGGGATTATGGAACAGGATAACCAACCGCATAATGGCTTATGCGTCAAAAATACCGGTACTTACTTTTGATAAATCAACAGAATAAAATGCAACGCCTTCACAGGCTTTCAAAACCTGCGAAGGCTGCTATAGCTTTATCTTTTTCCCAACTCAATTACTTCACAATCTTTCATATTATTTCCATCAATAGTAAGGCGCACTATTGTTCGTACTTTATGCCACCCCTGTTTACCTGCAGCTCCGGGGTTAATATGCAGGCACTGCAACTTATCATCATACATCACTTTTAAAATATGAGAGTGACCACTGATAAATAATTTTGGCTGAGTGGCTATAATCTCCTGTTTTACACCAGGCGCATAGCTACCGGGATAGCCGCCAATATGTTGTATGTATACAGGTATTTCTTCTATAGTAAAATGCAGTTTCTCCGGACAAATGCTTCGTACATCATTTCCATCTATATTGCCATATACTCCCCGCAAAGGTTTATATTTCTTCAACTCATCTGCTATAGCGATAGTTCCAAAATCACCTGCATGCCATATTTCATTGCATTGTGCAAAGTGTTCAAAAACTTTTTCATCAAGATAGCCGTGCGTGTCTGATATTATGCCAATTCTTTTCATTGTTATTATACGGTGATTGCCATTGGCGATAAAATGAATCTGTTAAGCAAAGATGCTTAACACAGCAAATTATTATACAAGATATATTAATTTGATATCTTTAAACTCCTGTTGTTGGTTGATGCGAACTTAGTTCGGATTGCACCATTAACCAACAAAGCAGAAACAGAAAGAATCAGGAAATCAAACAAATCATAAGATGAATATTGGTACTTTTTTTAGAAGGAATCGATTGCTGATAATAATCTTAGTTATAATTGCAGTTATTTGTTGGGAGTCTTATACCGTATTAAGCCATGACGGAAGGGTACAATATTTTGAGGTTGATACGACCACGGGTAAAAAAATACAAATAAAATAAGACTAATGATGTGTAAGCCCTTTACAAATTAAAACAGCACAACAAAAAATTCACTTCATCCCAATAAATATTCCATCTTCAGTAACTTCTACCGGCCAGCATTTCATATAATACCCTTCACCGCTAACATTGCGCCCGGTTTGTATATCAAACTTATACCGGTGTACAGGGCAAACTATGCTTCCCACGGGATTAATATATCCATCTGCCATTATACCACCTGCGTGCGGGCATTTATATGCAAAGGCGTGTAAACTGTTATTATATTTTCCAACGCATATTTTTTTGCCATTCACTTCTGCAACGGCAATATTATTATCCGCAAAATCAAGCTCGTTGATGTGCTCTGCCAGCTTATACCATTGATAATTCGTATCAAACATTAATAAAAGAAATCGGTTTTATACGGATAGCGTATGCGATAATTCTCCCTGATTTTATCAATCAATACCTTTCTCAGCTCATCAATATTCTGTCTTTGGGTTGCAGAAATAAAAATACAATTGCCTCTCGTTTCATTTATCCATCTTTCTTTTAATTCATCCAGCAACTGTGCTTTTGTCTCATCATCAAGCCATTCATCAAAAGTATTTTTTACATACAGGTCCATCTTATTAAACACTGTAATTACAGGTTTATCGTGGCAACCGAGCTCCTGCAATGTTTTGTTCACCACCGCCATCTGGTCTTCATATTGTGGGTGCGATATATCTACCACATGCAATAAGATATCACTTTCTTTTACTTCATCCAGTGTGCTCTTAAAGCTTTCTACAAGATGGTGAGGAAGTTTCCTGATAAACCCCACCGTATCGCTGAGGAGAAATGGCGTGTTCTCAAAAACCACTTTCCGGGTGGTAGTATCCAAAGTAGCAAAGAGCTTGTTTTCTGCAAACACTTCACTCTTGCTTAATACGTTCATGATAGTTGACTTGCCTACATTGGTATAACCCACCAAAGCCACCCGAATAAACTCACTTCTTTCTTTTCGCTGGGTATATGCCTGCTTATCAATTTCAGCAAGTCGTTTTCGCAGTAATGATATTTTATCGCGAACAATACGGCGGTCGGTTTCTATTTCTGTTTCACCGGGACCACGTGTACCAATACCACCGCCCAAACGTTCAAGGTGTTTCCACATACCACGTAGTCTCGGGAGTATATACTGGTATTGTGCCAGCTCTACCTGCGCTTTTGCCTGTGCTGTTTTTGCGCGGCTGGCAAAAATATCGAGAATCAGGTCACTCCTGTCAATCACCTTAATATCAAGCGCTTTTTCAATATTGGTAATCTGGGCGCCTGTTAACTCATCATCAAAAATAGCTACCTCAATATCTTTATGCGCCTGAATATAATCATGTATTTCTTCAAGCTTTCCTTTACCAATAAAAGTTTTACTATCAGGATGAGGAAGCTTTTGAAAAAATGTTTTTACTGCTTTTGCCCCGGCAGTTTCAGCCAGGAAAGCCAGTTCATCCAGGTATTCGTGCAACTGCTGTTCAGTTTGCTGCTTATATACCAACCCTACGAGGATTGCTTTTTCCTCTTTTGAAAATTTATTTTTCTTATCAATCAACTCCGTTAAATTTTATTTTACAAATGTAAACCAGTATCAAATAAAAACGGATGCCATAGACATCCGTTTATTTTATTCAGATACAGTCAAATAATTATCAGAGTCCGCTAATACACAAACCAATCGTGTAAGGCTTTAAATTAGGCCCGTATCCATCACGCACAAAAGTATTAATCTGGTAAGTTCCAAATAAGGAGAAAACACCATAACCTATTCTTACTGTAGCTGCCAGGCGGGTGGAATTAAAATTCCGCCTGTCTTTCATTCTTACACTATAATTACCATTACCCTCATTATCTCTTGAAATTTTTGCCTTGGTATGCGCGTCTACCATTGTACCCACTTTAAGACCAATAGCTGCTTTAAACGATTTATTGAAGTTTTCAGGATTAGCAGTGTATCTTAATTCAACCGGTATTTCCAGGTAAGTAGTTGCTAACTTATACTTTTTATAGGTGGCAGAAGTGTCGCCGGTAAAAGTTAATGGAGATTTGGTTAAATCAACAGTAGTTTCTTTAAGAAACATATTATCTGTTCCCACGCCAACGCCTGCCGCTGCGCTAAAATTTGGCGTTGATTTAAATGGAAAGTCATACATGAAGTACATATTGAATGTTCTGCTAAAACCCTTTGTATTGATATTCTTGGTATCGCCACCCCAGCCATGATATCCAAGTTGTAACATGAAGTGGTCAGCAGCCCTTCCGGATAATTGCGCCTTACTCCAATCTTTCTTTTTAGGAATTGAATCAGTTTCAGTTTGAGCAAAAATATAATTGCCGGAAATAACAAATAATGCCAGTAGCAGTGAGAAACGCTTCATAATTTTAATTGAGTGACAAATGTATCCTGCAACAGGTTAATAAAAGGTTAAAGAGGGATTTGTATGAAACAGTTTTTTTGAACTTCATTTGCCTGTCTTAAAATAGCTTGTATTCACTTTAAGAAAAGGCAGTTGCTGAATATTGGACCCTGCCCCGATTCTTATCGGGGCGACCCTTTGTGGACCTCTGCCCCGATTCTTATCGGGGCGACCCTTTGTGGACCCTGCTGGGCTCGAACCAGCGACCCTCTGATTATGAGTCAGATGCTCTAACCGGCTGAGCTAAGGGTCCAAAATATTATAAATGAAATAAAGTATAAAGAACTGCCTTTGTTATTAAAGGAGTGCAAAGGTAGAAAAAAAGATGATTATGAATAATTTTTCTTCAAGCAGCATAATTTAATTTTACAGCATCCTATAACAAAAGAGTTCTCTATGCATTAGATTGCCCTGATGAATAACAATCGCCCCGATATTGAATTGCTCCAGCAGAAAGTTGCGTTATTTAGCGACCAACAGTCGTACAATGAGTTATTCCTGCATTTCTACGCATCCCTTCAACAATTTGCATATTCATATGTAAAATCCAGGCAATTGTCTGAAGAAGTAGTTTCGGATGTATTTATAAAAATCTGGGAGAAAAGAGATATCCTTCACAAAATAAGCAATCTTAAGCTTTACCTTTTTACCAGCACCCGCAATACGGCAATCAATTACCTGAAAAAACAAAAAGGAGAACAGCATATACCGGCAGAAGATTATTGGGTTGAGCTAAACAGTGTTTATTTTGACCCGGAAAAGCTAATGATTACTGCAGAAATGCTCACAAAAATTCAAAAAGCAATTCAAAGCCTGCCGCCCAGGTGCAAAATGATTTTTAAATTGGTAAAAGAGGAGGAATTAAAATACAGAGAAGTTGCCACCCTGCTTGATTTATCAGTAAAAACAGTAGAAAACCAAATGACACTTGCGCTAAAAAGGATAAGTATAGAGATTGGTTTTAATATTAAACATTCCATATCTGCAACAACAAGGTCTATCTAATCTCCCAAAGCGACATTTTTTCCGAAATTCACGACAGAAGGGCACAAAATGAGGATAAATAAGCGTTATTTACCATTAATCATGGCATAATTTTGGCTTAATATTATGGCAAATCGTTTTGACCCATTACATTTGCGCTCTACCCCAATATCAATAGCAAAACCTTTCACGATTTATTAGGATTTCCGTAACCCCTGTGAATCAACCAATTATTTTGTAACCTCCTTTTTTGGAATTATAATTGCAAAGATGGGAGCAAACCAAAAAATTGAGTTATTTATGAAGAAATTTTATGTAAGAGGTTTTGGTTGTTTATTTTTCGTTATATGTTTAGTTGCATTTGCGCAGGCTGAAACTATAAAAGATAACGATACCCCACCCCAAACAAAAGATACTACTATTAAAATAACAGCTCCCGCAGGAATTGTTGTAGCTGATGCAGTTAATGCACCTTCAGCCGAAGAAATGATTTTAATGGCTAAAAGTGAAGAGGTTGCAAAAGCTTCTTCGGCTATAAAAACTATTTCTTTAAGAGAAAAAATGTTTAAAGAATTACATCCGGCTTCCATTTCTTTTGTAAAGTCTTACCAGCAAAACAATGAACGTCGTCTTGAAAAAATTAAATTAAAGTACGAACGCCAGTTTAAGCTGATAGATAATATTCTGGAAAAGTACCAGTTGCCTACCAACCTTAAATACCTGGCAATTATTGAGTCAGAGTTATCAAACTCCGCTTTATCAAATAAAGGCGCTGTTGGCCCCTGGCAGTTTATGGTTACCACAGGGCGCCTGATGGGATTAACAATCAATGGCGGCAGAGATGAAAGGAGAGATTTGACTAAGAGTACGCATGCAGCGGCTAAATATCTTAAAAGCTTATATAGCCAGTATAACGACTGGCTGCTGGTTATAGCAGCCTATAACGGCGGAGGCTCAAGAGTGGATAATGCTATAAAGAAAAGTGGTAGCAGAGATTTCTGGAAACTGCAGCAATACCTGCCTTTGGAGTCTCGCAATCATGTAAAGAAATTTATTGCAGCTCAGTTTGTATTGGAAGCAAGTGATGAACTGGTACCCTTGTTTGATATCAGGAACCTTAGCAGTGATGAACTTGCCAATACTGAGGTATTGAATATTACCGGCAAATTTAAAGCGGCTGTTATTGCAAAAGCTTTGGGCATGGACGAATCAACATTTAATTTATATAATCCAGGCTTTGACAGAGATGTATCAACAAAGGGATATAGTATGAGAGTGCCTAAAGACAAGGTTGCTGTATTTAACGCACGCCGTGAGGACTTGCTGTACGAATCTGTTCAAACTGTTATTGACAACAATAAAACCATAGCTGCAGAAGAAGATAAAGCAAAATTTCCTGAAGCTATAAACTTACCAAAATCAAAGGCAATTGTAACCGACAGAACTAAGGTTGGTAAAAGGTTATAATCAAAAAATATATTCTTATAAAAGTGCTGAATTATTGATTCAGCACTTTTTTTATGGCTGCAGCTTTAAGCAAACACTCTTCATACTCACTTTCTGCATTGCAGTAATAAGTAATTGCCGAGCCGGTTTGAAATGACAGATACCGCGCCGCATCGTTATACAGTATACTCCGGATAACCACATTAAAATCCATATTTCTTTCAGGAGATATGTAACCAACCGCACCGGAAAACACGCCCCTTTTCGTTTTTTCATACTCATCTATCAATTCCATTACCCGCTTTTTAGGCGCGCCGGTCATACTGCCCATTGGGAAAGTAGCTTTTAATATATCGGTAACTGATACACTGCCTCCAATTTCTCCGCTTACAGTAGAAATCATTTGATATACCTGCGGAAAGGGATATATACCGAATAACTCGCTAACTTTTACGCTACCTTCTTCGCAAATTTTTGAAAGGTCATTTCTTACCAAATCTACTACCATAATATTTTCCGACCTGTCCTTTGCGCTGTTTTGCAGTGCAAGTTTATGCGCTGCATCAACTTTATCATCATTAATATTGCGCCTGATGGTTCCTTTAACAGGTTGTGAAATAATGGTATTGCCGGTTTTTTTCAGGTATCGTTCCGGGCTGGCACACAACAGGTATTTATCGTTCAGCTTATAGTACGATGAAAAAGGATTAGGAGATTCTTCACTCAGCAACAGGTATAAATTCATTGGGTCATCAACCTGCACATCATCATTATAAAACTCCTGGCAAAAGTTCAACTCATAACAATCACCTCTTAAAATATGTTCTTTAATGGCTGTTATAGTGCGTATATAATCATCTTTCGAAAATCTGCTGCTGATCTTAACAGTCGCTGTTGCCTTCCTTTTTGTATCTACAGACTTGTTGATGATTGCTTCAGCTACTGCGAGGTGATTGTTTCCGCAAACACCTATTACTAATTCACCTTCCTTTAAAATAACAACAGTTTCAGGCACAAAAAAGAAGAGATCAGGAAACTGAATATAGTCAGGGTTTTTTGAGTGCAGGTTCTCCAGCTCATTCTTAAGGTCGTACCCCAAATGACCGAAACACCAATCATTATTTTGCTGCATAAAAAAATCAAGTTGCTGAAAAGCATTGCCGGCATTGGCTTGTACAGACGCCATTTCATTTACCGCGAGTATACACTCAAATGTGTGCCCGGGCAATTTGTATTGATGGTCGTCTAAAAAACAACAGATGTTGAATTGGTTTGCCCAACTCAACATCTGCATTTTTGTTTTAACTATATCTTGTATAGGAAAGGAACGGAATGTTCTTTTCACGAAAAACAATTAGTAATCATCGTCATCGTCGTCAAACCTGCCGCCGCCGTCATCAAAAAGGCCCATGTCTTTAAATTCATCATCAATACCCAAATCATCATCATCTTCTTTGCCTTTTTTACCGCCTCCGGATGATTTTTTTGATTTTGATTTAGGTATATCAAACTCGTCAAAATAAGGATCACAGTTATCTTCTTCATCTACTTTTTCCCAATCATCTTCTACATCTTCTCCTTCATCGTCATCATCATCCTCATCATCCTTTTTAGATTTTGAAGCTGCCGGTTTTGCTCCTTTTTTTGCGGGTTTCTCATCTAACTCTAAATCATCATCATCGTCATCATCTTCCTCTTCTTTCTTTTTTGGTTTTGATGAACCTTTAGCAGGCTTGTTTACATCTTCGCTTGATGTGCCTTTTGCTGTACCTTTTTTTGGTTTTTCAGATTTTGCCATAGTCTGAATGAATTAACAACGTAAATTTTCTACGACTTTTTTAAATAGCCAAATAATTTCAGGAAAAATTTTCCTTTATTCTAAAAATATACTCAATTATTTTGCCGGAATCAATTGTTCCCTGCCTGGCCCGTTAGAGATATATGTAATATTTACACCTAAATATTTATTTATATAGGCTACATAAGTCTTCATCACATCAGGCAGTTCACTATAACTTTTCATTTTCGAAACATCTTTATTCCATCCCTTCATCAACTGATATACCGGTTCAATATTCACTTTCGTCATCTGGTAAGGCACCTGCTGCTGTTCTTTTCCGTTAATATTATAAGCAGTACATACCTGCAAATCACTGAATGCATCCAGCACGTCAGCTTTTGTCATTACCAGTTGTGTAACCCCATTCACCATGCAGGCAAATTTCAGCGCTACAAGGTCAATCCAGCCACAGCGACGCGGTCTTCCTGTAGTAGCACCAAATTCATTGCCAATTTTTCTAAGCTCCTCACCTGTTGCATCGTTCAATTCAGTGGGGAATGGACCACCGCCTACTCTTGTGCAATATGCTTTGGTTACACCAATTACTTCTTTAATTTTTTGCGGAGGAACGCCCAGTCCGGTACAAACACCCGCAGATATAGTATTGGATGAAGTTACGAACGGAAAGGTTCCGAAATCAACATCCAGCATACTTCCCTGTGCTCCTTCTGCCAATACTTTTTTGCCCTGTGCTATTTTATCGTTAATGAAGTATTCTCCATTTACAATTTTAAACCGGCGCATAAACTCAATCGCTTCAAAAAACTCATCTTCCCAGGCTGAAATATCTTCCTGAAAATGCATGCTGTCAAGCAATTTCTGATGCTTGAGGCGAAGCTTTATATACTGTGTTGTAAAGTTTTTATCAAGCAAATCACCTACACGCAATGCATTTCTGCCGGTTTTATCCATATATGCCGGCCCAATGCCTTTAAGGGTTGAACCAATCTTATCATTACCCTTTAAATTTTCCGAAGCCTTATCAAGCGCACGGTGTGTAGGTAATATAAGATTTGTACGCTCAGAAATATATAAATTCTTAGCGTAATCAATGCCAAACGACGCCACCGTTTCACATTCTCTTTTCAGCGTAACCGCATCAAGCACTACGCCGTTTCCAATAAGATTAATCGTATCCTCATGAAAAATGCCTGATGGAATCTGGTGCAATACAACTTTCTTGTCTTTAACATACAGGGTATGGCCAGCGTTGGGTCCACCCTGGAAGCGTGCAATTATATCGTATGAGGGAGCAAAAAAGTCAACAATTTTACCCTTTCCTTCATCTCCCCATTGGAGGCCTAATAATACATCAACCATTAAAACTATATTTTGGCAGTGCGCAAAAATATATGAATGCACTCAATAAGGAAAATATATTATCAGCCCCTTTTAGATTTACTATCCTGCAAGTATTTATACCGCTTACACAGGCAGCCCTTATCTTTGGCAACAAATCTTAATTGTTTAAATGACTGCTACACAAATATCTTATTTAACTTTTGGTATAATACTGGTAATAGCTTTGGTTTTTGACCTGGGGTTGATGAGTAAGAAAAACACAACCATCACTATAAAAAAAGCATTGTATCAAACACTTTTTTGGGTAGGCTTATCTGTAGCGTTCTGTGTGTTTTTATGGTTTGAAGATGGTCCAAAAGTAGCTACCAAATATTTTACGGCTTACTTAATGGAGTGGTCGCTTAGTATAGATAATATATTCGTTTTCATTTTAATTTTTACCTATTTTAAAGTTGAAGAAAAAGATACAGGAAGAGCCCTGCTGATTGGTATTTTGCTGGCAATTGTTTTTCGTATTGCATTTATTGCGCTGGGAATAGAATTAATTCAACGATTCCATTGGATATTATACTTTTTCGGCTTCTTTTTACTGTATACCGGTTACAAGCTCTTTTTCCAAAAAGATGATGAAGAATTTAACCCGGGAGAAACCAAAATATATAAGTTCATCCAGAAATACCTGCGTTTTACCAATGTGGAACCGAAAGGAAGATTTACGATAAATCACCATGGAAAAGTGTATTTTACCAATCTCGCTATTGTTGTATTAATGCTGGCAGCTATAGATGTGGTTTTTGCACTCGATTCTATACCCACTGTTGTTTCGCTGGTGAGAGAAAAAGCAAACGTTCCATTTTCTGAAGAAGATATACTGGTGATTTACTCCTCCAATATTTTTGCTGTATTAGGCTTGCGTTCACTTTTCTTTTTATTGAAAGGAGCTGTAGACCAGTTCGATTATTTACAACAGGGCATCGCGGTAGTACTGGTATTTATCGGTATTAAAATGCTGATAGAATATTTTGATATTCACATATCAATTTATATTTCTTTAGCCGTTATTGTTTTAAGCCTGGTTACATCTATAGTGTATTCTATTTATCATAAACGTAAAATGCCGGGAGTAAAATCCGATAATCTTGATTAGAGCCATATCATGACAAGTGCTTATACCATCAGTAATATAGCCGGTATTGTTCATGGAAAGTTGAAGGAAGGCGCAGAAAATCTGCACATTGAATATTTACTTACCGACAGCAGAAAGCTGGTAGAAGCCTCAACAACACTTTTTTTTGCATTAGATGGTTTTCGCAGAAACGGCGATAGCTTTATTGATGACTTATACAATAGAGGCGTTCGCAGTTTTGTAACCAATTATTCATTTAACAGCAGCGGATATACTGATGCAAATTTTGTACAGGTAGCAGATGTTTTGCAGGCATTGCAAACACTCACCGCATGGCATCGTTCACAATTTAATATTCCTGTAATAGGCATTACCGGCAGCAATGGAAAAACCATTGTAAAAGAATGGCTCAATACATTGCTTGAAAAAGAATATACTATTGCAAGAAGCCCGAAAAGTTATAACTCCCAGATAGGAGTGCCATTGAGTGTTTGGCAATTAAACCCCGGTTATACATTGGGCATTTTTGAAGCAGGTATTTCATTGCCCGGAGAAATGCAGCATCTCGCCAATATTATAAAACCAACCATTGGCATATTAACGCATATAGGCGATGCACACAGCGAAAACTTTGAAACCATTGAACAGAAAATTGCAGAGAAGCTGAAACTGTTTGCAAATGTGCAATGGATGGTAGCCAATGGTGATAATGATTTGGTAAGGTCAGCTATTGTGAAAGCAGGTTTGCCCTGTGTATTTTTTGGAAAGAAAGCATATAATGAGATACAGGTACTGCATATAGAAAAGAAGAAAGAAAGCACGGGGATAGGGTTGAAGGTAGAAGGCGGAAGGCGGAAGGTGGAAGGTGAAGGGTGGAAGGTGGAAGGTGAGGAGGGACTTTTAACTATTGAATTGCCGTTTACAGATGATGCATCTATTGAAAATGCCATTACCTGTTGCTGTGTTTTGCTGAAGTTTGGATATGATGCCGCCGCCATAGCAGAAAGAATGTTATTGCTGAAACCCGTGGGCATGCGGCTGGAAATGAAGAAAGGCATCAACAATTGTTCTATTATTAACGACAGCTATATAGCCGACCTTAGTTCGCTTAGAATAGCGCTTGATTTTTTGCAGCAACAACAGCAGCAGCATAAACATACCGTTATACTTTCTGATTTTTTTGAAACAGGTATTGTTGAAGAAACCCTGTATAAAGAAATAGCCAATACACTGAAAAGAAAAAAAGTCAGCAGGTTTATCGGCATAGGAAAAAGTTTGCAGCGATACCAGGGATTTTTCCGGGAGATTTGCAGCCATGCTGATTTTTTTATTTCCACTGATGACTTTATACAACATTTTCATAGCAGCCAGTTTCATAATGAAACGATTTTAATTAAAGGTGCAAGAGCTTTTAGCTTTGAACGTATCAGCAGTTTGCTTGAGCAAAAAACACATCAAACTGTGCTGGAAGTAAATCTTAGCGCTATCGTTCATAACCTTAAGCAATACCAGCAACTGTTACAGCCATCAACAAAAATTATGGCGATGGTAAAAGCCTTTTCCTATGGCAGCGGCAGCTTTGAAATAGCCAATATATTACAGTTTCAAAAGGTAGATTACCTTGCAGTTGCCTATACTGATGAAGGCGCTGAGCTACGCAAATCAGGTATAAGTTTACCTGTTATGGTAATGAATCCTGAACCGGAAAGTTTTGCCTTACTAACAGAATATCACCTTGAACCGGAAATATTTTCTTTCCCGGTATTAAACGCGTTCCAGGATTTTTTAAAAACACAAGGCACTCAGCATTATCCCATTCATCTTAAAATTGATACGGGCATGCACAGGCTGGGTTTTGAGTTGAATGAAATTCCGGAACTCGCCCAAATACTTTCAAACGATAATTTCTTTAAAGTACAATCCGTATTCAGCCACCTTGCGGGCAGCGAAGACCCTGAACTGGATTACTTTACTTTACAACAGGTAGAAACTTACAGGAACGCATACACGCAATTACAGGCTGCACTGCCATATACTTTCTTACGGCATATATCAAACTCGGCTTCTATAGCCCGCCACCCTCAGTTGCATTTTGATATGGTAAGACCGGGCATTGGTTTATATGGCGTTGATACTACCCATTCGCCGAAGCTGGAACTACGCGAAGCAGCAACACTGAAAACAACTATTGCACAAATAAAAAAAATACCCGGCGGAGAAACGGTTGGTTATGGGCGTAAGGGTAAAATTCAGCAGGAAAGTATAATAGCAACTATACGTATAGGTTATGCTGATGGCTATCGCAGGATTTTCAGTAATGGCACAGGAAAAGTTTTAGTGCGTGGGCATTTAGCGCCTGTTGCAGGAAATATTGCTATGGATATGACGATGATTGATATCACTAATATTCCAGGTGTAACCGAAGGTGATGAAGTAATTATTTTTGGAGAACAATTATCGGTTACCCAACTTGCTCAATGGGCGCAAACTATTTCTTACGAAATTATGACGGGCATTTCGCAACGGGTACAAAGGATTTACTTTGAAGAGTAATAGTGTAATACTCAGATTACCAAAATCTACAGCATGACAATAGTATAACCCTTCTTTACCCCGATGTAAGAGATTATAATTTTTTATCGGTATCTGGCGAAGCGGAAATATTGAGAGATAAGTAGCGGATAGATAAATACTGGAACAAAATGGTGGAAGCCTGGTTTGAAAAAGGTAAGGAAGATCCACGCATACGCGTATTAAAAGTGAAAACTGCTGATGCACATTACCGGGATAACGAAACCAACAAATTTGTTACTTTTTTAAAAGTGGCTGTAAGCGCCGTAACAGGAGAAAAGTTAGATATCGGACGGCAGGGAAATCTGAATTTATATTGATGGAGGTTTATCAGGGTATGTAATAATTCCAGCAAAATGCCGGTAAATTTTATTTCGTAACAATTACTATAGCTCCGTTTTTTGCTTTCTTACCGTAAAATTTTAAGGCGCTATCACCTTTTAAAACATCCATGCTTTTAATAGTATTTGGAGGCAGTTTTTTTATTTGCTTTTCAGAAACATGTTTGCCGTTTAATACATAATAAGCATCAGATGGTATGTTCTCAGGAAGGCTATTATCAAGTTTATATCCGGTAACTGTACGCGGTTTTAAATCCTGATGCTGATATGAATAATCGATCGTCCCAACAAGTCGCTCTGCTCCAGGTAGTGTATCTTTCACAATTCCTTCTTTTTCTTTTATAAGTATAGTATCTGCAATTATTTCAACATCTCCTTTTTTCATTTTTACCTGGCCGTTTTCAGCAGCACTTACTACGCCGATCGTATTGCTATTTTTCTTTGTAACAATTGATACTGCTCCATTTTTAGCTTTGGCTCCATATAATGATAATGCATTTTGTCCTTTGAATACGGATACACTTTCAATATTATTTTGTTTCAGTTGATATATTACATTGGCATCAACAATAGTTCCATCAAGAATATACAACGGCTCATTTGCAGGCATGTTTCTTAATTGCAAAGTATTTTTACCAGGAGGTTTGGTAGTAATCATAATAACCCCATTTTTACCCTCTTCACCATAAAGGGAAACAGACTCCGGCTGTTTCATTATTTCAATACTTTCAATACTATTGGGGTCAACGGAATTTATCTGCCAGTTATCATCATTCAACCTAATACCATTGATAATATATATAGGCTTTTTTGGCGTTGCAGTATCGTTCTTTCCGGATATTACGCCAATCAGGTTTTGAGCTTCCTGCTTTTTTGCAGGTATAGTATCGGCAGGTATAATTTTATTTGAATGAATATTGTTTTCCGGATTTTTGGCTGTGCCCGATTTTAATAAAGGAGCTGTGATGTTTACGGTTTTATCATTAGCAGGTTCAATGCTTTCCTTCATCTCATTTCTGAACGATAATAGTAACACGGCTATAACAGGAAGTAAAAAAAGAAATCTCATTACATTTAATTTCGCGCTTTTAATAGTGTTCATCATAGCTATACGTTTTTTAAGAGAAGAAAAATTAAAATGATTGGTGAAAGCAAACTGCTGATTGCCTATTACTTTTAATAATAAATATTGATAGGCTGTTTTGTCGAGCCCGTTTTGCAATACTTTATCGTCAGCTAAAAATTCAAGGTTTTGTCTCACATTATGGCGAATTAACCAAACAAAAGGATTGAACCAGTTGAGTATACAAAGCAACTCGCACCATATAATATCAATACTATGATTTTGTTTTACGTGTACAAATTCATGACGGATAATTTCTTCAAGTTCAGCATCATCATGCAGGTTGGTATTGATGAAAATGGCATTACCAAAAGAGAATGGTGTAATCTTATCGTCAAGCTGGTAAATTTTGGTTGTATCATCTGAAAGTACCCTTGCCCTCGTTTTCATTTTTGCAAAAGCAAACAACCTCACAATTAAACGAAATAGCAACAACAATGATCCTAAAGCAAGCGTGGCAATCACCCAATCCCACGATGTAAGTGATTCAAAAAAATTAGTTTGCTTTTCGGCGCCAAATCCAATTGCAGGTATCCACTGTAACATAACGGAACCTTCAAGTTTTTGCTTTTGTAAAGAAGGCATTACATTAATCAGGGGTATTATAAAACTCAAAATGGTATATCCCACCAGGTACCACCTGTTCCAGTTATAGAAAGTAAGCCTGCGTAAAAATAACTGGTAAAATAAGTAAACCACCGCAAGGCAGATATTGAGTTTAATAATATAATCTATTAGTACTGGCATGGATGATTTGAGATTTCTGATTTGAGATTTGGGATTGCTGTGGCTGACCGCTGATAGCTTGCAGCTCAAAGTTTCTTCTTCCCGCTTTCGATCATTTTTACAATTTCTTTTAATTCCTGGGCTGATAGCTTTTTCTGGTCAACAAAAAAATTTACCAGCTCCTTATATGAATTGCTGAAATAATCTTTCACTACACTGCCCATAAATTTTTTCTTATACTCGTCTTCTGTTATTACAGGTTTGTATACATATGTATTACCAAACAGCCGCCCTTGTATATACCCTTTCTTCTCAAGGTTTTTTATGGTAGAAGCAACAGTAGTGTAAGGCGGCGGGTTATCAATATGCTCCATATATGCCTTTACATGCCCTTCTCCCACTTTCCATATTGCTATCATCAATTGTTCTTCCTGGGGTGTAAGCTTAGTCATTTTTACGAATTTAGCAGCAAATTACGAAATATTCGTAAATATCAAAAAAATTATTCCCTATCATTTTCATAACAAATTCCGATAACTTTCCGCTTCTCGAAAACCAGTTTTCCGTTATAGTAAATCAACTCAGGATAATGTTGCCATATTTGCCGGATATAAAATCCTATATACATGTGTCAATTCACCAATTGGTATGCTGATGAAGATGGATATGTAATTCAATGCAAGGAGTGTATGCATTTCCAGGTAAGTTTCGGTACCACCATGTTAACGCTGAACGAGCAGCAATATCAAACCTTTGTAGCAATGGTGGCGGAGAAAAAACAGGCACTTGTTCCTATGCAGGACTGTAATTGTAAATGCATCATTTTGCCCACGCCTTCCAATGCTGTCAATATTGTTCTGTGTGAAAAAGAGCTCAACTTCCTGTATGATATGACACAGGCTGCTGATAATGAGTTAAAAGCGAGCCAGTTATTAAGCCTGTTTCAGAGGGTATAAGGTATAGGGTAGGCAACCTTACGGGAGAGAAATCTGTTGGGCTATAGTGCAAGTGTTGAGCACAAGTACAAATGCCCGGCAGATTTCTCCCTCGCCTAAAAGTGATTAAAGTATAGTGTTCATGTTGGCCCGGATCGAGAGCAGGTATAAGAGGTTGAGCAAATCCTGCGCCTCACCTGATCGGGGTTCTATCATATTTTTATCCTCGTTCCTACGTATACCATTCTTCCATAAACAGGACCCCAGGTCATAGCGCCGTCAAAATAATTACTGAAAGGGTTTTGTACGTCTATAATGGCATGGCGTTGTATAAACCCTGTAAGATTTTCCCCGCCTGCATACACTTCAAACTTTGAACCGAAAACTTTTGTAACCTGTGCCGACATCTGGAAAAAAGAAGGAGAATAGCCTGGCATTTGGTATGCTACAGGGTTGGTAATGGTAGATGGAATTCTTTTCCTGCTCAGCCATTGCACGGTATAATCAAACTTCCATTTGCCGGCTGTTTCATACGCCAGGTTAATGAAAGCCCTGTGCCGCGCTGTAAAAGGCTTTTCAAGCAAAATACCGTGATATGTTGTTTTCACGTCAAGCCACCTGTATGCCATGCGTACATCCAGCTTTTTTATGGGCTGGTAATTCAGCTCAGCCTGCAGGCTGGTAGAATATGATTTTCCATTAAGATCATAGAACTGAATTTTTTGCGGACTGGCATCCAGATCGACCACGGTTTGTGAAGTAAAATGTGTTCTATATGCATCAAATGCAACACTGCCCTTTCTGCTGTTCAACGTAAAATTGTGTATAAAATTCAAGCCGTAGTTCCAAGCTTTTTCAGGCTTTAAACCATATCCATACCCGTTAGAAGGATTAAGTATTTCCAGCGTTCGTGCGCTTACAAAAGCGCCTGCATTTTCGGCCAGTATATTCGCCACCCTGTACCCCGACCCTCCACTTACTCTCAGGTTTGTTTGTGGCGTAAAATCATATTTTAAATGCACCCTCGGCGTTGTAACAAAGCCATATAAATTATGCCTGTCAATCCTTAACCCGCCAATAGCAGTGAACTTATCAAGATAGGTATAAGTGTATTCAAAAAAAGCGCCTGGTACAATTTCATTCCTTGCAAAACGCTGTTGCTTGTACGTTTCGTTATAATTTTCATTACTAAAGTTCAACCCGGTTCTGAACTTGTGATTGGTATTACTGATAATAGACTGGTAAATAAAGCTGGCGTACAGGCTTTTTTGTTTTCCATGATATTGTGTAAGCCCGTAATAAGCGTTGTTGTTGTATTGACCGGCAAAGAATATCAATCCGAGGCTTTTATATTTATGCTGGGGAAAAACATAACCCATCTTCCCGGTAACAGCATACTGTTCCACATCTAAGCCCATACCATAATATTTAGTAGTGAGCTTATCTGTTTTCTTATCAAAATCTAACTGGCCGCCTGTTCTGCTGTCGTTTAAATATTTTACAGCAAGCTGGCCAACCCATCCGTTCTCGTTCATATACTTCCACCGGTTGATAAAATTGAACTGGCGGCCCAGCGGCATATCCAGGAAACCGTCTTTGTTAAAATCATTCTTCATAGTCACGCCGTTTACATGCGTTAGTAACGCGGTGCTCCACTGGTCGTTTAACCTGTGAGCGGTATTGATATTGGCTTCCAGTCTGCCCATATTATTCGCATAAGCATTCACGTATAACTTTTCCGAATTATCAGGCTTCTTCTCTTCCACGTTAATTTGCCCGGCAATACTTTCATAGCCGTTCACTACCGAACCGATGCCTTTTGTAAGATTTATTGATTCTATCCACGGCCCGGGGATAAATGTAAGCCCATAGCTTCCTGCAAGCCCCTTTATTTCAGGAACATTTTCTGTTAGCAGTTGTGTATAATTTCCTGAAAGCCCGAGCAACTGAATTTGCTTAACACCTGTAACGGCATCACTATAGCTCACATCTACCGAAGGACTGGTTTCAAAGCTTTCCGAAAGATTGCAACAGGCGGCCTTGCTCAGCTCTTTTGCACCAAGTCGTAAGGTATTTAATGTGCTGAAAGGCGATACTCTTGTCATCTCATTTCGCGACATGATCACTACTTCTTTTAACTTTCCGGTTGCGGCGTTTTTTAAAACAATGGTAAGATCATTGCCGCTGTTTATATTGATCGTATCTGCCTCAAAGCCTACATAACTTATTAAAAGCTGTGCGGGTATGTTTGTATTTATTTTAAATACGCCTGAGCTATCCGTTACATAATGCTCCTGCGAGTGCAGGTTGCTGATAGTGGCCCCGGCAATAGGGTTAAATTTTCCTTTTAAGCTTTCTTGCAGAACAACGCCGGAAACAATATGTTGCTCATTGTTGGTTCCGGTGCCCTGACCATTCCGGTCGTAATGGCAACAATCCGGAAGCGCCTGGTATACCTCATCACTGGCAGTATAGGCGCCGTTATCATGGCCTGCCTCCGCAATCTTTTGCCGGATATGCTCCTGCGAAGTTTTTGTTGTATCGAAACTAATAGTAAGCGAACGGGGTTTGCTGTTCCAGTTCGCTGATTCGGCACTGGCGCTTTTAGCTGCTTTCTCAATTCTTTGTTTGCACATGGCACAGTTGCCTGAAACAGGGAAGGTTGCGGTTTTTAAATGACCCGTTTGGGCAGATAAGTACAGGGGAAAAAATAATATAGCACACAATATATATTTATACATAAAACAGGATTAATATGAAGTAATTAATTAACGCAATAACGCTGGTTAAAAACTACTTAATATCAAATCCTGAAGCTGGAAAACAGTACTGTTCTGTTTAGTACGAGTGGCGGGGGTAAATTATAATATTGCGGATGCGCCTGGATACCATTGATTGCCAGTACCGCAAAGTATTGCTGTGGCGGAACGGCAGAAAGCAAGGGTTGCTGGAAATGATGATCCTGAACAAGATTGTAGCGCTGGTCAGTTGCTATTTTTAGGGTGACGGTTTTGTTATCACAACATTTTTTATCACCCATTTCCATATCACAATCACCCTCATGCTGTGATGTTAAAGAAATTTCAATTTCCTTTAACTGATCACAACAGTATAAATAGTTGAGGCTTACGCCCAGGCTGGCAAAGCCATACACTATTGATACTATTGACAGGATAATCTTTTTCACGGCTGCAAAAGTAGTAACAAAATTGCAATAATGAAAGTTGATATTTGGTAACAAAAGAAGAATGTCTATAAGGGTTCGCAAGCGAAAAAGAACTCAAATTTCTTTACTACATAACACAGGCTGCTGATAATGAGTGAAAAGCGAGCTAATTATTAGCGCCGTTGTTGGTGTTCGTGAGTAGGCAATGCGCTCAGGCTTCACCAACAACGATAGTTTCACTACGGTATTACCCTGCAGTTGTTGGTGAGGCCAACCCACATAAACAACTCACAAACACACAACAACGGCGAAAATGCATGACCATCTTCCAATACCGTAAATAAAGTTGCTGGCGTTCGCAAGCGAAAAAGAACTCAAATTCCTTTACCACATAACACAGGCTGCTGATAATGAGTGAAAAGCGAGCTAATTATTATGCCTCTTTCAGAAGTTGTAAAAGAGAAAATGTAAGATTTCTGGTATAGACTTTCTGCATTTGCCCTATGTCCTACACCTTCTACCTTCCACCTTCTACCTTCCACCTCCCCCTTTCCCCCAACGCTTTATTCCCTTTAACCGTAATATATAAACTATAACATGTTTAATAATGTTATAGTATTTCAAAAATAGGTCAATACGATTGGTATGAAGCAATTTTATCTTTAAATTTCATGGTGAGTAGTTTTTATGCCTGAAGGCAGGCAGCATTATAGCAGGTCATTAAACTAAACCATTTTTTGAGTAATACACAGGCAGATATTGACCTAATAAACGGGTGCATCCGTAACGACCGTCGTGCACAGGAATTGTTGTATAAACAATTCTATGATGCTATGGCATCAATCTGTATGCGATATACTCAAAATGAAAATGACGCGGTAGAAGTATTAAACAATGGTTTTTTAAAAGTGTTTAAAAATATACAGCAGTTTGATAGAGAAAAAGCGGGTTTATATACCTGGATAAGAAAAATTATGATAAACACTGCTATTGATTTTATCCGCCAAAATCACAAACACCTTAACAAAGTTGAGTTGGGCAGAGCAACAGAACCTTTTACTGACAGTGAAGCAATGCTGAAATTAGATGCGGAAGAATTACTTGCATTAATAAGAAAATTACCTCCATCAACACAGCTTGTTTTTAACATGTATGTTATTGAAGGTTTTACGCATAAAGAAATAGGTATAAAAATGGGCATAAGTGAGGGCACCAGTAAATGGCATCTTAGCGAAGCGAGACGCTTATTACAGAAATCACTTAAAACCTTACAGGTAGCATAATGAACCGGAAACTACCATACGAAGAACTAATTGCTGAGAAAATGCAGAAACTCAATCTTCCTGGCAGAGATGATGCGTGGCAGAAAATGCAGGATATGCTGAATAAAGAAATGCCACAGGAGCCGGCAGGTAAAAAACGCTTTGCATGGAGATGGAGAAATAGAGGCTGGCTTGCGCTGTTGCTTACCGGATTTATTGGTACAGGTGTATATTTTTATAACAACGATACAACAGGTGGCGATACTGCAGCAAATATTAAACCTGATAATACGCGTACAAAGAAAAACATTGTATCTCCTAAACAAATAAAAACATCCGCAGCAAAAAACAACAGTACAATATCACCGGCTGATGAAAATATTCCTTCAGCAACACAACAAGAAAACAGTTTAACTACTACCGGTTCTATTTCAACAAATAATAAACCACAAACAAACAATCAACCGGCTTACAAACCAGTTGAAGGAAAAGTTCTGCCTGAGCATCTTCCTCAACCAAAGAACGATAATATAAAAAGTAGTACTGCTGTTGCTAATGAGATTGAGCATACCGTTGGAGTGAATAACCAGGAGAACAAGAAAGCTTTAATCAACAATGTAAAAAATGAAGCAGGGAATAAGGATGATATCGCTGCATCTCTTTCTCAAAATAATCAAACGGAAATACGTTCAACCAGTAACGAAGCAGCAAGCACTACAAGTAAGGCATTTACCGATAGCGATAATGAAAACAATAGTATTAGCGCTTTACAAGCTATCACAGCATTGCCTGCAAAACCTGACAACGATGAACTCGCTGCGCCGGCATCTGACATAACATTAACTGTACCTGACAATGTTTGGCAATTGCCTGATGTGGCAGCAAAGAAGAAAACGATACTGAAGGAAATGAAACAGCAGGAAAAAAAACAGGAAAGGGAACTTGCAAAATCATATAAAAGCCATTGGAGTTTTTGGGGCAATGAAACCGACAGGTGGTTTGCAGCGGGTATAGCGCCATATCAAAATTTCGCTATCGCGTCTCAGCAAAGCTATAATTACAATTCAGGCGCGGGAAGAAATATGATTGCAGACTATATTCCTTCGCCATATTTGCAATTGCATGTAACAGACAGGATATACCTGTTAAGTGAATTTCAGTTTAATTCGCCCCAGGCAACACCTAACCTGCTGTTAGCCCGCAACAACAGCAGCATTCCGATGAGTAATATGGGTTATACCGAAAATATATACCTGAGAAAGCTATACTATTTTAATATGCCTTTGAGTTTTTATTACAGCCCGGTAAAAAATTTCTACTTAGGCAGTGGCTTGCAATTCTCATCATTAAATAGCGGATTAGCATACAGCGAACAGGTATCTGACAACAATACTGTTTTAAATGCCAGAACATTTAAAATAAAAGATGACTCCCTGTCTTCAAAAATAAACGGTTCAGAATGGCGTTACCTTTTTGACGCGAATTATTATATGAACAGGTTTATGATTGGCTTCCGTTACAACCAGGCGCTGAACAATTTTGTAAATTTAAAAGTAAACAATATACTGCCGCCTACACAGGCACGTAACCAGGCTTTTCAATTTTATATAAGGTATAACCTGGTTGTGAGCAAAAAGCATTGATCAGCCCGTTCAAATATCATTAACAGAAAAGCAACTTTCATTAACCTGGTTTTTTACAGGTTCTTCATAAGTTTGACCTATGAAAAGAGCAGCAAGGATATTACTGAGGATTACAATAGTACTTATTGCATTATTTATTATCACGCTATTAATAGCAGACAGGTTTGTTCAGTTCCGTATGACGGATGAGGAATACAATAAATATTTTGCTGACAAGGGGTTGAAAGCAAATATCTCCTACTATAACAAACTCAACAGAACAATACGTTACGCTTCATCTGGTAACGATACTTCTTCTGCAACAATATTATTTATACACGGCGCGCCAAGCTCATTTAGTTATTACAGGGATTACATGACGGATAGTACACTGCTACAACACGCTTCCATGTTTGCGGTTGACCGCGCCGGCTATGGTTACTCAGGCTTAGGGAATGCTGAGCCTTCGATTGAAAAACAAGTGCAACTGATTATGCCTGTTGTTGACAGCCTGAATAAGATACATCACCCATTAATAGTTGTTGGCGCATCTTACGGCACATCCATAGCATGCCGGCTTGCCATGGACCATCCTGGTATGGTTGATGGACTGGTATTGATTGCTCCTGCGCTTGCGCCTGGTGAAGAAAAAATATATTGGGTAACCCCATATATTGAATGGCCAATCTTTCACTGGTTTGTTCCACGAATGCTGCAAACCGCTAACATAGAAAAAATCAGGCATAAAGAAGAGTTGACCAAAATGATGCCGTACTGGAGCAATATTAAAGTGCCGGTTATATATATGCAGGGCGCTGATGATGATTTGGTATATACCAGCAATGCTCAATTCGCCAAAACACATTTGACCAATGTTCCTTATCTCAATATTAAAATGATTCCTAACCGTGGACATCTTATCGCGTTTTCTGAAAGACCTGCCATCAAGGAATCTATTCTTAAAATGATTGACCTCGCTAATTTGAATATTGCCGGTAAGTTACAACGTGATACCAGCATACATATGGCTCAGCGGAATAATACTGGGGGAACAATTCCGGAAAACAGGGTTGATTAGTTGCCTGAAGCAATAAAAAACAGGGTAAAGCAAAGGTGCATTGCATATCTACCATGAGTTTTGAGCCTTATGCAGGTTAAAAAGTATATTTCACGCAGCGTACGCAACGGGGCAAAGCCCGCAAGGAAGCATTCGCTGCGACCACTGCTTCGCTGTGAATGCCGCCGGAAAATTATTGATGAAATATTGGGAAGAAAGTATATCAACCTATCGATTATCATTTTTTAACATCCAAAACTCACGTTATCTAAACAACACTATATTTTCTTCTCAATCAGCCACCTGTGCCCGAAAGGATCCTCAATTTCTCCCTGCCGGTAATTATAGTCATAATCTCGTGCAGGAGATATTAGCTTTGCACCGGCTTCAATGGCATTTTTCATTACAGCATCTACATCCGGAGCAAATAATCCTATAATAGTTGTAGTACCATTATGTTTTGAAGGAGAGAAGAAATAAGGCTGTGTTACTTCATGCAGATGAAGTAAACATTCATCAATACATAATTCAGCAACATGTACACTGCCGTCATCATTACGAAGGCAAAAATTCTCCGTTGCTCCAAATGCTTTTGTATAAAAGCTTATATCATCAACACCATTGTTAATCATAAGTTGGGGTGCGAAGAATAGTTTTTTCATATTCATCATTTTTTATGATAAGTTATGACTATTCTTAAACAATATCAACCACATTATTTCAAGCATCCTGTTTATCGAATCTTCAGAATGAAGCATTTCGGTAAACGATGTAAAGAATAATATTAAGGAAGAAATATTTGATACAATCATTTTTCGATAATTGTTATAATTAAAACTACAAGGTCACGAAGACAAGATGTGTCATAAAATGATACCTGGAGTTTATATGACGCCCGATCAATGCAGCATAGCGATATACAGAAAAATTGTACGACGCCACTACGAACATGGCTTGGCGTTGTTTTAGATTTGAAAACCGCCTGCCCAGAACTGAAGCCTAATTAAAAAACTGAATTTGGAGTTACAACTAAAAGCAAAATTGAAAAACGTCAAGCTGGGAGTGAAGCTGAATAGCGAACAAAAACTGATGATTTATTCGTCAAGCCTCAATAACGCCAAACCCCTTGTTAGCGGTTCGTTGTTCTCTGTCAAACAGTAGCGGTTTTCTATTTCATTAGCGACTTTAAATAAATTGTAAATGCCAACGAAAGTAGGATTGCAGAAAGCCGAAAAATATTTTTTGTTGAATTAGAGAATATTAACGTGGGTAAACTTGATTTTGCTTTGAGAAAAAAGTCTACAAGTCTATGGTAGTCTAAAAGAATTAAAAATGCTATGCCGATTGCCAATATTATAGACTGCAATAATGCTCCTGCATTCATTTGGTAAAAGATGTTTATCAAAGTTAGGTTAAGCATAAATGCAAACAATATCGTAGCACCTAACAATAATGTTCTACGAAACAATAATAAATAAGAGCCACCAATTTGGATAATTGAAAGTATAACACCAAAGGCAAATGAATGACCAAAATAAAACCAAGTCAACCATTCACCTGATTGCTGGTTCATTGGTTTGTCAGAAATTTCATTTGGTACAACGAATTGAAGTCCCAAAAGTTTTTTCCAACCAAAACTTGCCAAATTAAATGCAATTGTATAGCGAATGATACCGTAAACAATAGCATAGATTTTTTCCGAATTAATTTTTTGATTGTTCTCATGTCTTTGCCAAATAAAAGGGAAAATCAAAGAACTAAGAAAAGAAAGTCCTACAAGTGAAAATACAATTACTGGTGGAAACCAAGTTAATGTCCCACTATTACCAAGTACTAATAACAAGGCTATTGTAGTTAGTCCCGCAATAAAACAAGTGCCAATCTTTTTTGAGAGTGATTTTGAATTCATTTTTTATTTTGTCAAGTAGGATGCTTAACAGATAAAATTCCATATTGTCTTGCCGATAATTTTTTTGAGGTGTCACTTTACAATGACCGCTAACAGTATAATAGTAGCAATGGCGCCCGGCTCACAAATATTATTATAAACCCGCGCCATTACATTTTTTACCTGGCAGTAAGCTTTTTAATTAAGTCAACCTCTGCTTTAATATAAGGTGTGCCATCTTTTCTGAAGATATCGTGAAACCATATAGGAGGCTCACCTTTGTAAGATTTTTTCCAGCTATCCCAGGCATATTTGGTTTGCGATTTTCCATCAACCAATCCCCAGTTGTATGCCGCAACATTGTATTTTTTTGCGATAGGCAATGAACCCTGGAAGGTGCTGTTGTTGCCTCTTGCCATATACTCAGTGCAAAGTAAAGGCTTGCCATACCGTTGCAAATCCTTGATATCTTTTTCAAATGAAGTGCTGTCTTCGTAGTTATGAAATGAAATAACATCAGACTGGTCAACCATTAAAGTTTCAATAGATTTTAATTTTTCCGGCGCAGACCAGTCGCCATCCCACAAACCTGCGGTTAATGGTTGTTGCGGATTTACGGAACGTGCCCATTCAAAAACCTGCTTCAACAATTTTTCAACAATTTTTGGTTTGTCGGGTGATTCCATTTTACGGTAATATTCATTATTCATATTCTCGGGTTCGTTCCAAACATCCCAGCCCAATACGCGATCGTCTTTTGCAAACTTTGCTACCACCCCTTTTGCATATTGCTCAAGCCGGGGATATTGAGTGCTATCTAACAGCGCATCTTTGCCGGGATTTTGCACCCAGCCCGAATTGTGTACACCTGGTTTTGGCTCACGCTGTTTGCCCAATACCGGATAAGGATCCCACACAGAATCGAACAATACAAACAATGGCTTTATGCCATGCTTTGCGGCGATTTGCAAGAACACATCCATACGTTGCAAAAGCCCTGTGGAGTCCTGCTTGTACAATAAGTCGTGCAGGTATACACGAACGGTATTCATGCCTATTGCTGCAGCCCAACCTAATTCGCGGTTAATAGTAGCGGTATCAAAAGTTTCTGCCTGCCACATTTCAAGTTGATTGATAGCAGTGCTGGGAATAAAATCGCAACCAACCAACCATGCTTGTTTTGCATACCATGCATTGGCTTCATCTTTTGTCCAGGTGGTTCTTTGCTTAACAGCAGGAAGCGTATCTACTTCGGCTTCCGCTTTTTTATCTGAACCGGCAGAGTTGCAATGTTGCAGCATCAATGCTGCAATACAGATAAATGGCAGGTACAATAGTTTTTTCATAATGTATTTTTAAGGTGGAGCAAATTCAAGTTTCAGGTTACAAGTTGTTGTTCAGGTTGCAGGTTGCAAGTTCCCGGTTGCAAGTTATCACGTTTCACATCTCACGTTTCAATTCATTCTTCATTCACTTCTTCACAGCAAACTTGTATATTGTTGTTGATGTGTATTCCTTACCTGGCTCCAATACTATGGATGGAAAATTTTTTTGATTAGGTGCATCAGGAAAATGCTGTGTTTCCATGCAGAATGCAGTGCGGTAATCATCTTTAGCGCCGCTCTTAAAACTATTTTTACCACTCATGAAATTGCCGATATAAAACTGCATACCAGGCTCGGTTGTTAATACATTCATTACAATACCTGACTGATCGCCGGTTACTTCTGCTGCGGGGTGCAAAGCAGGGCCTGCGTTTCTTAATACAAAATTGTGATCATACCCGCCGCCATTTTTTAATTGAATATTTTTAGCCGTATCAATTCTTGAACCAATAGCAGTTGGTTTTGTAAAATCAAAGGGTGTGCCGGTAACAGGATCTAACTTACCGGTTGGAATAAGCGTGGCATCAACAGGTGTATATTTATCTGCGCCTATCTGTACAAGATGATTGAGAATAGTGCCGCTGCCTTCACCATTTAAATTAAAATAGGTGTGATTAGTAAGATTAACAACCGTCTTCTTATCAGTAGTTGCTTTGTAATTTATCCTGATGGCATTATCAGCGCCGAGTGTATATGTTACATTAGAAGTAAGCGTTCCGGGATATCCTTCTTCACCATCTTTTGATACATAAGTGAGCGAAAGTGTTGAATCGTTTGGCTGTGTTGCATCCCACACTACTGCACTGAATCCTTTTTTACCACCATGCAATGAATTGGGTCCGTTGTTGGTTGCCAATGTATATTCCTTACCATCTAAAGTAAACTTACCTTTTGCAATACGGTTACCTACCCTGCCAACCAATGCGCCAAAGTAAGCATCGCCCGGGCCCTGGTATTCTTTTACTGTTTTAAAGCCCACAGCAACATCCGTAGGTTTGCCATTTTTATCAGGCACAACAATACTAACAATTCTGCCCCCGTAATTGGTGATGGCTACACAAGCGCCATTATTATTCTTTAACACATATAAGCTGGTAGCCTTACCATCAATCGTATCTTCAAAAGATTTTTTATTAAGATAACTTACACATGCAGTTACTGATTCTGTCGCCGCCTGAGGTAGATTGGTAGAATCTGGCGAAGCTGTTTGTTGTGATGCGTTGTTACATGCAAATAAACTTATGGCTGCAATCGCTATCAAGCCATTTTGAACATACCTGTTATTCATTGTTGTTATTTTTTTGAACTTAACTGAAGAGGTATAAGCTGCGTTTATAAAACTACTTTATGTGCGTTACAAATAGCCGTGTGCACTGTTATATTTCAAAAAAATTGTCAGCTCTTCACCCATCCGGTTTTGTTGATTTACGTTGTTTAACGATGCTGTAATATACTTAGCAAATGCCTCATTGGCAAAACCCGGAATAAACATCATATCACTTATCCAGCAATTTCATAAAATATCCACCCACCACGCTCCTCGCCTGGAAGCCAACCTGAGTGCCATTAGTAGTTTCATGCCAGTCGCTTAAAGGCACCCGTGTTGGGGTTTCAATCACATATTGGTATACAGGTTTTACCAGCGCCCTAAAATCGTTGTTGTTATCTGCCAGTGTAGCAGTCCATATAATCCAGTCTGATTTGGTATATGTTTTACGACTATCCAGCGGTAAGCCATATTTGTTTTGTTTGGTGAGATAGTATTTTATCTCTTTATCATATACTTCTTTCGGAAAAAGTTTCAATCCCAAAATTTTATCCCACACCATATTATACTTCTGGCTCCATGTTCCTTTATTATCAAAAGTAAGCGCATAGTGATCACCGTCATTTGCAAGTTCCATCCATTTGGTTACCATTTCAGCAGCACTTTTTTTGTACAATTCAGCCGTATCCTTTTTTCCTAATTGCTCCGCAAGCATTGCATAAGCACCCAAGGCAACAATTGCCTTTACAGAGAGGTTGGCATTACGTGCAAGATGTCCTGCAAAATCATCAGTACACAATTGATTCGCCGGGTCAAACCCTTCTTTCAATAAATAATTTGCCCAGGTAGTTAAAGTAACCCAATGCTTTTCTGCATACTTAGCATTCTTTTCCGCTTTTGCAATAGCTGCTGTAAGTATGATCACATTTCCTGCTTCTTCCACAGGCATATCTTCAGGATAGGTTTGTCCATTTGCTTGTGGATAGGTTCCTAAATCATGCGCAGCAAAAGGCTTTGTCCATTTACCACTTTCACTGAAATAAAAAATCCCGTTCAGCATGCCCTTCAGCAAATCAGGATTATAGGCAAGGTAAAGCGGAGCAGATGGATAAGTTATATCTACCGTATTAATCGATCCGTTACTATAGTTTTCTTTAGATAGAAAAAGAGTTTCCCCATCCGGGCTTTTCACCAGCTTATGTGCAGCAATACTTTGCCGGTAGGCAAGTACACACAACTTTGCATATTCTTCACCGCCAGCCTTCAGCGCATCATTATATAGTTTAGTATTCCACTCTTTGCATTTTATTATTACCGGTCCATAGTCTGTAAAAGCTTTCGACAATTCTTTTTCTATGGTTGTGTTTTTTCCGTCTTTCCACCAGGGCAAAAGGTTTTGCCCGAAGTATTGTACGGAATACAAATCGTCATAGCCAATCATCATAATTTTATTTACCGGCTCATTAGCAATTCTGCCGAGATACATAACAGCGTTCAACATAAGTTGTGTTCCTTCTATTGTTCCTGTATTAGCGCGGTATGTATCATTTAAAAAAGCATTAAAAGCATTTTTTGCAGGTGTGATATATTGAACAGCTTTATCTCTTGCCGGTACTGCCACATACATATAACCCCAGTCTATACGTAAATCATCTCCTTTTTTTTGCAACACCGGCTGTTCCTTTGTACCCGCCGTTAATATATTCAGTTGTTCAGCAGTATAGCCATTAGCAACTACTGTTTGCGCATTACTGTTAACAGCCAGCGCAGTAGATGCGGCAAAATAAAGAGAAGCATCATGTGCGCCACCATCGTTTGATTTTACTTTCAGAGATATATAAGAAACCGGTCTTGCCAGCAGGTCAATATTTTTTATCAGCAATGGAGATGTAAAAGTTAATTCTACATCGGTGGGGCCGCATGCAAAAGTATAGATGGTTTGTGTAGCATTAATAGAAACATCTTTTTGTTCAGCCTGTAGCAATAATTTACTGGTTGTGTTTTTAGCTTCTTTCACAATGCCTGCATCAAGCCATGCACCGCCGGCAGTGTTTGCAACATGTATTGCCAATACATTTTTACCCTTTACCAGCTTACGTTTTACTTCATCGCTTACAGGTACATAAATAAATTTATTCAACCAGCCAACGTATGAATATACCTGCTCTCCGTTCAAATACACTTCCGCGTTATCATCATGATTTAATTTTAAAAAAAGCTTATCGTCACTTATATCACTCAAATTAAATGTGCGGCGTGTCCATATATCATGAGATGTCCATACTGTTTTTGCTGTTGATGCATTATCGCCAAATGGCGCTGCTCCTTTCTGCCAGCTTTTATCGTCGTAATTTATTTTTGTCCATTCGCCCAGTGGCTCCGACTCTGTATACATCACATCATAAGGTTTTTCATCAGCAGTTGGAATTATTGCATCATATAGTTTTTCTACATCACCCAAAAATTTGTAAAACTTTCCATCAACTTTAAGTATCCCAATCAGGGGTTGATCCTTGCCAGTCCAGTGTTTGGTTGGCGTAGCATTCAGTTCATCACTAAAAGACCATATGCTGAAATAAGGATCGTGTGTAATAAGCGGATAGGCAGGTGCACGAAAGCGCTGTGAAAATATTTGTGACACAAACAAGAGCAATACAGCAAGGGTAAATAATTTTTTCATGTATGGTTATATTAATAATGGTAAATATAAATTTCTTTCAACAGTGCGAATAGGTTAATTTATATGACCTGCTATAGATTATATGGAATTATTCCCTGCCACGCCTGCCTGCAGGCTCGCTTCTACTGCACACCAATACAGCCTATTGTGGAACAGGCTTTTAAAACAATAAGTTTGCAGCGCTGCAAACTCATAGTTTTTTATATTCCCCGGTTATTATAGCAGATAGCGCTACAGCACCTTCTTCACGAACAATCTTCCTGAATTAAAGGCAAGCACAACATCACTCAAACCCATTACCAATGCACCAAACATGGGGCTTAAAAAACCCAATGCCGCCAGCGGAATAGCCACTATATTATAGCAAAATGCCCAGAATAAATTTTGCCTGATAGTAAGAAAAGTATGTTTACCTAAACCCAACGAGAGTGGAAGATTTTTTAACCCCTGGTTCATCAATACCACATCGGCTGTTTGTAAAGCAATATGTGAGGCATCACTCAATGAAATACCAACAGTTGCTTTTGCAAGCGCCGGCGCATCATTTATGCCATCCCCTATCATAGCCGTAGGCGCCTGCTTTGTAAGCCGTTCTATATGCGTTAGCTTTTGCTCAGGAGTTTGTTCTGCTATCACTTCATCTATGCCTAATTCTTCTGCAATAATTTTACATTTTGCTTCACTATCTCCACTAAGCAAATATGTTTTTATGCCTTTTGTTTTTAAGTATTGCACTACTGTAGCTGCTTCGGGTCTGATTTCATCTTTAATATCAATCCAGCCAAGCAGTTTTTTATTTTTAAGAATGTATACATTATGCGATTTGTCATCACTCACTCCTGCAAATGCTTTAAATGAACCTGCTATATACTCATCGCCCTCTTTACTTGAAGCTTTCATGCCTAAACCTTTTATTTCCTCTATCTTTTCCCAGCGTATATCTCCTTTAACCTTCCATGCGGCGGTTATGCTTTTGGCAACAGGATGATTGGAATATTTCTCCAGTGAAAAAACAATCCGCTTAAAATCTTCTTCCGGCAAATTTTTATCTTCTATATAAAATTTATCTACAGTTAGTTCTCCTGTAGTAAGCGTTCCTGTTTTATCAAATACTACCTGGCTGATATCTTTAAATAATTCAAGGCTTGTGGCATTACGAAAGAGTACGCCATTGCGGGCCGCACGTCCTAATCCCACAGCAACAGCGGCTGGCGTTGCCAACCCTAACGCACAGGGGCAAGCAATAACCAATACCGCAATACTGCGCATTAGTGATGCAGTAAAATCGTGCAAAACAAAATAGTTAATAATAAAAGTGAGTATTGCTATTGCTATTACCGCTGGTACAAAAATGGCGCTTACTTTATCTGCCATCTGCTGCACCGGTGGCTTTTCACCCTGCGCCTGCTTTACAAGATTTACAATATTTGCCAATGCTGAATCAGAAGCTGCTGCTGTTACCTGCGCTTTTACTGTTCCATTCACAACAAGACTTCCACCTATCAATAAATCTTTCGCGTGTTTATCAACAGGCAGGCTTTCTCCCGTAATAATAGATTCATTTATGCTGGCATCGCCCCATAAAATTTTACAATCAGCCGGCACCTGTTCTCCATTTTTGATCAATATAAGATCACCTGAGCGCAGGTCTGCATTATCAACCGGCATAATTACTTCCTGGTGATTTTCGTCGAACGCAATCATATTGGCTACAACTTTTTGCGATTTAGCCAGCTTGTTTAATGCTTTTTGCGTGGATTGTATGGAAGCACTTTCAAGATAATTACCAAAAAACACCAGCGTAATGATAGTAGCCGCCGTTTCATAAAAAATATAATCCTCACCAAGATTCTGTAACGTGCCAATCAGGCTATATACAAATGCCGCTGTTGCACCAACAGCTATCAATACATTCATATTCGGCATGCCATTCCGCAGGCTCTTGACAGCGCTTTTGCCGAAATAGCTCATCCCGATAATATATACCGGTGTACATAAGGCCAGTTGTATCCAGGGATTCATTAACCAATGCCAGCCAAGCATACCATGAAACATATGCAGCATTAATACAATGGTAAATGGCAGGCAGAACAACATATACCTGAGATGTATATTGATAGCGGGCTTTGCAGGTGCTGACCCGTTACCTGTAATATTTCCCACCACCTTATAGCCCAAACCTTCAACTCCTTTTTGTATTTGTTGCGGAGTAGTTTTTCCATTAGTTTGAAACGCCACATCGCCATCAACAAAATTTACTTTTATAGCTGCAGCGCCTTCTTTTTCGAGATACCTGCGTACGGTTAATGCGCAATTGGTACAATCCATTCCTTCAACTTTCCAATGTATATTTTCCATATTGTAAAATTAGTTTGAAGCTATATGGTGAACGAATTGTAACAGGAATATCTTTGCAACATAGTGGCAGTAAAGACTGAAAAAGCCAATTATCTTTGCAACCCTGTAGCATTCATTTGTATATGCAGATTAAAACAACGCTTGATAAAATTGGAGAAGCAGCGCATATTTTCTGGCAAAATATTGATGGTAAAATATTTGCTGTTGAGGGTGATATGGGCGCCGGAAAAACAACTTTTATAACTGCGCTTTGTCACGCAAAAGGCGTGAAAAGCCCGGTAAGCAGCCCTACTTTTTCCCTGATCAATGAATACAGTTATATTGAAAATGGTGTAACCCATCCTATTTATCATATTGATCTTTACCGGGTAAAAGATGAGCAGGAAGCAATAAATGCCGGCATTGAAGATTGCCTGTATTCCGGCAATATATGTTTTGTGGAATGGCCGCAAAAGGCACCCCACCTCCTGCCGGAAAATACGGTGCATATTTACATTGAAGCGTCGGGTGAAAATACGCGGCTTTTGAAAATTGATTTTCACAGGTGATTTTTTTGTAAATTGTCCGCTCAAATCTATCTGGATTATGCCGGCAGAAAAGCCATTTGTGGCAGCTTCGTTCAAATACGAAACTTTGGAGGAGACCCTTGATATTAAACCACGGGAAGCGCAATTATTAATTGGACTTCCGAGGGAAAACACGTTTGATGAAAACCGCATTTCCCTAACACCCGATGCAATAAATGTATTGGTAAATAACGGTCATAAAGTGGTAGTGGAGCACAGGGCCGGGGAGGGCGCGCATTTTTCTGAAAAAGATTATAGCGATGCAGGCGCTAAAATTGCATACGATAAAAAGGAGGTTTTTCAGTGTGACCTTATTATGAAGTCTGCCCCGGTAAACGAGTGTGAGCTGGAATTGCTGAAGCCGGATCAAACCATTATCTCTCCAATTCATTTGCCTGTAATGAAAACGTCCATCCTGCAATGCATGATGGAAAAAAGAGTTACAGCACTCTCTTTTGAAAATTTTAAGGATGATTCCGGGCATAACCCCATTGTAAGAAGTATGAGTGAAATTGCCGGGAGCGCCGTTATGCTGCTTGCCGGTAATTATTTAAGCAATGCCAATAATGGAAAAGGAATGTTGCTGGGAGGTATCTCCGGTATTCCGCCAACCAAAGTTGTAATTATTGGCGCGGGTATAGTGGGCGAATATGCAGCACGCACCGCGCTGGCGATGGGCAGCAGTGTAAAAGTTTTTGATAATAATATTTATAAGCTAAAACGCATGCAGGGCAATATTGGTGTTCGTATGTGGACCTCCGTTATTGAACCTAAAATATTAGCGAAACAATTAAAAACCTGCGATGTGGCAGTTGGCGCGCTATCTTCTTCCGGGGGAAGAACGCCGATTGTTGCTACAGAAGAAATGGTTTCTATTATGCGCCCGGGTAGTGTGATACTGGACGTTTGTATTGACCGTGGCGGCTGTTTTGAAACATCAGAAATTACATCGCATGAAAATCCTGTATTCCTTAAACATGGTGTAATTCATTATTGTGTTCCAAATATTCCTTCGGGATTTGCACGTACCGCTTCACAGGCCATCAGCAATGTATTAATGCCTTTATTAATGGAAATTGGTGATGAGGGAGGGCTTGAAAAACTGGTATGGCATAAGTTTAATATCCGCAGCGGAATCTATCTTTTTAAAGGCGCACTTACCAATGTATATCTAAGCCAGCGTTTTAATCTAAAGTATACTGATTTAAATTTGCTGATTGCAAGCAGGAGATAATTTTATCTTATTGACAAACCAGTTGCGCTCTTCTCTCCTCAAAATTATTTTTTTGCTTTGCCATTATCCATTAACAGTACGTTGTGGATATTACCATAAATTAAGCCTTACATTGGTGCATCTTTAAGCAAGGTATATGCAGCCGCGAATAAATATCAAAAAAATGCCTGTACTCATAATGTGTATAATGAGTGCGCATTGTGGTGAAGCACAAAACAGGTTTATTGATTCATTTAATGTTTGGAACACGCCTGCACAAATAAAATCATTTCAAAGCGTTGCTATTGGAGGGGATGTATATTATTTTCAACCTGTGAGAGACCGGTTAGGCGCCTGGTTAAGTATGTATAAGGCTACAGGCCATATCATGTATTTTAATGTATTAAAGAATTTTATTGATACCCTTATTGCACAGGCTGCAACTTCAAATACAATTCAGGGTAACCGCTATGAATATAAGGATAACTTTAAAGGATGGATATACAAAACAAACGACGGCGAATTATTTGGAATGGAAGTGCCTTTAAGCGAAGGATATATTATGCGGTATTTATTTGAATTTATATACCTGGCAAAAAAATATGGAGTTGTTGAAAACAATGCCGAATGGTGCCGCAAAACTTTAACATGGCTTACTGAAAATGAATGGACAAAATGGAGAAGCCGGAGTATAAGACAATTTGGAAAACCCAATACATTGTTTTTGCGTGTGAGATTGCATATGGGTGCACATTGGGCGGCGGTAGCGCTTTTGCTAAATAAAATGACATCTGTAGATTCTATAAGAGAGCAAACTAAAAGTGTTGTAGAACAATATGATCTTTTAGCAAAACGTGGGTTTATAAAAAATGATTTTGATGGGGGGGCTGCCATGTTTAGTCAAACCTATGGCAATACCAAAAATACAGATGCGCAGGAAAGTGCAGTATCCGTTATCCAGGATGTTTCGCATGCTAACCACTTCATTAGTTATATTGTTTTAGCCAACCAGTTAGGATGTGAATCCTGGAATGATGCGAAAATTACAGAAATGGCAAACCTTGATAAAAATATTTTATACAAAGGCGACTATACCTTCTGGGATTTAATAAATGGAACAGAAGACCCAAAGCGTGCGGGGAACTGGGGCAATTACCAGGCAGACGGGTGGCTGCTGCTTGATCAGTACGATACCGGATTATTTAAAATTCATACAGCTATTTTGGATAATGCTAATGACATTACCAAAAGATATGGCCAATTATTTAATTACAGGGCAAACCTTGCTTTAGCTTATGCAACTATTCACAAATCGCCATATGTTTTAAAATTGCAATAATAATTATCGGGTAGCTTACTAAAATCAAACATGGAATCTAAATTCGATTCCATGCCTAAATAATATATCAATAAGTATTGTGAATTACCAGCCTTGTTTTGCAGTACCTGCCTGTATTGCAGCTAATGCTTTAGCTTCACCCAAAAGGGTAGTTAATTTGTTGCCTTTACCATCATGACCTTGTGCCATATATGCCCCCTTGGCAGTTTTGGTAATTACGGCATCCTGGATAGGAACGTTTTTTTCTTTTGTTTTTACGTTGTATGCTGTTAATGTTGTGTCTGACATTTTAATAAGTTTTTATTGTTAATAATTGTTTTATTAAATCTTTTGCGAATATGTGTTCAGGCCCGAAGATAATAAAATATCATTTCCGCAAATGCTAAAGTTATTTACACGTCAAGATTAGCATATTTAGCGTGCGATTCAATGAATTCTCTTCTCGGCGCCACTTCATCGCCCATCAACATGCTGAATACACGATCTGCTTCCGCAGCGCTTTCAATGGTTACCCTTTTTAAGGTTCTTGTTTCAGCATTCATAGTAGTTTGCCAGAGCTGCTCCGCGTTCATTTCACCCAAACCTTTATATCGCTGCACATTTACACTATCTTCTTTACCACCGGCTAATTTTTCTACCAGTGCTTTACGTTGTTCTTCACTCCATGCGTATCCGGATTCTTTTCCTTTTTTAACAAGATACAATGGTGGTTGTGCCAGGTAAACATATCCCTGCTCAACCAGTTCTTTCATATACCTGAAAATGAAAGTAAGGATCAGCGTTGCGATATGGCTTCCATCCACATCGGCATCGGTCATGATAATAAGCTTGTGATAGCGGAGTTTTGAAAGATCTAATGCTTTAGGATCTTCTATGGTTCCTCTTTTTACGCCAAGTGCAGTAAACATATTGCGTATCTCCTCGTTATCATAAATCTTATGTTCCATTGCTTTTTCAACGTTCAGAATTTTACCACGCAATGGTAATATTGCCTGGAAATTTCTGTCACGTCCCTGCTTTGCCGTTCCGCCTGCTGAATCACCCTCAACAAGAAACAATTCACATCTGTCTGGATTACGGTCTGAACAGTCGGCGAGTTTTCCCGGAAGCCCGCCACCGGTTAATACGCTTTTGCGTTGAACAAGGTCTCTTGCTTTTCTTGCAGCGGCTCTTGCCTGTGCAGCCAATATCACTTTATTAATAATCTGTTTGGCTTCCTTAGGATTTTCTTCAAGATAATCCTGTAATACCCTGCTTAATGCGGAATCAACCACGCCTATCACTTCATTATTACCCAGTTTTGTTTTTGTTTGCCCTTCAAATTGTGGCTCAGGAACTTTTACGGAAATAATAGCGCTTAGCCCTTCCCTGAAGTCATCACCTTCAATTTCTACTTTGGCTTTTTCAAACATACCCTCTTTTTCACCATAGTTTTTAAATACCCTGGTGATGGAGCGCCTGAAACCGGCAACATGCGTACCGCCTTCAATAGTGTTAATATTATTTACATAGCTGAAAATATGCTCCTGGAAACTGGTGTTATACACCATCGCTACTTCAACAGCCACATTGGTTGACGCATCATGTGCTTCACCATAAATTACTTTGGGCAATAATGGCTGGCGGTTACCATTCTGGTCGAGCATTTCAACAAATTCAGAAATACCGCCTTCGCTGTAAAATGTTTTAGCATAAGTATCGCCATTCTCGTTTTTTTCACGCAGGTCATTCAATGTTATCCTGATGCCCTTGTTCAGATAAGCCAACTCACGCAAACGGCCTTCTAAAACTTCTTTATTGTAAATGGTTACTGTAAAAATTGAACTGTCAGGCCAAAAATGAATTTGCGTACCTGTTTTATCTGTTTCTCCAATTTCGCGAACAGCATATTGCGGAATACCGATATGATATTCCTGCTCAAAAACCTTTCCTTCGCGCTGCACGGTTACATGCAAAACTTTACTTAAAGCATTAACGCAGCTCACACCCACACCATGCAAACCGCCGGATACTTTATAGGTGTTTTTATCAAACTTACCACCGGCATGCAATACCGTCATTACCACTTCAAGCGCGCTGCGCTTTTCTTTGCTCATTATTCCTGTAGGAATACCACGACCGTCATCCTGAACGCTTATGGAATTATCTTCATGAATAGTTACCGAGATGTTTTTGCAATATCCTGCCAGCGCTTCGTCAATAGAGTTATCCACCACCTCATACACAAGGTGATGCAATCCTTTCGCACTGATATCACCAATATACATGGCAGGACGCTTACGAACTGCTTCTAAACCTTCAAGAATTTGTATACTATCTGCACCATAACCGGAAGCAACCGGGAGAGTGTCTAAAGCCTGTGTTTCATTACTCATAAATCTTCTGAAAAATCAACTGTTTTCTTATCAAAAAAATATCCTGCAAAAGTACAAAAATTAAGCCGGGTAAGAGCGGTTTTTAAGGCTTTTTTTGAGGTATTTACACGCATTGTTTCCACATAATTGTAGTGATAGTATACAATGCCTTCAAGAAAGTATATATCAACAAGAAATATGAACAAAAAATTATTTATTTTTTTAGAAAGTTTATTAAGGCGATGGTATTTTAGTTTCGAAAAGCAAGTTACTCTTTATCCCCAATTGCCCTGTTCAAAAACTCAATCAATGGTTGTAAAGCCACAAATGCTTCAACACTGTTTTTCACCAAATCCTTAGCTGTTAATTCCGTATCTGTAAATACCTTCATTGCAATCCAGCTTTTGTATTTAAGGTAATCTGCCGCAGGGTTATCTTTTGTATATCCCTTAGGCACATTCGCTAAACGGATTTCTGCATCCTGGTCAAGCGTTTTATATGCAGCGGTAAATTTTTTTGCGGTGATGATTTTTTTAAACTCGTCAAAACAGTAATCAATTTCCTGTCTTATTTTTTGTGTTTCTGCGGGCATCGGCATCCATATACCACCGCCAATAAAACTATTGCCGGGCTCAAGGTGAAAATAATAACCGGCAAATACGGTTTTTTTGCCGCCCTTGTTTATGCTTGCCGCAAAATTCTTTTTATACGGTGTTTTGTCTTTACTGAAACGGATATCTCTATTAATACGGAACATGCATTCCTTTGCAGTGAGCGATGCTATAGACGCGTCTTTTTTTCCATACGCGTCAATCAACTCCTGAATAAAATTTTCGAAATCTTTTTTTGCTGTTTCATATTTCGCACGGTTTGCATCAAACCAGGGCTTGTTATTATTTTTTGCAAGTGATTTTAAAAATTGAATGGTGGGTTGCTGCAGCATACAAATATAATTTTGCTTTTACCGGCAATTTACATGTAGTTGATTTAATAATCGGGGTATTTACTTTTTCGATAAAACGTGATACAAATGTGAGATTAGCGTCTCGCCTTTCGCGTTCTTACTTCACTCTCGACCAGTTTTCTCCGCTCTTAATTCTGTATAAAGTCATTTCACTTATTTTATACTTTTCAGCCAACTGTTTAAACGTGAGTTTGCGCTTGGGGTCTGTAATAGATTTTTTGATGATGCTTACCTGTGCAGCATTGAGTTTTAATCCGGCGGAGCGATTTGCCTGCACTTTTTTATAAGCAACTTTTGCCGGACTTTTTTGTTGATGACTGCTTACTTCGCTCAATGTTGCCCATTTAAGGTTCGAAGCCTTATTGTCAATTTTGTTATAGTTAACGTGGATTACATATTGATGTTTGGGAGATGGCTTTTTACAAAATATACGGGCTATCTCCCTATGAATATATAAGGTGCCTTTATTGTTGGGGCGATGTAGATTGAGACTGCGATATCCTGTAGTTAAAGAGCCGCTGAGCAATTGCCCATCTTCGTGAACGTTCTTTGAAAAACTTGCTACTCTGCCCAGGTTTGATACTGCATATTTTTTTCTTAATGCCGCCGAGCCGGGGAATTGTAAGGGTTTCCAGGTTTCGCCTGCAACTTTCTTTATCATATATGATGTTTTTAGGTTGTATAAATGTAATACAATCTTATGGTATATAATTTCTTTTGTTTAAATCCTTGAGCGGGTATACAGGCAGGTTATGGCTATGATAGAAAGATATTTACAATTATGCACTATAAGTACAAAAGCCCCGATGTAGAAACATCGGGACTTTTGGTTAAGGCTCTGATTAGTAGCTATTTTTAAAATTTGTTTAGCCCGGCATTTCGGTATCAACAAATTCCATTAATTCTTTTATATATGCTGGTGAAAATTTAAACTGTAACCCTGCAGTCTTATATAACTCCGGCAACGTTTTCGTTCCCCCCAAACTTAAAGCATTCATGTAATTATCCAAAGCTTTTTCTTTATTTTCTTTGAATTGTTTCCACATGCCGATAGAGCCGAGCTGCGCTATACCATACTCAATATAGTAAAACGGAACTTCAAACAAATGCAACTGGCGCTGCCACGCGTTTTCACGATAATTATCTAATCCCGTGAAATCTATTTGGTTAGATGAAAATTCATTTAAAATTTCCATCCATTTCGCCTTTCTTTCTTCCAGCGAATGGAACGGATTTTCATAAATCCAATGCTGAAATTTATCAATGGTGGCTATCCACGGCATTACGGTAATCACTCTTTCCAGTTGATGTTCTTTCGCTCTTGTAAGGTCATCAGCGGAGTTAAAAAAGCTATCCCAGTAGTCCATCGTAAATAATTCCATCGACATACTGGCTACTTCAGCCATTTCAATCGGGTATTCTTTAAATGCGCTCAACTCCAGCGGGTGCGATAAAAACGAATGAATAGCATGACCGCCTTCATGCACCATCGTAGTTACATCGTGCATTTGCCCGGCAGCATTCATAAAAATAAACGGTGCCCCGCTTTCTGCCAACGGCATATTATATCCGCCGGGCGCTTTACCTTTCCTGCTGTCAAGGTCAAGATGTTTAAGATCATCCATCTTTTGCAAACAATCTGCAAAAAACGGGCGCAGCCTGTTAAAGCATTGAATGGATTTCTCCAATAATTCTTTACCATCTTTAAACGGGCGCAGGGGTTCGGTGCCTTCCGCTTCTGCTTCCGTATCCCAGGGGCGGAGTATATCCAGCCCTAATTTTTCTTTTTTCTTTTTGTTGATTTTATCTACCAGCGGCACTACATAGTGCTTTACCCCTTCATGAAAATCAAAACAGTCTTGTTTGGTATAATCAAACCTGCTTTTTTCAACAAAAATGTAGTCGCGGTAGTTACTGAAGCCGGCATTCAGCGCCACCTGGTGGCGTTTATGAATAAGTGTGGTGAAAAGGTCGTTTAATGCATCCTTATCCTGCAATCTCCGCTCATTGATTTTGCGGTAAACAGATTCGCGAAGCGCCCTGTTATGACTTTCCAAAAACTTAGAAGCCTGTTGCAACGTATATTCTTTTCCTTCTACTTCAATAGTCATTTTTCCAACAACGGCGCCATACTGTTGCTGCTCCACGCTCAATTCAGATAATAGCTGAATATTTTCTTCGCGAAAAAGGTCAATATTCTTTTTAACAGAGCGCAGGTAGGTAAAATATTTATCCTGGTCGAGTGATTTGGTATAAGGATTATCAATCAGTTTTTTATTGATAATATCGCTATACGGTTGAATGTTGGGAGAAATATCAGTATAAAAGAAATTAAAAGCATCTCTTAATGTTGCGTTCTCCGTATCGCAGGTCATGCGAACCTGGCGCCAGCACGCATCTTCAGATATTACCGCTTCCAGTTCGCTTACATCTTCAAGCCATTGCTCCAGTTCTTTTTTGGAATGTATATTACGCTCAACCAACGCTTTAAAATAAGGCTCCAGCGCTTCCCATGTAGTAACCTCAAAATTTTTGGGCAGAAAGTGTCTTTCTTTCTTTTGTATATCAGCGGTAGCTTTAATCATAATTATAGTTAGAAAAGAGATAAGCAAAAGATGCGGCGGTACGATTATTTCTTTTTAGGAGCGGCCTTTTTCTTAGGCTTTTCTTCCGCGCCAGCTTTATCTTCTTTTTTGACAGCCGCTTTCTTTTTTGGCGCTTCTTCTTTTTTCTTTACTGCTTCTTTTGCCGGTTTTTCTTCAGCAGGCGCTTCTTTTTTCTTAGCTGCTTTTTTGGGCTTCTCCTTCGCTTCTTCGGCTGCTTCTTCTTTCTTTTTAGCCGTTTTCTTTTCTTCTTTTACTTCCGGTTCAGCAGCAACTTCTTCTTCCTCTTCTACCACTTCAGGCACTTTTATCTCAACATTATTTGAAGTGAGAATTTCAAGCCATTTTACAATCTTCTTCATATCGCTTGTGTATACACGCTCAAAATCCATATCGGGGTATACTGCTTCAAAATATTTTTTTACTGCTGCATTGTCTTTTGCATCCGGCAACGGAGTATTGTTTTCTTTCATTACAAGAAAAACCTCCGCGAGATTTACATTGTCACGAACAGTAAATATTTCAATACTCTCCAGGTGGGAGAAATTGTGACTGCGCGAAGAAACGAAACGGCTGCTTTTATCATCCAGCGAACGAACAATAGCGCCATCACCTTTAGAGCTTAATAACTCATACAAACCCGGTAAACCTGTAACAGATATAATTTTACTGTATTCCATAATCGGTCAAATCATTTTAAGGAGGTGCAATATAATAGGAAATTAGATAAGTTAGTCGGGGAAAAGTGTTTTATCAATATTCGGGATAATGTGTAAGGCATTTTTATAGTATATTTTTTTCAGAATAGCGTCTGGAAGCGCCATACCGTACATCCGCCAGAAAGCGTGATATTTTTTGTGATACGGAAAGTATTCATCAGCGGTTTCCAGCACCCGGAAATAGGTATTATACTCTTCCGGCACCCAACTGTCTTTGCCAAACATAATCCTGTCCTGGTATTTTTCAAAAAACTGCCTTGCCGCACGGGGCTGCCTGCCTAATTCTGCAATCACCGCGCCAAACTCTACCACCACATTCGGCATTTCATCCAAAAGTGAGCTGAGCTTGCCAAGATCGTTGGGATACCAGCCAAAATGCGCTGCTATAAAAGTTGTTTGGGGATGTTTTTTAAACATGCGATGCTGTTCTTCTATCAATTGCTCCCAGGGTTCCGGATTATTGGCGTCTCTTTTCCTTTCGGGATGCGTTTTTAATTCGAGCCAGCGCTCGTTATGTTCATCCATATCATCCCAAAAAGGCTTGGGGTCAGCCGTATGAATAAGCACGGGAATTTTAAGCTCGCCGCATTTATCCCAGATGGCATCCAGGCGGGCATCATCTACCGCCACTCTTTTACCATCTTTATCTTTTACGGAGAAACCGAGATTCTTAAAAATTTTTAAACCATTGGCGCCATGCTGCACATCTTCCTGTAACTGTTTAACCGCGTTTGCCGTCCAGTCTTTTTCGCCTACACCGGCAAAATCAATATTTGCAAAAACAATAAATCTTTTTGCTGCCGTTTTCTTAATACTTTCTGTCATGCTTTGCAGCTTATTGCCATTACCACCGCTAAGATTCACCATTACCGCCATATTCATTTTATCCATATCCTTAAGCAAGCCGGGTATTGCCTGTTCTGATAAATTCCACTGGTGATTGTGTACATCAATAAAAGGAAATTTAGCTTTGGTAACGATGTGTTCAGGTACAACAAGTGTGGACACCGGATCGTATTTTTCAAAATCCATTGACTTTTGAGCTTGTGCACCTGCAAACAAAAGACAGGAAAAAACAACTAATGATTTCTTCATAGCCTATACTTTCATATTTACTAATCACCCATACAACTCCTGGTGAATAGACTTTCTGTCATAACCCATCGATACAATTCTTTGCTTGGCCTCGTCAATCATATTTTTCCAGCCGCAGAGAAAGAATTGAGCCGGAGGTTTGTGTTGTGTAAGTTCTTCATACACGGCATGCACATACCCTGTTTTTCCCTCCCATTCCTCTCTTGATAATGTAGGTATATAATGAAACTGCGGTACGTTTTCTGTAAGGTGACGCAATTCATCATAATACAAAATATTGCACTTTTCGCGGCAGCCAAAAATGAGATAAATATTCTGGTGAGCCACATTGTGCATATCAATATAATGAATCATGCTTCGGAAAGGCGCTACACCTGTGCCGGTGCAGATAAGAAATAATTCTTTATCTAATTGTTCGGGTAAAGTAAATACACCAATGGCTCCGCGAAATGTAAATACAGAACCTTCTTTTATTTCATTGAAAATATAGGTTGTGCCGGCGCCGCCTTCCAACAATACAATTACCAGTTCAAATACATTGGTGCCATCCGGCCAGGAAGCGATTGAATAACTGCGCCAGCGTTTTGCAGGCCTCTCATCAATAGGTAAATCGAGTGTAACAAACTGTCCGGGCTTAAAATCGAAATTATCTGTATCCGTTACCCTTATCCAATACCTGCGTGTAAGCGGGGCTTCTTCTTTAATGCGAATTACAACACCTTCACGCCATGGTAATGATGACATAGTAAAAAGTTTCAATCGTTAGTGGAATCTTTATAAAGATAAGGAATTTGAAATTTGAAATTTGAGATTGATGGGCTGCATGCTTCATAAAAAAAGAGGCTGCCAGTTAAAGCAGCCTCTATTGCCAAAAAAATGGCAGGCAATCGGAGGTTGTAACACGATCAATAAATTACTCTACTGATTTGCGGGAGTAATATTACAGCATTTATTACAATAATGCTATTTATTGACAATATTTTTATTTAGAACTTCCCACAATTTATCTTTTAATGCTGTTAATCCTTTTTGGGTAAGTGATGAAATAAAGAGATGAGGAATATGCTCAGGCAATTCTTTTGATATAGCGGCTTTTAATTCATCATCAAGCATATCACTTTTGCTGATGGCAATAATAAATGATTTGTGCAACAGTTCAGGATTATACTGTTCCAATTCATTCACGAGTATATCAAATTCTTTTCTGTGATCAGGGCTATCAGCCGGAATCATAAAAAGCAAAACAGGATTACGTTCTATATGTCTTAAGAAACGATGTCCTAGTCCTTTACCTTCCGCGGCGCCTTCAATAATGCCTGGCAGGTCGGCTATGCAAAAACTTTTTCCGTCACGATAGGGAACTATACCAAGATTAGGATTAATAGTAGTGAATGCATAATCTGCAATTTTAGGTTTGGCTGCAGTTATCACAGATAATAAAGTAGATTTACCTGCATTTGGAAATCCAACCAAACCTACATCGGCCAACACTTTTAATTCAAGCACTTTCCAGGCTTCTTCTCCTGGCTCACCCGGCTGCGCATATTCCGGAACCTGGTTGGTTGCTGTAGCAAAATTGGCATTGCCCAATCCACCTCTTCCTCCTTTAATCCAAATTACTTCCTGCCCGTCTTCCAGTATCTCTACTTCCTGTTTGCCGGTTGCTTCATCCATAGCTATGGTGCCGAGCGGCACATCAATAATAATATCTTTTCCGCTTCTGCCGGTGCAGTTATTCCCGCTGCCGCTTTCACCGTTTTCTGCCAATACATTTTTAAAATAACGGAGATGGAGTAGTGTCCATAAATTTTTATTACCCTTCAAAATAATATGACCACCGCGACCACCATCACCACCATCCGGACCGGCAGTTGCATTATATTTTGTACGCATAAAATGCCTGCTGCCTGCGCCGCCATGCCCGCTTCTGCAGAATATTCTTATCTGGTCAACAAAATTTGATTTTTCCATTATACCCTTTGAGCAAAGATATAACCCTGAATGTAAATATGGGAAAGCTGGTTTGTATAATAATGCTATGAATAAATGCGGGCAACAGCATCTTTATATTTTTCCATGATCACTTTACGTTTCAAACTCATTTTGGGTGTTATTTCGCCTGAGTCAATTGTCCATTCACGTGGCAATAATTCAAAGCGCTTCACCTGCTCCACATGATTAAAGAATTGGTTCATGCCCTCTACAATTTCTTTGTAATGGGCCAATACTTTGGGGTCTTTTACTGCTTCTTCATTGGAACTATATGGAATATTATTTTTCCCGCACCAGTCTTTAAGATTAGCAAATGATGGAACAATAAGCGCGCCTACATATTTTTCACCTGCACCTACCACCAGCACCTGTTCAATAAACCGGGATTCTTTCAATTTATTTTCAATAGCAGAAGGGGCAACATATTTACCGCCACTTGTTTTAAATAATTCTTTCTTGCGGTCGGTAATGCGTAAAAAAGTATTGTCTTCAAAAATACCGATATCACCGGTGTGTAGCCATCCATCAATAATAGTTTCGGCAGTAAGGTCGGGGCGTTTGTAATAGCCAACCATCATAGATGGGCCCTTCACACAAATCTCCCCGTCTTCCATTAATTTTACTTCAACACCTTTTATAGGAGGGCCAACAGTACCGAATTTCATTCTGCCTTTACCGCGGCTGTTTACTGAAATTACCGGGGAATTTTCTGTAGGGCCATATCCTTCATACAACGGTATTTTGGCGGCGTTGAAAATACGTATCAATCTTTCCTGGCAGGCAGCGCCGCCCGTAATAATGTATTTAATATTGCCACCCAGCGCTTCGCGCCATTTGCTGAATATAAGTTTATTGGCAATGGATAATTTCAGGTTATACAAAAAGCCGCCATCAACAAGATTGTCATATTTTTTTCCTAATTCAACTGCCCAGAAGAAAAGACTTCTTTTTACTCCCTTAAGCTCAGCACCTTTACCCATTATGCGTTCATATACTTTTTCAAGCAGGCGCGGCACGGTTGTAAATACATCCGGCTTCACTTCCTGCAAATTAGCGCCAATGGTTTCAAGACTTTCTGCATAATAAATACCTATGCCACTGAATAAATAAATATAGCTCACCGTTTTTTCGAAAATATGATTGAGCGGTAAAAAGCTTAAGGCCTTGTATGTTGGCTGGTCATCAAACGGAAAACTTTCTTTAGAAAAAAAAGCATTTTGCACTATATTATCATGGCTAAGCATCACTCCTTTGGGAACACCTGTTGTGCCGGAGGTATATATAATAGTAGCGAGATCTTTTGCTTCAATTTTATTTTTTGTGTTATCAATATTTGCCAATGCTTCATCCGTTGCAAGTTTTAGCAACTCACTCCAATGATGAGCGCCATCAATCACATCAAATGTATAGATGCCTTTAAGGCTTGGTATTTTAGACTGGATATTCACAATTTTTTCCAGCAATTCCGCATTGCTAACAAATACATATTTTACCGCAGCATCATTAAAAATAAATTCTATTTCGAGCGGGTTGGTTGTTGGGTAGATGGGTACCAGGATGGCGCCGGCCTGCTGCACCGCTAAATCAGTTATTAACCATTCAGGACGATTATTTGAAATGATGGCAATTTTATCTCTGCCTTCGGTAGTCATATCATTGCCTGACACACCAAGTGTTGAGAGTCCGGCTGCTAATTGAATCGATGTATTTTTTACCTGTTGTGTACTGTATTTACGCCACTCGCCATTTTCTTTGGCAACGAGCATATCTTCTTTAGGAAATTTTTCCAGTTGGTAATCCAGGCAATCAAATAATCTTTGGGGTTGAGTCATGGCATAATCGTTTTTCTTCCAATTTCAAGATAATGAATTATGAAAGAAAAACCTATTTACGCTGATAATATTGATCTTTGGGTAACTTAAATATTCTGCCGCGCTGAAAATTATTGAAAGCTTCGTAAGCGTCTTTATTATTTTTTATCCAGCTTTGATATTGGTCTGCATTGATTGCCGATCCGAATATCCATTGATTATATGCCTCAAACATATTCAGCTTTATAAGTTGCTGCTGGTATTCAAATAAACGGAATGGGAATTTTTTTGCATTTGTTTCATTCCAATGTTGTATAAATCCTTTTCTTATTTCTATTAATTTTTCAGGGTTTATGCCTGTTGCAGCTTTGGGAGACTGTGTGTTCATTGAGGTAAGAAAAGCTATTTCAAAATCATTTTTGTTTTTAGGTTTGTAGTTTTTGAGCAGGTCGGCATCGGCAAATAATTTTTTATAGCCATCATACAAAAGATTTTTAATTTCTGCCGTACGAATGGTATAGCTTTCCATATTCACAAAAATTTCTCCGTAAAGCAATCCCCATATTTTGTCGGTAGTTAAATAATAGTAGCGTGCGGCATTATAATAATTGCCTGCATAATTGGGGTCAACTTTTATCCCGGTTTCCCATTGGGTTATTGCGTTATAATCTTTTTTCTGCCAGAGCAATTCACCATATTCACTATATAAAACACCACTGTAGGGAAATTTCTTCAATCCTTTTTCATATACTTTTGTTCCTTCTTTCAGCTCTTCAATAGCACGGTAATCCGTACCTGCAATTTGAAAGCTGCGCACATCCGCTTCTTCTTTATCAAGAACAGGCTTTATGGTTTCAATGGAACGGGTAAAATCTCTTTGTAAAAAATAGGTGTAGGCAATATCATTCAGTATATCTACATCGCCCGGCTTTAGTTGCAAAGCCCGGTTAAAAACCATGATGGCATTACCCCAGTCGCCTTTGCGCATATAGTTACGCCCGGTTTGCTGCAAAGTATCTGCATTTTGTTGTGCAACACCTATCATTGTAAATATAGAAAGTACCAGTAAAAAACTTAATTGCTTCATGGGGGTAAAGATAGGGTGTGTAAAATAAATTAATTGTGAAAGGTTGGGGCTGTTTATATTTAGAGGACTTTCCCAAAAAGACGCCGAAATCAGTTTGGTCAAGCCATACTGACGCGATATTGTGATAGAAAGAGTATGTAGCTATCTGAGTTTTTTCAATTTTGTAAATTTCTTCCCCGGATCTCTTTTTTCATGAAATACTTTCCACACAATTATCAGCTCTTCCCTTTTTTCTATAGAATAGATAAGCGCGAATGGATATTTTTTGAGCCTGATTTCGTAATAATGTTTGTAAGTATTTCGGTATCTGTCAGGATAATTGCAAATTTGGATTAGTGCAAAATCTACAGCTTTTATAAATCCATCTGCCGCAGCACTACTCTTCTGTAAATACCAATTTAAAGATTCCTCATAGTCTTTTTGTGCCGATGCAAAAAAGCTATACTGGTATATCATTTTTGTTTAATCTTCTTGATGAGATTATTTATACGTTTTTTACTCTCTGAATGGGTAACGAGCTTGCCTTTGCCAGTTTTGTATGACTCGTATCTTTGATCGAGCTCTGCTTTAAGAGCTTCGCTGTATTCAATGTCTGCCCCTTTTATTTCCTCCTCCATCATTGTATAAATAGCTCTGACTTTTTTGTCATCAGCTATTTCAAGATAACGCTGAAGTTGTTTTCTGATATTTGCAGTATTCATAACAACATTACTTAAAACCCCAATGGTCCCATAAAGGAATGCTCATGTAAATTGATCTTATGCCAATTTAAAACAAAACTACTTAAAAGAAAAGTCTTTAAGTATTAAAACATTATCCCATTATCTCTTACTTAATCAAATGCGTTAGCAGACCGTCTCTTAGCTTTGGTTCAAACCAGGTACTTTTGGGTGGCATTACATTACCGCTGTCGGCAATATCAAATAATTGCTGAATACTTACAGGATATAAGCTGAATGCCACTTTCATTTCTCCGCTGTTCACCCGCTTTTCAAGTTCCTGCAAGCCTCTTATGCCGCCAACAAAATCAATGCGCTTATCCGTGCGGGGGTCCTGTATGCTTAAAATTTTATCAAGCAGGTTGTTTTGTAAAATAGTTACATCCAGTATGCCGATGGGGTCGTAGGGGTATGTGCCTTTTTTCGCCGTAAGTGTATACCATTCGCCGCCGATATACATACCAAAATCGTGTAACTGTTTTGGAGAAACCGCTTCGGTGCCGTTGGCTATTATATCAAAACTTTCTTTTACTTTCTCTATAAAATCTTTGGTTGTTAAACCATTCAAATCCTTTACCACCCTATTATAATCCATTATATACAATTGCGAGGCAGGAAATAAAGTAGTAAGAAACCATGAAGCGCCATCTGAATCGCCGGCAGCAGATAATCTTACCTTAGCGGCACTTGCAGCCCGGTGATGCCCGTCTGCTATATATGTTGCCTTAACTTTATCGCTGAAAGTTTTTGTGATATTTTCAATTACTTTATCATCGGTAACAATCCAGATGGTATGACTGATTTTATCATCTGTCACAAAATCATATACCGGAGATTTCTCTTTTTGCCATTTGGCTATTACGGCATCTAATTCATCTACATTTTTATAAGCAAGAAAAACATTGCCTGTTTGAGCACCGGTAGTAGTAATATGGTTAATGCGGTCCTGTTCTTTTTCAGGACGGGTAAACTCATGCTTTTTAATTATTCCATCCTCATAATCATCAACAGAAGAAACACATACCAAACCGGTTTGGCTTTTTTCGTTCATGGTTAAGCGGTAGATATAATAGCAAGGTTTATTCTCTGTAAACAATACTTCGCGCTGAATAAAGGCCTGCAGGTTATCTTTTGCTTTTTCGTACACTTCTTTCGTGTGTATATCTGTTCCCTCTGGCAGGTCAATTTCCGACTTGGTAATATGCAGGAAAGAATAAGGATTTCCTCTTGCTTCGCTCTTTGCTTCTTTACTGTTTAAAACATCATACGGTGGTGATGCAACCTGCCTGGCAAACTGTGCCTGCGGACGAAGTGCCGTAAATGGAGCTATATTGGCCATAAAATTTTTAATAATTTTTGTTATGCATGCTTCAATGCAAAATGATTCATCAGCTCTGTAAGCGCCCGCACGCTGCTTAACGGTAAGGCGTTATACAACGACACTCTGAAACCTCCTACACTGCGATGTCCTTTCACGCCAACCATGCCTTCTTTTTTGCATAATTCAAGAAAGGCTTTTTCCTGGTCGGGGTCATCCATCACAAATACCACATTCATTTTACTGCGGTCTTCTTTATTAACGGTAGGTTTAAACACCGGTAAACTGTCAAGGGTTTTATACAGCAGTCCTGCTTTTTGTGTATTGATTTTTTCAATTGCCGCTACGCCTCCCTGCTCTTTCAACCATCTTAATGTAAGCATGCACACATATATGGCGAACACAGGCGGCGTGTTTAACATTGAGCCGTTTTCAATATGTTTTCGGTAATCCATCATTGATGGCATAGAGCGTTTTACCTTGCCCAGTATATTTTTATTTACCACAACCATATTCACACCAGCCGCTCCAATATTTTTTTGGGCGCCGGCATAAATAAGGGAAAAGCGATTAAAATCCATTACACAACTCAATATATCACTACTCATATCAGCTACAAGCGGCACATTTGTTTCAGGCACAAAATGCATTTGTGTGCCTTCTATAGTATTATTGGTAGTATAATGAAAATATGACGCGTTTGCAGGAATGGTAAATCCTTTTGGTATATAGGTATAATTTTTATCCTTTGATGAAGCCACAACTTCTACATTACCAAAAAGTTTTGCTTCTTTAATCGGTTTGCTGCCCCACACACCACAATCCAGGTAAGCTGCTGTGGCTCCATCATCAAGCAAATTCATTGGCACCTGGAAAAATTGAGTGGTAGCGCCACCGTGCAAAAACAATACTTCATGATCACTATCTAACTGCATTAATTCTTTTACCAGCGAAATAGCTTCATCAAGCACCGGCTGAAATAAAGTGGTACGATGCCCAATTTCAAGTATAGATAACCCGGTATTTTTGAAATTTAAGATTGCCTGGCTTGCCTGTTCAAAAACTTCTTTAGGCAAAATGCTCGGACCTGCATTAAAATTGTGAGTCATCGCTAATGATTAATAGAATGATCAATCCAAATTCATTCGGATCAGTCAAATCGTTGAGGGGGGCAAATATACATTAATTTTCACAAGTTCTTCCGGTTGATTTACCGCTTTGCCAGCCGGCATCAAGAAGCTTAAATGCAGTTGAATCAGAAGCGCTAAACTGAATATTGGCATTTGCTTCCAGTTGAGGCTGCCCTGCATTTACCCAGGCTGTATACCATAAAGATGCTACAGCAAATATGGATTGCCGCATGCGACGTTGCACCATATCATTAAGCATATCATTATAAGCAATGGTAAAAGCGGATGAATATTGTTTCACTATCATGCCATTTCTTTCTTCAAAAGCATATTTCTGATCAGGCGGAAACCGGTTGCTCAACTGTTTTTCAAATAATAAAACTGAATCTGTAGCTGAGGCACTTTGTAAAACAATACTCCACGCAAAGTGTAAGGGATCTTCAACATATACTGCCTTACCAATAAAATAATCAAAATTATTTTCTGCGAGTAATTCCGGTACGCGGCTTTCCCAAAAGCCGTGAATACCTTGTTGCCCGGTAAGCTGACCATTATAATTATTATTTGTATGCAGGGGCACATGTGCATCGCCGGTATAATGTGCCAGCTCCGCTGATAATTTTAATATGGCTGGATAATTTTTTTGAACGAAAGCATTGGTTAGCCTTTGCAGCATAATATTTATCCACCAGGGTACTATGCCATGTTTATATAGTGAGTCTTCTCCGAATTTTTCTGTTGCTTCATTCCATTTTCTTGGCACATCTGTAAATGGATAAACACCGTAAGTATTGAGATCAATAAAATGCCTTGCGCCTTCTTCTGCTACAATATATCTTCGTTTATCAGGATCAACTGCATGTTCGGTAATAAAATTAATATTGGGTTTATAAAAAACCATCATTGAAGGCGGTAGTAAAAAAACAGCCTGGTGGTTGATTACTTTATGGGCGTAAAATCCCCAGCAGAATATTTGCTGATGTATAAAAGAGAAAGCAATTAAAAGAAAAAACTTACGGTGCATAGGTTAATAGTTATTTTTAAAATGTATGTTTATGTTACTACTTCTAATAAAATACTAACGCTTCATTTTACAAATTTATAAATTTTGCTAACTACATATGAACTTAAAACTTTTCAGATCAACTACATTTATCCCAGCATTTATACTCCTTTTAGCCAATTTGGTTTTCTTTATCTGGCGCGATAATACAGACACATTATTAGCATACCAACATTTAAGTATTAGTGAGATTGTTTTATCTTCTGGAATAATAATCGCTTTTGGAATAGTGTTTTTTCGACTCCCCATATTCAACCATTATTGCATGCCGGATGTTTGGGTTTTTCTTTTTACTCTTTTGGTGTTCGCAAACATTAAAGGAGATTATATGGATGTATTTTATGACCAGCATTTACTGACATACTTTACAGGTGTTGGAGTTTACAGTGCAATACGGCAATATGCTAATCGTCTCTCGAATGAGCAACAGCTTATCTATGTTTTTTTGCTGCTCCTTGCAATAGAAATAGGATTTCTGATTATAGAAGGATTTTATCTGTTAAGTATGCAAACTTTCTCGTTACAAGCATTCAGAGGATCTTTTGATAATAGTGGAAAACTGGGCTACTATATAGCGATTTTATATCCATGTGCGCTATTTGTTATTATAGAATCAGGAAAGAAATCCTTCATTGTTAAAACCGGCCTTTGGATCGGTTTTATTATACTCATGCTATTTTTGATATTGTCCTTTTCAAGAATCGCATGGTTTTCTGCTTTTGTAAGTTCAACCTTTATGGTAAAAGCGTATTTACAAAATAAAAAGCAACGATTGTTTTTTTATATGCTCACATTCCTTGTTGCGATAGCACTGATTGCAGTGATACTTTTTATAAAAAAAGATTCTGTATCAGGCAGGATATTAATATGGAATATTACCTCTTCCCATCTTGACGAATATTGGCTTGAGGGAGCAGGATATGGCAAATTTGCTTCTGTATATAATCTCTGGCAGTCGGATTATTTTTCTATCCGTGAAATAATTGATAAAAGATTCTATATAGCAGATAATACTTACTTCGCATTAATGAATTTTTACAAGCGGCTGTAGAATTGGGGTTGAGTGGCGCATTACTATGGTTATGGCTTTTTGTATATGCGATAGCCAACTCCCTTAAGCGAAACCTTTGGGCTGTATGTATACTATCTTTTTTATTGTTGTGCATGGCTGGTTATCCTTTTCGCGAAATGCAACACCAGGTTTTATTCTTTGTACTGTTTGCTTTGTTAGCCAATAAGCAATGTAAATCCGGTAAGGGGTATACATTAAAGAAGAACAAAAATATCATTCAAAGTATTGTCCGTATTATATACATAGTAATTATCCTTTTTTTTAGCATTGTCATCTTTTTATATGTTTACCGGTTTCGCTCAACCTATATTTTGGATGAGGCGAGAAATGAATTTCCATTTGACGAAAAGAAAGGATTGCATTTATACCAGCTTGCACATACAGAACTACAGGGGAATCCCGAATTTTTACTGGAATACGGAGTGCGTGCAGTTGAAACTGACAGCGTACAAACTGCCAGAAATCTGTTGGAGAAATCAAAGCAATCTTTCGTTAATCAGATTCATCTTATAGAACTGGGGTATTGCTATGAACGATTACATAATTATGAGCTTGCAGAGAAGTATTATATACAGGCAATCCATGTTTCACCATCAAAGCTGGCGCCCAGATACCAACTGCTATTATTTTACGACAGAACAGGTAGAAAAGAGAAAGCAAAAGAGATTGGAGAAAAAATATTGGGAATAAAACCAAAAATAAAATCAGACGAAAGAGTGGAATTAATTAAAGAAATGGTGAAAAAATATTTAAAGAAAATTGGTAATGAATAAAAATAATGGTAGCTTGGTATTAAAACTAACTATTATGAAAAATACCGTGTACTAATTGCATTCCTTTCTTTTCTTACTGCGTGATGCAAACATTGCAAATGTAATAGGTGACTTCCAGGTAAAACAAAATATGAAAATGTATATTCAAAACTATCTTTACGCAAATTACCCAGGAAGCACTTATAATCCTACCGGTTGTTCGGGAGTTCCATCAAGTACAGTAACATATTGTGACTAATTTTCATGAAATAATTTGGCTGATGAATACGTTATTTTCTACTGGTTTAATCAATTACAATCTGGATTCAATAAATGAAACAATAAGTAAATATTATTTAACGGGTTTACAAGAGCGTACTGTTCCTGCTCAAAATGAATTGTCTGTAACTTTTGAACTTAAGAACATAATTGAAGAAAATGTTCACGATGAAAAAAAATTCAGAGACAAGTGGGAAACCCTTCTATTAGAACTAAAGTTGTTAACAAACAAAAAAATTACGGGAACCACCACTGGATTATATCCGTGTTTTAGTTGTATTGTTGAATTAAATCAGGAAAAAATTAATTTTTATAAAAATGTTCAGGAACTACATGTCTTTATTAGCTTCCTCGGGCCTTTTTATTCGATTATTGGAATTGATAGAAACAAAATTATTAAATATAACCAGATATTTAGAACTGTAAACTATCTTATGGTTTCTCCAGAGGAAGAGTTTAAAGAAGACTTTTTAAAATTGCATGAGTTTATAGAATCAAGAATTTCGGGAATTAAATTTGTTCCTTTTTTTATAAATAGGCTACAAACCCCCGACTTACATATTTTGTACACTGAAGAAGAAAATAAAATATTATTTCACGCCCTTTTTAATAACCAAATAGACTTTAATGCACCTTTTATTGGTGATCCCTATTATAGAAATGAAGATTGGCTTAAAAATGATATTGCCGATACTGACATGAATATGTGGAGAGTTGTTCCCCCAAAAAGGCCAGAAAAATAGTTGAAATAATAATAATTAATTTCTCAA
>JADLCD010000059.1 GCA_020847395.1 Chitinophagaceae bacterium
CCAAATTGTCGTTCTATGCACAGCTTTCCGGTAGGTGAGACACCGACCGGTAGCGGGTTTTACAGGTGGGTGCCTGCCTGTCCGGTAGGCAGGTCACCACCCACCTGCGAAAAATCTCATTCTTCAAAGCTTACGAGACTGCTTCACCCGCCGCGATATACATTCAATTCAATAGAACCTACGGGCGGGTTCGCAGTGACGCAAGAGTATTTTGGTTTTATAACCAGCACTAAAGCAATACATCCAACGATCTTTAAATTATTTATTTCCGGTCGGTGAGACACCGACCGGTAGGGCGCTCTACAGGTGGGTGCCTCCACCCACCTGCGACAATTTGAAATACACCCATTTATTAGGGTGCATCCCAAATTTTCGCTCGTTTAGGATTATGAGTTAAGTTGTAGGTTGCGGTAATCTTTACTCATTTTTAATCGTAAACCAGGCATAGACTCCTCCTTGGGTCGGGGTGGCTGTGGGAATTATGCTGAGCGGGTTATGAATATTTTTTGGTACCAGCTTTATCACAATGTGGATCGTTCCTTGCGTCGCACTTTTCATCAGCATATCATTGGGCAACTATTACCAAAACAAGCCATAGTACTATTGATTAAGCCCCGAGGAATATTAACTTTCCAATAGCTTTATTGGATATTACGCACCATAGTTTATTTCAGGTATACAAAATTTATTGCAAGATTAATACAACAAAAAGGGCAGTTGGTTAACCCGTCTGCCCCTTTTTGTTTCCTCATATAATGTACGTTATGCTAAATCAAATCTATCCAGGTTCATTACTTTGTTCCATGCGGCAACAAAATCTTTCACAAATTTTTCCTGCGCATCTGCACTACCGTATACTTCCGCTACTGCCCTTAATTCTGCATTAGAACCAAAAATAAGATCAGCACGGGTGGCAGTCCATTTAAGATCACCTGTTTTACGATCATAACCTTCATACAATTCCCTGTCCTTACCAACAGCTTTCCAGGCAGTATTCATATCAAGCAGGTTCACAAAGAAATCATTGGTGAGTTTACCCGGTTGGCTGGTAAACACTCCATGCGCAGACCCGTCAAAATTAGTATTCAAAACACGCATGCCTCCTGTCAACACTGCTAATTCAGCAGCGGTAAGCGTTAATAACTGAGCCTTATCAATCAGCAAAGCCTCGGTTGTTGGTACGGGCGCTTTCATTTTGCGATAGTTGCGGAAACCATCAGCCAAAGGCTCGAGGTAACCGAATGATTCAACATCAGTCTGTTCCTGTGAAGCATCCATGCGGCCGGGAGTGAATGGAACACGAATAGTATGCCCCGCGTCTTTTGCTGCTTTTTCAACCGCAGCACAGCCTGCTAAAACAATGAGGTCGGCAAGAGAGATTTTTTTACCACCCGACTGTACATCATTAAACTCTTTTTGAATAGTTTCCAGTGTTTCTACCGTTTTTGATACAAGCGGCGTATTGTTTACCTGCCAGTATTTTTGAGGGGCCAGGCGGATACGGGCACCATTAGCGCCCCCCCGTTTATCAGAACCACGGAAGGTTGAAGCAGATGCCCATGCTGTAGAAACAAGTTGTTCAACTGTTAAGCCTGAGGCCAAAACATTTGCTTTTAACGCTGCAATATCATTGTCATCAACCAATGGGTGGTCTACTTCCGGAATAGGATCCTGCCAAATTAATATCTCTTCGGGCACATCAGCACCTAAATAGCGGGAGCGTGGCCCCATATCGCGGTGCGTTAGCTTAAACCACGCGCGGGCAAAAGCATCTGCAAACTGATCCGGATTTTCCAGGAAGCGCCTGGATATTTTTTCATATGCAGGATCAAAACGCAATGCCAGATCCGTTGTCAGCATTTTAGGAGCGTGCCTTTTACCGGAGTCATGCGCATCCGGCACTGTGTTAGCCCCCATATTATATTTAGGAACCCACTGGTGTGCACCTGCCGGGCTTTTTTCCAATTCCCATTCGTAACCAAATAAGTTCCACAAAAAATTGTTGGTCCATTTGGTAGGTGTTGATGTCCATATTACTTCCAGACCGCTGGTAATGGTATCAGCTCCTTTGCCGGAACCGTAACTGTTTTTCCAGCCAAGCCCCTGCTCTTCAATATCAGCCCCTTCCGGCTCTTTTCCTACATGATCAGCAGGTGCGGCGCCATGGGTTTTACCAAACGTATGTCCTCCCGCAATTAAAGCAACGGTTTCTTCGTCATTCATGGCCATCCGCCCAAAAGTATCACGGATATCCTTTGCTGCTGCAACAGGATCCGGGTTACCATCAGGACCCTCAGGATTTACATATATCAAACCCATCTGTACTGCCGCAAGAGGTCTTTCAAGATCACGGGAGTGCACCTGTCCCTCGCCCTTATCCTCGGCAATCAACACACTTCCTTTGTCTGCTACTCCGGGGTCGCCGTCATGTGCATAACGTATATCACCACCAAGCCATTTGGTTTCTGATCCCCAGTAAACATCTTCATTGGCTTCCCATACATCTTCGCGGCCGCCGGCAAATCCAAAAGTTTTAAATCCCATCGCGTCTAATGCCACATTTCCTGTAAGTATCAGTAAATCGGCCCAAGAAATTTTGCGTCCATATTTTTGCTTTATCGGCCAGAGCAACCTGCGGGCTTTATCGAGACTCACATTATCCGGCCAACTATTTAAGGGAGCGAAACGCTGTTGCCCCTGTCCTGCACCACCACGACCGTCATGCACGCGGTAAGTGCCTGCACTGTGCCATGCCATACGGATAAATAAAGGTCCGTAATGTCCAAAATCAGCAGGCCACCAGGGCTGGGAATCTGTCATAAGCGCACGCAAATCTTTTTTTACCGCTTCAAGATCAAGACTTTTAAATGCTTCCGCATAATTAAAATCTTTATCCATCGGGTTTGATAAAGAAGAATGCTGACGCAGGATATTCACTCTTAATTGGTTTGGCCACCAATCCTTGTTTTTGGTTCCGTCGCCCCCAACATTACTCTTCATACTGCCATTGTGAAATGGGCATTTGCTGATGTCGTTTGAATCATTTGCCATTGTATAAAATTTATCTGGTTAAGTATTATTAATACATCCTAAAAAATTACCAAAAATGAGCATGTAATTTATGAGGCTGCCTGCACATTTTCCTGACAAACTTATGACATTCGGTATATAAAATAAATTGATTAAATCTATAAGTGTATAGATTAAAACTATAATCGTAGTCTGGCTTTAAAAGAAATATAATAAACATTTCTTCAGCATCATTTTATACAAAAGCGCTAAACCCTGTAATAGCTCTACCCACAATCAGCGAATTAATTTCTTTTGTTCCTTCATAAGAATATATCGCTTCCGCATCTGCTACAAAACGTGCAACATTATAATCGAGTAATATACCATTGCCACCCATCACTTCCCTCGCCCTGCTCACAATGTCGCGGGTACGCAATGAACAAAAAACTTTTGCTAATGAGGCATGTTCATCTTTCAGCAATCCTTCATCCTGTAATTCAGACAGGCGATATACCATTGACTGCATAGCCGTAAGATTCGACAACATTTCTACCAAATGATTTTGAATAAGCTGAAATGAAGCAATAGGTTTACCAAATTGTTTGCGTGTGCGTGTATAATCCAAAGCATTTTCATAAGCGCCCCGCGCACAACCTACTGCCATCCATGCAACGCCTGCGCGGGTCATCTGCAATATTTTGGCGGTATCCTTAAAAGAGTTAGCACCGGGCAGCCTGTCTTTTTCTTGCACAATACAATCCATAAGCGTTATTAATGCATTCTGTACAATACGCAAAGCCATTTTACCTTTTATCTTTTCTACCGTCATGCCGGGTGTATCTTTCCGTACTATAAAACCCTTTACTTCTCCATCATCCACATCTCTTGCCCATATAATAATTAAATCGGCAAATGTGGCATTGCCTATCCATTTTTTTTGCCCGTTCAATATCCAACCTTTATCAGTTCGTTTAGCCGTAGTAGTTAGTCCACCCGCTGCGCCTGAGCCTACTTCAGGCTCAGTTAATCCAAAAGCACCAACCTTTTTCAGTTCATGCATAGCAGGCAGCCATTCCTGCTTCTGCTCTTCGGAGCCACACATATAAATGGAGCCCATTGCCAATCCGCTTTGCACACCAAAAAAGGTAGCGATAGAAGCATCTATCCGTCCCATTTCCATCGCGATAATGCCTTCCATCAAAAATGATTTGCCAGGGCATCCATAACCTTTATAGGTAACACCGCATAAACCAAGCTCAGCAAATTTGGGTATCACTTCAAAAGGAAATTCATCATGAAGCCAATAATTATTTACGATAGGTTTAATCTCTTTCTCCATAAACTCACGCACATGTAATTGCAGGGCCTTGTCTTCATCACCGAGCCGAAGATGCAACTCATAAAAATCACCATTTATTTCCGGCAGTTCTTTTTTCTTTCTATCACCACCTTCCATCATCTTTATCAGCATACTTAATTGCTTACCATCCAGTTTCGAAAAACCTTCCACTACTTTTTGCAGATCTACTTTTTGCGAAAGCTTAGCCAGTTGGTTAAAATCAATTCTTCGTAAAAGATTAAATGCGGTTTTGATTTTTGTAAATGTTCCGGGCATAGCGTATCATTTTCAGTTATGTATTAAAGATAATGCCGGAATCATTCATGCATTAATTTTTTATTACAGAAAAATGTGAAGAATACTAAATGTTTGTTGGAAAGTTTTGAGAAGTACTACAACCCTGCAAAGGAGATAATCTCAAAAGAATAATTTAAATTGTAGCCTTAATCTCAACAGGAGTTATTGTAAAATCAACAGCATGAAAAAAATTAGTTTCGTTCTTTTCTTTTATATAGTAATATCTCATCATGCTAATGCACAGGTGGAATTATGCCAGGGTGCATATTTTACCCAAGAACAGGGTAAAGCTTTTTTGGATAATCATATTCCTGCATCCTTAACTGCATGGCAGCAAAGAGCTGCGCAGATACGCAATAATATGAGAGAAGGAATGGAGCTTCAAAAAATGCCGGCTAAGCCAACCTCAAAACCAATTATTAATGGCAAAAGAATAATGGATGGCTATTCTATAGAAAATGTGGTGTTTGAAAGTTTACCTGGTTTGTATGTAACCGGCAATCTGTATCGCCCATTAAAAAAGCAAAAAAAATATGCAGGTATCTTATGTCCTCATGGTCATGGCGATAATCCCCAGGGCAGATTTCGTGAACAAACCCAAAAACGTTGTGGTACGCTTGCCCGCATGGGCGCTATTGTATTTGTGTGGGATATGATTGGGCAGGGCGACTCTAAACAATGCGAACATAAAATGGCAAAGGGCGTAAAATTGCAAACCATCAACAGCATCCGGTCGCTTGATTTTTTATTGTCGCTGCCTGAAGTTGATTCCTCACGGGTAGGGGTAACCGGAGAATCAGGTGGGGGAACTCAAACCTTTATTTTAGCGGCGCTTGACCCAAGGGTTAAAGTTGCCGTGCCTGTCGTGATGGTATCATCTTATTTTTTCGGCGGTTGTACCTGCGAAAGCGGTATGCCCATTCATAAAAAAGGAGATTTTCAAACTAATAATGTAGAAATAGCGGCGCTTACCGCGCCACGGCCAATGCTGCTTATATCTGACGGCGACGACTGGACTAAGCAAAATCCTGAAGTGGAATATCCTTTTATGCAAAAAATATATCAATTGTATAATAGTAAAGATAATGTGTCGCTGGTGCACCTTGCAGATGAAAAGCACGATTATGGACCTTCAAAACGAAAGGCGATGTATGCTTTTATGGCTAAAACACTTGGGCTTAATTTAAAAGCCGTTCAGAACACTGCGGGGAATATTGATGAAACCCACGTAAAGGTGCTGGAGCAGAAGGATTTGGAAGTATTTAATGCCAAAAGCCCACGCCCTTCTAATGCGGTAATGGGCGATGAAGCAGTGATTAATCTTCTGAATGCCAATTAGGGTTATGCAGAAACGGGAAACGACGAATGATAAACGCTAAACGAACTATTCTCACATTTCGTCTCTCTTTTCAAGCCCTGAATAGTTTCACCAAAAATTCCGCACCCTGCGCAACCATTTATACTATTGTGCCGTAATATTATACGTAAAGTTTTCAGGCAAATTTGGAACTAACAAATCTTATAGAGGGTTGTGTTGGCAATAACGAAAAGTGCCAAAAGGTATTTTATGAAAAATACCTCGGGTTTGTATTGAAAACAGTGTACAGGTACGTGAGCAGCTATGAATCGGCAAACGAAGTGAGCAACGACGCCTTTATAAAAATCTTTAAGTCGTTTGTAAAATTTGATTATAAAAATGCCGTAAATCCTGAAATGCTCCTGATGGCCTGGATGCGTAGAATTATAGTAAATACTGCGATAGATTATTTGCGGGTAAGCCAGGCGCAAAAACGATATCAGCCTCTTGCAGAGCTGAACGAAAATCACACAGAAAAAGTAGTAGTTAGTTCAGATGAAAAGGTACTGTATAAGGAGTTGATTGAACTGATTAAAAAGCTGAGCCCTTCTTACAGAGCGGTGTTTAATATGTATGTGATTGATGGGTATACGCACCAGGAAATTGCAAAAACTTTGGGTATTTCTGTAGGAACATCAAAATCAAACCTTGCGAGAGCAAGGGCTATACTGCAAAAATACCTGGTAAAAGATAATAAGGACAACGTGCTATGTTTGACATGAAGAATGACGATATGGATGAACTTTTCCGCAAAGCCGCGGAGAATGTAGAGATGGATACCGGCAAGGCTTCCAATTGGGATGCTGTGAATAAAGCATTGCACAGCTCTGATGATTTTAATGTGGAAGAGGCCGATAAGGAAAAGAAGAAACGCAGGTTTTTCTTCTGGTGGTTTTTGCTTTTACCGGCCTTGTTACCGGCATATTATGGTTGGAAAAAATTGAGCTCAAACAATACAGCGTATATAGCGGTAAAAACAACACTCACTAAAACTGCAGGAGAAGCGAATGATAAAGCTGCTGATTCAAAACCTGCTGAAAATGCCGGTAAAGCAACTGCAAATACTGACCAATTATCCGGCAATGCCACTACCAGTAAAACAGAAAATATAAGTATCCCTTCTTTAAAAGAACCTCCCGGCAATAACAATACTGCCATTGAAAAAGATAATAGTTTGAGCGAAAGAAATGCTATTTCCAACAAAAAAAATACAGTACAAAACAACCCCGGGGAAAACTTTATCGAACATAAGGGAAGTAAGGAGTATGATGACAGGTTAGCAAATAAGGCTGTATTAAATAATAAGGAAAAAAGTATTAGCGGTAAAAACATTGCAGCAAATAATGACAAAAAAAATGTTTCTGTAAATACATACAATAACCGGTTTGAAAAAAATAAAAAAAATACTGATAAAAACAACCAACGCAGCACAAGTATCGTAGACAATGATGGAAACTTAAATGATAAGATATCTAAGCAGCATATAGAAAATAATAAACCAAATAATGCTGGCGTAAGCATACCTGGGAGATACGCCAACAATATTATTACCGGAAGTTTTCAATATGTATTTATTGATTATGATGGCAAGATGCTTCCGGTAATATCTTTTGAGAAAAATATTTCCACAATAGCACCAGGTATTGTAGATTTAAAAGCGACCAATAACGATAGTTTATTACAACAAAAGAAAAATAAGGTTGACGAAAAGCAGCAACATTATTTTTATATAGCCGCAGTGGTTGCGCCTGATTTAAGCTCAGTTAAGCTTCAGCGCATAGCCGGCACCGGTAGTAGTGTAGGTTTATTATTAGGTTATCGCATAAATAACCGCTGGCATATTGAAACCGGGGCAATGTGGGAGAAAAAGATTTATTACACAAAAGGTGAGAATTTTGACAAGAGCAAATTGAATCCTTATTTAAGAAGTGTAGAGCTAATGAATATTGATGGTAATTGTCATATGATTACCATACCATTAAATGTTAGGTATAATATATCAACAGGAAAGAAAAGCAATTGGTTTGTGGCAACCGGTATGTCGTCTTACCTGATGAACAAGGAGCATTATGATTTTACCTATCGTCATAGCGCAGGCGGTCAGCCAATGACAAAAGGATATGACTATAAAACACCTGAAAAAAACTGGATGACTGTTATTAATCTGAACGCCGGATATGAACGAACCTTTTTGAAAACATTCAATTTTAGAATAGAGCCGTATTTCAGAATTCCTGTTTCCAAAGTTGGTACAGGCAACCTTTCACTAACAAGTGGCGGCATATACATTGGCATAGGCAAAAAATTCTAATCAACATTTATTTAAAAACTGATGCAAAAAAAACTAATCATTTTTTTGGCAGGGGTCATCATATGTCTTGGTTTTGCCTGGTACTGGTATAATAAACCACGGGAAGGAGTTGCGTCAAAATCAACTGATGCCAGCGTAAGAGCATTACAATTGTATGAGGCATTTAATAACAATGAAGCCGAAGCAAATAAAATTTATTTAAATAAAGTTATCGAAGTTAAAGGGATGGTAGATGACCTTGCCAATTCAGGGGAAGAAATCATTCTTACACTGGGATTACAACCAACAGGTGGTGGAATAAGTTGCAGGTTTTCTCCAGGTAAAGAAGTGGTTGAGAAAAATATTACGAAAGGACAGGAGATAACAGTAAAGGGCAGGTGTACAGGATTTAATATAGATGTTAATCTTACGGATTGTGTAATTGCAAAATAAAATATAGTATGGCAAAAAAGTTATTGTATGCAGGCATTATCGCTACAGCTATTGTTTGGATAAGCGCATGTTCCAAAGATTCAGAAGATGAGTTTACAACCAGCCAATGCAATACCGATAACATGAAATACAGCACGGATATATTGCCAATCATTCAAACAAATTGCTATGGCTGTCATGGCAATGGTATTGTTACAAATGGTATAGACCTGGATGGATACACGAAGATGAAGGTGCAGGCAGATAATGGAAACCTGGTAGGCGTCGTATCTCACGCCAATGGATATCCGCCAATGCCCCAGGATGCAGCAAAACTTTCTGATTGTGATATCAACAAAATAAAATCCTGGGTGCAAAACGGAGCGCTCAATAATTAAGTAAGCATAAATTATAAATATTACCATTTGCGTATGCTGCGCCTTTGCGTGAAACAAAAAATTAACAATGAAAACAAAGCTATTATTACTGGTATTACTTAGTATAGGTTATTCAAATGCAAATGCCCAGTTATACATCACCAAAACCGGTTTTGCAGGCTTTTATTCAAAAACTCCGTTGGAAGATATTAAAGCAGAGAACAACCAGGTTGTAGCAATGATTGACACTGATAAAAAACTACTTGCCTTCTCCATGCTGCTCAAAAGTTTCACTTTCAGGAAAGAGTTGATGCAGGAACATTTTAATGAAAATTATGTGGAAAGCGACAAATACCCCAAGGCTGTTTTTAAAGGGAGTTTTACCGGCGTTATAGACCTGCAAAAACAACAAGTATACAACATACAGATAGATGGCACTATTACTTTACATGGTGTAGATAAGAAAATCTCTATACCTGCAACAATTGAAATGCGCAATGGAGTTTTAACAGGCGTAGCTAAATTTCAACTTGTACCGCAGGATTTCAATATCAGTATACCTTCTTTGGTAAGCGATAAAATAGCAAAGCTGATTGATGTAGAAATTAAAGTTGAATGCAATCCTAAAAAATAAATTATATGAAATACCGGATACCAACTACACTACTCTTGTTTTTATTTTCCTGTAATACCATTTTTTCGCAAGACTCCACGTTGATGAAGATGATGGAAGATTCTTTAATGACCGGTCAAAAAAACATGTATGTAACCGGAACTTTTAAAGGAATACATATCATTAATCTTCATTCCATTGAAGCTCCGGCAAAAAAGGAATTGATTTTTATGATTATGCACCGTTTCGGAAAAATAAATGATGGTGAGTATCAATTTTTTGGATTAGACAATGCCACTATGCGTATGGGTTTTGATTACGGGCTTACCAACACAGTTGCTATTGGCATCGGCAGAAGCACATTCGAAAAAACTTTTGACGGATATATTAAAGCAAAATTGCTAAGGCAAGCAGATGGCTCCAATAAAACACCCATCTCTGCTACCGCATTATTGGGTATTGCACATACAACATTAAAGTATGCTGATAAGCCCTATATGAATACAAAGTACAGAACACAGTATACCGCACAACTTTTATTGGCAAGAAAAATAAACAGGAACTTATCTATACAACTTTCACCAACATGGTTGCATTACAATCTGGTGCCTACGGTTGCGGATAAAAATGATTTGTTTGTATTGGGTATGGGCGCGAGAATGAAAATCACCAAAAGGGCAAGCATCAATATAGAATACAGTTACCTGCCCGCTGAGCAAATCAAATCTTTTAAAGTATATAACTCATTAAGTGCAGGTTTTGATATAGAAACCGGCGGACACGTTTTCCAGGTGCATGTAACAAACTCACAAGGCATGGTTGAGCCGCTTTATATGGGCCGCACCACCGGCAGTTGGAGCAAGGGAGATATTTATTTCGGTTTCAACATTTCCCGCTCATTCAAACTCGGTAAAAAGAAATAATGCTTAATCATCAATAAAAACTACAATATGGAACGCAGGAAATTTTTAACTGAAATGGGCCAGGTAACAGCAGCGGCTTGCTCAATAGGCTTTTTGGCATCCTGTTCCAAATCTGGCGATACTTCAACCACAAACCCAGGAACCGGTGGCAATACTAAACTCACAGCTAATCTTTCCACAGAACTTACCTCAGTGGGCAGTTCAAAAATTAATGGAAACGTTATAGTGGTAAGAACGGCTACCGGCAATACGGCATCATCATTTTCGGCTTTGAGTTTGGTATGTACGCATCAGCAATGCACCGTTGCATATGATGCATCTGATAATGATTTTAAATGCCCTTGCCATGGAAGCGAGTATAGTATTTCAGGAGCAGTTACACAGGGGCCTGCTACTGTAGCACTTACCAAATACACAGTATCTATAAACGACAATACGCTTACCGTAAGTTAATACTAACTATGCCTGGAAACAAGATCCCTTGTTTAATTGATGAAATTCAAAGTAATCAGTATAAACGGGGATCTCCTTTAATCAAATCTTGTTTCTCCTCCGTATTTTTGCGCTCAATTTTAACGAGGCATGCAAAAAAGGGTTTTGGTTGTTAAGCTTGGAACAGCAGTAATAACCAACAAAGAAGGAAAAATAGACCAGGCAATAATAAAAAAGATTGCGGCGCAGATAGCTGCATTGAACAATTCCTATAACGTGGTATTGGTTTCAAGCGGCGCTGTGGGTGCGGGCAAATCATTCTTTCCCGGGTATAAGGGGCATATTACCGAACGGAAAGCCGCTGCTGCTGTAGGCAACCCCATGCTCATTCAATTATACCACAAGCATTTTTCAAAATACAATATTCCGGTGGCGCAGGCTTTGTGTGAACGTCATCATTTTTCTAACCGCAAACAATTTTTGCAGTTAAAAGAAACCTTTCATGAATTCTGGCAAAATAATATTCTGCCGGTTGTAAATGAAAATGACCTGGTGAGTAATATTGAATTGAAGTTTTCTGACAATGATGAACTCGCTACTTTAATTGCCATCAGTTTTGATGCAGATACCCTTATTATATGCACTTCTGTTGGCGGGCTGCTTGATTATGATAAAAAAGTAATTCCGCTGGTTGAAAAATTTGATAAATCGGTTTTTAATTATGTAAGTAAAGAAAAAACCACGCTGGGCCTGGGCGGCATGTTATCAAAACTTACCTCAACAGAACTGGCAGTATCGCTTGGTATAAAAGTAATTATCTGCGGTTTGTCAGGAGCATCCCCACTTACCAATGCTGTTGACCAAAAAACAGGCACAACATTTTTGCCGCGATCATCAAACCTTAAAGCAAGGCAAAAATGGCTGGCAAGCGGCTCCATTACTATTGGTAGTATTTATGTTGATAAAGGCGCTTCAAAAGCATTATTGAGCAGGAAAAGCCTGCTGACGGTTGGTATAAAAAAAGTAAACGGTAATTTCGTTGCCGGCGAAGTAATTCAGTTGATTGATGAAGATGATGCCATTATTGGCGTTGCCAAAGTTAGAATGAGCAGTACGGAAATTGTGAAACAAATAGCACAGAAAAACATTATTGCTGCTCATGCGGATGATATTGTGACTTTTTAAAAATGATGACATGAGTGAAGTATTAAACCTGATAAAGAAAACATATAATGCTACTCCTGCCTTGCGTGCAGTGGAAGACAGGCAGTTAAAAAAAATATTGCTGATGCTTGCAGACGAATTGGAAGCGCAGCAAAAAACCATCTTAAAAGCGAATGAAAAAGATGTAGCAAAACAAAAGCCCGGCGACCCTAAAACAGACAGGCTGAGGCTTGATGAAAAAAGAATAAAAAATATTGCCAACGGTATACGTAAAGTAAGCAGGCTGCCTAACCCGTCTGAAAAAATTATTGAAAGAAAAAAATTACCCAATGGTTTGCTGCTTGAAAAAAGAACAGTGCCTTTAGGTGTTGTTGGCGCTATATTCGAATCAAGACCCAATGTAACTTTTGATATTGCCGCACTTTGCCTTCGCAGCGGCAATGCCTGTGTATTGAAAGGCAGTATAGAAGCGGAGCAAACCAATCTTGCCGCTATACAATTAATACATAGCGTACTTAAAAAAAATAAGCTGCCTGCGGAAGTTGTTACATTGTTGCCCGCTGCAAGGGAGTCGGTGAGCGAATTATTTAATGCAGGTAAATATGTTGATGTATTGATTCCAAGAGGTTCTGAAAGCCTGATAAATTTTGTGCGCAAAAACAGCCAGGTGCCTGTTATTGAAACAGGTGCAGGTGTTTGCCATGTATACGTAGAGCAAAAAGCCGATATTGGCAAAGCGGTAAAGATTGTAACGAATGCTAAGGTATCAAGACCTTCAGTTTGCAATGCAATGGATACGGTAATTGTTGACAAAGCCATCGCTCCTGAATTTTTACCCGAATGACAGCAGGCGTTAAGCAAGTATGATGTAGAAATATTTGCTGATGAGCCTTCCTTTAAATTGTTGAAAGGCTATCCTAAACTGAAAAAGGCAAGTGCTGAAGATTTTGGCAGGGAGTTTTTAGATTTGAAATGCGCGGTAAAAGTGGTAAAGGGTATTGATGAAGCGCTTACACATATCCGTGAGCATTCCACCAAACATTCTGAAGCTATTGTTACGGAAGATAAAAAGAGCGCGGAGTTGTTTTTGAAGGAAGTAGATGCAGCAGCGGTATATCATAATGCTTCCACCCGTTTTACCGATGGTGAGGAATTTGGCCTCGGCGCAGAAATAGGTATATCAACACAAAAACTGCATGCAAGAGGCCCCTTCGCACTGGAAAAATTAGTTACAGAGAAATGGATACTGAGAGGGAATGGGCAGGTGAGATAAGAAGAGGTAAGTGGTTGTTACAGGTTACTGGTTACAGGTTACTGGTTACAGGTTACTGGTTACTGGTTACAGGTTAGCGGTTGTGCCTGCAACCTGAAACTTGCAACCTATACCATCACTTTCATAAAATAAATTCTCCAAATAATGCAATTAAACAAATCAACACTTGCTCAAATTAGTAATGCGGCTATACAAAAACCAGGCAATAATATATTTGATTTGCCGGAAAAGGTTTTGCAGTTTGGCACTGGTGTATTACTCCGCGGATTGCCTGATTACTTTATTGATAAAGCCAATAAACAGAATGTATTTAACGGAAGAGTAGTTGTGATAAAGTCTACCGACAGCGGTGGCGCTGATGCGTTTGATGAGCAGGATGGATTATATACGATATGCGTGCAGGGTTTGGAAAAAGGAAAGCAAACCGAAGAAACCATTATCAATTCGGCTATCAGCAGGGTATTGTCTGCCAAATCTGAGTGGAAAGCGATCCTCGATTGCGCACATAATGCGGAAATGAATATCATCATTTCAAACACAACGGAAGTGGGTATAACACTGGTTGAGGAAGATATACATCAAACACCGCCGGCATCCTTTCCTGCAAAGCTGCTGGCATTTTTGCATAAAAGATATGAAGTATGCGGAGGTGAGGCAGAAGGCGGTTGCGTGATTATACCAACAGAACTGATTGTGGGTAATGGCGACAAGCTGAAATCAATTGTATTACAATTGGCTGCTTATAACAAGTTGGAAAAAGGTTTTGTAAAATGGTTGCAATCTGCCAATACATTCTGTAATTCTCTTGTTGATCGTATTGTGCCGGGCAAACCCGCAAGTGATGTTAAAGAAAAGTTCGAAAAAACAATGGGCTATACGGATGATCTGCTGATTGTTTGCGAGCCCTATCGTTTATGGGCAATTGAAGGCGATGACAGGATTAGAAAAATGCTATCGTTTGATGAAGTAGATGATGGCGTTGTTATTACTCCTGATATAGAAAAATACAGGGAGCTTAAACTTCGCCTGCTAAACGGTACGCATACCCTAAGTTGCGGACTGGCATATTTAGCAGGTTTTACTTTTGTGAGAGAAAGCATGACAGACAAAGCTTTCAGTGGGTTTGTGCGTGATATTATGCTGAAAGAAATTGCGCCGGCTATACCGGCAAATGTAGCAGATGATGAAGCCGAAAGTTTCGGCAACCAGGTGCTCGACAGGTTTGCTAATCCATTTCTTAATCACCAATGGATCAGCATTACCATGCAATATACATCCAAGATGAAGATGCGCGTAATTCCCGTGTTGCTGCGTTACTTTGCTATTTACAATACCGTTCCACAAAATATGGCCAAAGGTTTTGCAGCGTATATTCTGTTTATGAAAGCCGTAAAAAAGAACGGTAATATATACGAAGGTGAACTTAACGGCAATGCCTACCCGATAAATGACGATAAAGCAGGTTATTTATATGAGTTATGGCAAAAACACGGTGATGCTAATATTGTAAAAGCTGTATTGAGCGATAAAACATTATGGGATGCCGATCTTTCAACACTTCCAGGTTTTGTAGAAATGGTACAAAAGAATTTTGTAGAATTAAGAAAAAAATAGATGAGATTATAAGAGAATGATTTAAAGAAAGAACGCTTTGATAATTAGAAAACTTTAATTGATTATAATGAAAGGCTCAAACCCTAAGTTCCGGAATTTCTTTACAATCCCTCCACCACATGCTCCGGAAGTATAAATCCTTCCTCCAGTTCTATAATCTGCAAATTCCTGAATTCTATTCTTGCGCCTTCTGCTTCCAGGCATAAATATCCTTTGCGCTGTGAAGACTGGCGAATACCATTTACAAATTTTCCATTCACAGATAATTTGATAGTGCCATCTACACATACTATCGTATATACGTTCCATTCTCCCGCGCCCAAACACCTGTTCTCAATTGATTTACTTCTTTCACCTCTCGGATTATCAGGTATAGTACGAGTTTGTCCGGCGCCAAACAACTCGCCATGCACATAAGCAATTGGCGGTGTTTCACCATTCTGCTTGTGTTGGTTCACCCAATCCAGTTCCAGCATCTGCACTTCCACGCCGCTGGGCAGCCTGCTATCTTCTTCCGGTTTTGCATCGCACCAAACAAATATGCCTGAGTTGCCGCCTTTCTCCATATGCCGCCACTCTACATGCATAATAAAATTCTGGTACATCTTTTCAGAACGTACCACGCCAATTGGCAAGCCTTTTCCTACCAATATACTTCCTTTTGTAAACCAGGTTGTGTCAGAAGTATTTACATCTACCCAGCGTAATGGCGTTGCTTTATTTTTTCCTTCAATCAGTTGATTAAAGTTTTTACTTACTCCAAATTCAAAGAATGTTTGTTGTGTAAAGCCAGGCAAAGTATAGCACAGGCATAAAAAGAAAAATACAGGTTTTGACAATTTCATGAGTAACGCAGTTTAGTTATCCAAAATAAAACAACTAATGCAAACCGGCATGTTATTTCTTTAGTGAAAAAGCAGCCGCGTAAACCGTGTAGTAAAAAATTCAATGAGCACTTCTTAAACTTAGCCTTTTTTAGTTTGTTAATCTCCCCGCTTTACTTGTATTTCTAAAGAAGATTAGTTATATTTCATAACATCTTCCACTTCCTTAAATACTTGCTATATGAGTCTCATTCAAAATATTGAAAGATGGGGCGAAGCCCATCACCCAAAATGGCTCGACCTGGTAAGAGCTATATTAGGTTTCTTCCTTTTTTTAAAAGGAGTTGATTTCATCAACAACATGGAGGTACTTACGGGAATAATGGCCAAAAGCGATTTTCTGGGTTCTTTATCGCTTGGTTTGCTGGCACACTATATTGTGCTTAGTCACCTTGTGGGTGGCGCAATGATTGCTGCCGGATTGCTCACGCGCCTCGCCTGCCTTGTGCAGATTCCTATATTGCTTGGCGCTGTGTTTCTTATCAATTCAAGTGCAGGTATACTGGCGCCTTATTCCGCATTATGGATTTCTGTGATAGCGCTTTTACTGCTGATTTATTTTCTTATCAGTGGTAGCGGGCCATTATCTGTAGATGAATGGATGCGCAGGCAACCGGATAAATAGAATAGTTTTCCTGCACATTCTTTTGAAATCTGCAACCATTTGCTGGCAAAAAAATACAGGCAATATTCCTGTAAATCATAGCCTTGATTATACAATTAGTAATCTGCATCAATTTTCGATTAGCAGGTAAGCATTTCGCTATCTAAATTTTTAAATTATTATTTGAAACAATTATCTTAGCTGTCGCCAACCAACGCCAATACTATGTTTCCATTCTATTCTTTTGGGTATTTCTATTATATCATTCCTGTACTTCAAATCATTTGCATACTTCATGCACTAAAAACCAACCGCCGCGATTGGATATATATCCTCATCTTTCTTCCTGGCATTGGATGTATTATTTATCTCATCCGGGAAGTATTGCCCGATATAAGGCATTCAGGCATAAATAGCAGTAGTGTAAAAACTTTGTTTCCCAGTGGAAGAATCAAAGAGCTGGAAAGAAATTTAAAAATAGCAGATACCGATGCTAACAGGCTACACCTGGCAGAAGAATATGCACGCCAGCAAAATTTTGAAAAAGCAATAAAACTAACCGGCTCCTGTCTTAAAGGTATTTATGCAAAAAATGTCGACATGATGCTGAACATGGGACGTTATTCATTTGGCGCAGGAAAATATGCAGAAAGCCTCTCCTGGTTAGATAAAGCTTTAGCAGAAAAGAAAAACAAATTTGAGCGTCCTGAAGATGAATTGCTGTATGCAAAAGCGCTTCATTATTCCGGCAATACAGCCCGTGCAGAGGCTGCGTATAAACAAATCATCCGCGTACACCATTCTATGGAAGGAAGATATTATTATGGATTATTGCTGAAAGAAACCGAAAGAAATGCGGAGGCAAAAAGCGAATTTAATACCGTGCTGGAGGAAAAGGATCTGCATCCCAAACACGTACGCCGTATGAATTCGAAATGGGTAAGTGCTTCGAGAAAGGAGTTGAGGGGATTGAAGGCTGTATAATAATTCTGTGATTTTACCCGACCTTCAATTGGGAATATCTTTCTTTACTTTGTTTTTTCTTTAAACATACAATTATGCATATCAGAAAAGCGACTAAAGATGATGCAGTATATATAGCTCCTTTTATTTTGCTGGCTATGGAAGAGATAGCGTATAATTTTATCGGGGAGCATTCAAAGGAAAAGGCAAATGACTTTTTTGTAAAAATGATAGGCAGAAAAGCCAATCAATATTCATATGAAAATTGTTGGGTAGCAGAGGGCGAAGGAGAAATTATTGCCGCTGCGCTGGTATATGATGGAGCGCAACTACATGAACTCATAAAACCTGTTGCCGAAGAAATAAGGTTGATGTTCGGTAAAGATTTTAACCCCGGAGATGAAACCCAACCCGGGGAATTCTACATTGACTGTATAGCAGTGAACCCAGACCGGCAGGGGAAAGGTATCGGCTTAAAAATGATCAACTTTTTGATTGAAGAATATGTAAAGAATGGAGAACAACCATTAGGGTTACTGGTAGATAAAGATAATCCGCAGGCTAAAAAGTTATATTTAAAATCGGGGTTTGAAGTGGTGGGAGAAAAGATATTTGCCGGAAAGCATATGGAACATCTGCAATACTGCAATAAGCATAAAATTTAAAGTAATTATTACATTATTTATATTTATCAATGATGCAGCATCCGCTTATTAAAAGAGCACGCCTAATTGACAATCAAAAATATTAACCCAAATCATTATTTACAGCACACATCCATCATAGATTTGTAAAAACAAAATAAAATATATGCAAACTATTTTAGGAGCCGGTGGCGATATAGGAAAACTTTTAGCCAAAGAGCTAAAGCAATACACTAATAAAATCAGGTTAGTTGCGCGTAATCCGCAACAGGTAAATGGAGACGATGAACTATACACAGCAAACCTGCTTAACGCTGATGAAGTAAATGCGGCGGTAAAGGGGGCTGAAGTAGCTTATCTTGCCGTAGGCTTAACCTATGATGTAAGAATATGGCAAAAGCAATGGCCCGTTATTATGCAAAATGTTATTAACGCTTCAATATCCAACAATTGTAAACTTGTATTTTTTGATAATGTATATATGTACGACAAAACAGCCATACCAAATATGACAGAAGTGAGTCCTATTAATCCTCCATCAAAAAAAGGAAAGGTAAGAGCTGAATTGGTACACATGATTAACGAGGCAGTAGCTAAAAGAGGATTGAAGGCTATTATCGCCCGCAGCGCGGATTTTTATGGACCCGGTGCTAAGAATGGTATTTTAAATATACTCGTTATCAATAATTACATAAAAAGAAAAACGGCCAACTGGCAATCGTCTGTTCACAAAATTCACAATGTAACTTATACACCTGATGCCGCAAAAGCCACAGCAATATTAGGCAATACAGAAAGCGCATATAACCAGGTATGGCATTTACCTACTTCTACAGAACGGCTAACAGGTAAACAGATAATTGAATTAACTGCTCAAATACTAAATCGAAAACCTTCATATTTTGTATTGAGCCCTTTCCTGATGTCTGTGATCGGGCTTTTTTCAAGACAAATAAAAGAACTGGTAGAAATTCAATATCAAAATAACCAGGATTATTTCTTTAACAGCGAAAAATTTAATAAAGCATTTCGTTTTACACCCACATCTTTTGAAGAAGGTATACGCCATACAATAGCATTTGCCGAAAAACAATAAAGTAATTACCCTTTCTTTACATATTTGGTAAGTATTACTATTGTTTGATCGTTTATTTTTCCTTCTATCTGCCCGGTGTTATCCTGCACGAGTCTTATTTTTTTAACAACAGTGCCTTTAGGAGCAGAAAAACTTGTGCCTTTTACATCGAGTGATTGAATAAGAATAACATTATCCCCATTCTCCAATATATTGCCAAAAGAATCCTTATGCGTATCTGCAACTTCAAATGCACTCATTGCCCACTGAACAGTATTTTCATCCAGTTCAACAGAATTAATAATATCATTAGCCCAATCTTCTTCTTTGCAAGATTGTAGTATCCGGTAACTCAGTGCCTGTATTGATGGCTCAGGATTCCATATACTACCTTCAAGAAAACTCCAGTATGTTCCATTATCTTTTAAATCAATTGCTTTTAAACAGGTATTGCAAAGTGCTACCTGGTTTTCTATAGCACCATTATTCTTTGGGCTCACTGTATATTCCGTAGTTGCAGAGGCATTATTACACAATTCACATATTCCCTTGCAGCGCTCAACTAAAGTTTTGCTTATACTCATATCATTTTTTTGAAGTGCGCAAAAGTATGGATATTTTTACACCGGTATTTGTGAGTTTTATCACTATTATAAATGCCATATAGCTGTACAATAAAACCTTTATCCTCGTTTTGGTGAGGCTTATTTGTACATCATTAATATTTTAAAAAGGCCTTTTTTGATTTACCTGAAATACAGGACGCTGATTGTATGCTGTTGTTTTGCTTAAAACGAATGTTTTTTTTATTGCTTATATTGATGTCCTGTAATGCCTATTCACAAGATATAAATTGGATGTCAGGCATATGGAAAGGAACAGGTATAGTGCCCGGAAGCTTGTACTCTACAGATTATATAAGAACACTTGATGTAGAAAAAGTGGTTAACAACAGGTTTATAGGGAAGCTGATAAGTGAAGTAAATGATGGAAAGGGAACACGCCAGGATATTGCTTTTTCAGGATTATATGAAAACAGGCATTTAAATTTTACGTATGGATCAATATTATATACAAAGGAACCGCCTTATGGTCAATGGTGGGATTGCAGAGCCTGCAACACAACATCCCTAATCTTAATTTCCGGAGATACCATACTCCTTACCTTAACTAATATTAATTGCGGACTAACATGCGATGGTGAAACAAAATACTATAAACTGTTGTCTGGGTTTGATGTTGCGACCCGGCAAAAAATTATAGCTGTATTTGGCAAACCGGAAACAAAAAAAATTGCTGACATTTCTACACAAAAAGATAATTTGCCTCCTGTAAAAAAAATTATTACTGATAGTATTAAAAACCAGCCTGGCAGAGTTAATACAATTATCGCAACATATAAAGTGTTTTCACCTGAAATAAAAATTATGTTGTATGATAATGGAGAAATAGATAAGGATACAGTATCAGTTTATTACAATGGCAGTAAAATAGTTAATCGAAAACTAATCAGTACAGATGCAATAACCTATACAGTAACTGCTTCCGCTAATAACAGATTACACGAATTTATTCTTGTGGCTGAAAACCTGGGTGATATTCCACCGAACACCGCATTTATGCGTATTATTTCAGGCAGCGATCAATACGAATTGTTTGCAAAAACAAACCTTGAAGAAAACGCAGTTATAAGAATTGAATATGCAGGCAAGTGAAAAAGAGGCAGTAGAGATCATAAAATCAATTTGATCCATCCTGCCTCCCTACTATAAAAATGAGTTTTAATTAGCTTTTAAAATGCGGTTCAACAAAATTTACTCAACAGCTTTCTTTGCCTTATCTCCTGCCTCTTTTGCCTTCTCCCCTACTTTTTTAGCGCCATTTTTAATTGCTTTACCTGCATCTTCAGCACCTTCTTTCACCGCATTTCCAGCATCCTTAGCACCTTCTTTCACCGCATTGGCTGCATCTTTTACACCTTCTTTAGTAACATCCCATGCGTTGGAAATAGCGTTACCGGCTTTATCAAAAAACTGCCCTGTTTTTTTTATTGATTCACCTTCTTTTATACTGATCATTTTACCATTCTTATTTGTAATATTTCCTTTTACAGAAATTACAGTACCATCGTTAAGTGTAACATTTTTTTCAGCTACAGCCCAACCTCCGTTTTTATATACCATTAGTTTGCCGTCTTTCCACATTACATCACCTTCTTCTGCAGCATAAGTGGTGGTTGATGTAGTGGTGGTGGTTGTAGTAGTTGTAGAAACTTTTCCTGAATCTGATAATGTTACAAAAGTATCTTTTGTGGTTACTGTTTCGGTTTCCGTTTCAGTTGCATTATTACCACAGGAAGCAAATACTGCTGCCATAGCAGCAAAAAGCAATGTTTTTTTCATGTTGATGACTAATTTAATGTATGGATAAAATCCAAAAGAATGCCAGATTTTAATGGAACGTGAAATTAGTCGTGCTGGGGTGCATTTGGTTTGCTGATGAGTTTGCTTGTTATTACCCATCCGTTTTCGTCTAATGATAACCCTATTTTTTCGGGCTGGTGACGCAGCACCAGGCTCATAAATTTTTCGATGATTCTATGCAATAATACCTTTCTCAGGCAACCTTTGTTGTTGCGTTATGTAGTTTTCCGTTTTCATACGTTTCTAATGCTTCGTTTAACCTTTTCCGTATTTCCGCTAACGTATATTCTTTTGTAAGTTTTCCGTTCTTGTACACGGTTTGTAATTCACTTTCCTTTTCCTCCTTCCAGCTTACTTTATCAAACAAGGTATATGCGCCGTTTATATTTTTTACCTGCAATAAACCTGTAGCTGATTTTTTTGTACCATCATCTGTTACCGGGTCTTTAAAAATATTCCTGCCCTCTCCATCCACTTCTACATAAGTAGCTTTCATTGCTAAACCAAATGTATCACGCGTATTGTATTGATATGTAAAACTGCCTACACCAAAAACTACCTGGCTGGCAAATCCTTTTTGCTTTAATCCTTTACAAATAGCATCTGCCCTTTCAAGATTTATACTATCGCCATATATAGCGCCTATATGCGGGTCGAGTAATTTATATCCTGTAGCGGTAATGCTTCCACCAAAAATGTCCCATAATAATTCCACCACTCCTTTTTGCTCGGCTATTGTTTTTCCTTCGGGATCGCCACAAATAATTTTTACCGGGTCGCCACTATCAGGTCGTATCACCACTTTTCCGTTGCGTTGTAATACATCCGTTTTTAATTCAGATAAATATGCCGTACACACCCTCCATAAATCCCAGGTATCACTTACTATGCTCACAATGCCTGAAGGATAAACTTCAGTAATCAGTCTTTTAAATGTTTCCAGCTCTCCATCTTTACTGCCACTGCACATTACGCTATGCTCGGTAGCGGCAACACTTCCACCCACCAATTCTTTTTCAGCGTCTGCATTATAGTATTGTTCAAGCGCGTCAATAGCAGGCACGGTATCTGTACCACTAAAAGAAGTTAAATGCCCCATACCGCTGATAACGGCGCTTTCAAAACTACTCATTCCCCTGAAACTGAAATCGTGCGCCTGCCATTGTATAAAATCTGCCGGCATACCTGTTTCTTCCGCATAGCGTGTTAATAATTTTTTGTATTGAAACGCTATAGTGGCGCTTGTACATGGCTGCCAGGTGATGGCTGATAAAATAGTTTCTAAAAAATTTGTAAGCCAGTAAAACTCCGGTAGGGTATTCACTACCGTTAGGCATGGTACTCTCATCGGCACAAGACTACCTTCGGGCAATGCTTTTATTTCTACAGGCAAATAACCAAGGTCGTGCAATTTTTCTATGTGTGAATAATCAGGCAAATCGCCTATAGAAGTACTGATGCGGCGCTTGTATTCACGCATTACTTTTTCTTTAGGCTGTTCAAAAAAGTTTTCGTTGAAATATTTAATAAGATATTCCTTGATAAAATACTGCAAACCGAAAAACACCATTTCATCAACTCCGGGCATCCTGCTTTTACGTGGAGTAAGATTGCTGTATACCAATGTGGTGTGAGGAGGATATTGAAATATATGACCCACTTTATAATAATCTGTGAGTAAAAAAGGATTTGTTTTCATAATAGTATTTTTTGTTAGTGTGTATTCATTATTGGTTGGTGAATAAAATTTACCCTTTCAAAACTGCAGGAATTATTTTTACAATTTTTGATGCATAGGTTTTATTAAAACTATCGCTTACAATAATCTCGTTAAATTTTTGTTCGAGCGTGGCAAAACCTTTTGAAAAAATACCATGACTTACAACTAAGGTAAGATGACGGGGTTTTATTTTTTCTGCAATGGAAAGAAAAGTAGCGCCACCATCGCATATATCATCTATTATTACGCAGTTCCTGTTTTCGCATTCCTGGGGTTCCAATACTTCAAGGGTAAGTTTACCAGTGGCAAGATCCCTGTTTTTGCTACAGTATACTATATTCTTTAAGTTTTTATTCCACTCAAAATATTTTGATACTTTTTTAGCAGCGCCGGCATCAGGACAAATCAATACGCCATCCGGCATATTATACTGCTCAACCATTTGGCGGTTGGTAATATTCACGGCATTTTTTATCAATAGTGTAGAAACATCAGAGTGAACATCAAACAACAATACTTTTGAAAAACCACAGCTATTGATAAGATCAGCCAACACTTTAACATCTATACTGTCGCCATGCTGCATCAGCCTGTCGTAACGTGCGGCCATCAGGTATGGAATTACCAGCAATTTCTTTTTAGCAAAAAGATTGTCGAGAGCGTTGGCCGTTTCCAGTAACTGCATTACTTTAATACTATCGGTTAGCGAGCAAATTACTTTCACTTCATCATCTTCTTCGATACCCGGGATGTTTACATGGGGCTGATTGTCGGGAAACAAAGTAATGTTTATTCCCTGTGCTATATTCAAATTGATTATTTTCATACAATTTGCGTATTTATTAAGCAAATATAATAGCCGGTTTTGACATATACAAATTTTGCTTCAAAATAAAGCAAAATAGGTTTGCAATAGTCTGCATTATATAACGTTGAGCGTCGGTTTATATTTCAAAATGAAAGCCTTCTTTTAGTAGTTCTTTATAACGCGCGGGGTTGAACCTGAACATTTTGCCCGGTCTGCCCTTGCCTTCCGTTTTCGACAGCTCCCCGGTTTCTTCCAGGAAACCAAAGGAGAGAATTTTTTTGCTGAAATTCCGGCGGTTGATGTCTTTATCAAGCAAGGCTATATATAATTTTTCAAGATCGGAAAAGGGGAATTTTTTATCCAGCAGTTCAAAACCTATAGGCTGGTATTGCACTTTATTGCGCAGCCGTTCAATAGCGGTATTTAATATTTTTTTATGGTCGAATGCAAGTGCAGGAAGTTTTTTTATACTGAACCATTTCGCATTTTCCGCGTCGGTGCTGGCTTTCAATACCTGGAACTGACTTGCCTTTACCAAACCAAAATAGGCTATGGCAATAACTCTTTGCCGGGGGTCGCGGTCAGGGTCTCCAAAAGTATATAACTGCTCAAGGTAATTCACTTCTATACCGGTTTCTTCCAGCAGCTCCCGGCGCACAGCATCTTCCAGCGATTCGTTCTCCAATACAAAACCACCGGGTATTGCCCATCCGTTTTTGAATGGTTCATACTTACGTTGAATCAACAAAACAGAAACACCATCATGTTTTGAATAACCAAATACGACGGCGTCAACGGCAACTTTTATATCAGCGGGTTTATTTTGCATGTGAATGAAGCATTAAAAATACTTTACTTGTTTTAACGAGGGGTGTTAATATTTATTACAAAAATATTCCTGCAATACTATAGAAGTGGCCATACATATGAGGTGAAAGTTCATGCGAGATAACATATAAACACTAATAATTTTATTAGTCCGTTATTTAAAATATACTGTCTTACCCGTTTGGGCAGATGTTTTAGCGGCTTCCAGAATTTTTACCACCATCATATTATTGCTCAATGAATACAGGTCATAGTCTTTTACCGTTATTTTTTTCCTGATCACATCTACAAAATAATCAAACGGATCTTCATACACAGGTATATCCTGGTTGGTATACGCTCTTAGCTGCTCCGCTTTGTCTTCTTTTCTTTTAACGCGTATGAGACTATTGTTGATGGTATTTACATAGCCCGTAGTACCATAGAGTTCCATATCTTTTCTGCCAAAAGGCCAATTCCACGATGCCTGTATGATGGCTTCAGCATTAGGATAAGTAACCACAATAACCGCGTCGTCATCTACTTTAGGATATATGCCCGGCTTATATTGACGCGTAACCGCGGTTACAGATAATGGTTGCTGCCCTTTGGTGAGCCAGGTCATCAGGTTAGCGCCGTAGCAACCAAAATCAATAATGGCGCCACCACCATTTTTTTCAGGGTCGGTAAGCCATTCAAAAAACTCTTTACTCACTCCTATTTCCTTCGGCCCTTCATGCCCATGATGAAACACCGCTTTTCTTAATGGACCGATATAACTGCTGTCATATAATAACTGATAGGCTTTGGCTGTGGCAGGATACCAGGACGTTTCATAATCGGTGAGCAGAATAATATGATACTTTTTAGCGAGCGAATCCATTTGCAACGCATGCGCTACACTTACGGCTAAAGGTTTTTCTACCATTACATGAATACCTCTTGGCGCGCAGGCCTGCACCGCGGCCAGGTGATCATAAATAGAACCAAATGCCACCACCGCATCCGGCTTTACTTCATCCAGCATTTTATCCAGGTTATCAAACATTATTTTTTCATCGAGCTTGTATTGCCTCGCCGATTGTTGCGCCAGCGCTTTGTTGGGTTCATATATGCCCGCCAGTATAAAATTCTTTTGCGGTTTATGCCCTAATATCCAGGCAGAGTGCCCATGAGATATACCGGCAACCGCTATGCGAACCGGCGTATTTTGAGCATTCGCTTTAAAGAAAAAAATTAAACAAGCAGTGGTAATAAATAATCGGATTAGCGGAAATGAAGGCCTGCCATTTCTACTTTTCATTATAGCATTTTGAACAAACTGATGATAGTGTAACATTATGTTTAGCATTAAAAGAATCAATATAAATGCTTTGCCTCACAAACAATATATTTTTATTGGGAGGTAGCGGGGCTATTCACATATTTTATGCAATATTCTGTCCAAAGGTCAACAAATTATTATCCGGATCAAGCAGTGAAAATTCTTTTTGCCCCCATGGTTTTACTTGCAAAGGCCCATTGGGATGAATAGCCACTTTTTTATCAAGCAGTGATTGATAAAAGGCATCAATATTATCTACACGTATATACACCTGTCCATAATTTTCTTTAGCATCAAGTGCTGCAAATTCAAAAAAATGAATTTGTATATTGTCTTTTTGCAGCATAAGATACCCGTCGTAATCAGCGCTTCCATATTCAGTAAAATTCAACTGGTTTAAATAATAGTTTCTTGTAAGCTGCTTATTGCGCATAGGCAATTTTGGATGTATAGCTATAAGCATAATATTGATTGCATTAAATTAATCGTAAAAAGTTTTGCCCAGGGTTTGCAGGTGGGCTAAAAATTTTTATTCGTTTACCTGCAAATCTGTAGCTGATATATCTACTTCAATGTTTCTTTTAAAAACATCAGCGTATGCTCCCATGCACGCTTTGCCATTATCTCATTATAATCCGGTGATTTTGGATCAGTAAACGTATGTTTGGAATATGCATAGGTAATCACCTGCCAGTCTGCCTTACCATCATTCATTTCTTTTACCAGCCCACTCATTATTTGTGGCGTTACACTTTGATCTTCTGCAGGGTTTTCAATCAATATTTTTACAGGTAATGGCCCGTTTGTTCTTGCGCTATCTTTGCCTAATCCACCATGAATAGACACTACTCCCTTTACAGGAAAATTTGCCCTTGCTGTTTCCAGTGCACCGGTTCCACCAAAACAATACCCGATAACCGCGAGCTTATCCGCATCAGCACCGGCTTTTTTTAATTGTTCCAAAGCCAGTTCAATCCTATGCTGGTAAGCCTGGTAATTATTTTTATAATATCCTGCCGTTTTGCCCGCAGCAGCATTATCTGCCGGAATAGTTCCTTCACCATATATATCCGCTACAAAAACGGTATAGCCCTGCTTTTCCAGAGCGATAGCCGCATCTTTTGCTTCCTGGTCAATACCTTTCCATGCCGGCAGTATCAATACACCCGGTAATTTTTTTCCTGCATTTTTTGTAACAAGTCCATTGAGTTTTTGCGTGCCATCGCTATAGGCAACAGGTTTCAAATCCTGCGCGTTTGTAAAAAGTACAGTGCTAATAATTGCCATAATCAAAAATATTTTCTTCATGTTGTATGGTTTGTGTGTATAGATGTTTGATATGCGAATGCAGTGTGCATAATCATCATACAAATCAAAAACATCCTGTTTGGTATCATCTTTTTTTGGAGTGCTCATAATACTGTTTTGAAAATTAAAAATGGTAGTATTTGGTTTCTCTATACAGTAAGCGTTTACAGCAGCGTTTCTCAGTAAAATCAATATGGTAATCTACAAAAAAATTGTATTCCTTTCAGTTTTTTCATAAACAATCTGAATGCAGTAAGCGTATTTGGTTGAAAATAACTTATCAAAATAAATTACATTCATCACACAGATAAAACGACGCATTAAATATTTCTTTAGCTTAGCATTTGTGTAATAAACTACAGTGAGCGAAAAAAAGAATATTGGCATAACACTTTCCGGCGGTGGCTTCAGAGGTATAGCTCACCTCGGTATATTAAAATATTTGTTTGAGCAGAACATCAAACCGGACGTAATTTCTGGTGCAAGCGTTGGATCATTAATTGGTGCATTTATAGCACACGGATACGCGCCAGATGAAATTCTGCAGTTCAGTAAAAAAGAAAAGCTATTTAGCTATTCTGATTTCTTTACCAGCAGGGGCGGTTTGTTCAGCACAATAGTTTTTGAAAAACTGATTAAAAAATACATTCCGCATGATAGTTTTGAAAACCTAAAAATACCACTATACGTTGCCGTTACTGATATTACTCATGCCAAATCACTTATATTTAAAGAAGGTTCACTTTCATTTGCGATAAAGTCGTCCTGCTGTTTTCCGTTGGTTTTTCAGCCGGTATTATATAACAAGGATACTTATCTCTGCGATGGCGGGCTTTTAAATAATTTTCCCGTAGAACAGCTTCGTTCCATATGCAATAAAGTGATAGGAATAAATGTTGACCCCATCAGTACATTGGAAGGACCACTTGGCTATAAAACGATGATTGCACGCATTATCAGGATGACTACTGCATTGAAAGCTATTAATTCAAAACAGCTTTGTGATATATACCTGCAACCTGATGAGCTTAATAATTACAGTACATTTAAAACAAATAAAACAGATGCTATATTTCAACTGGGGTATGATTATGCAAAAGGATTAAAAAACGATTTTCTTGCACTGAAAAAAGTGTAAAAGCTAATGATTTTAAATTAGAAAACACCTCATATGCAAGCTGTTTTATTAAGGCCGTTTATTAAAAGATTATTTGCTAACATAATAAATAACAACACAGGCAATAATAGCCAGTATGAAGGCTAATAACGGGTAATACTGCTCCCAAAGTTTTCTGTATTTTAATTGCTTCATCTTTTTTTCAATCATTGCCAGCAAACCGGGTTCATTATTTGCGAGTTGAATAAGCGCATTTTGTATAGGTAAAAGATTTTGCCGGCTTAAAACATTACTTATTTCCAGCACTCTTTGAAGTATTTCTTTATTCAACGCCGTATCATTGTGAAATAACAGCAGCGCTATGGTATTCTTATCTGTAATCTTATTTAATTCGGCTTGCACATGTTGCTTATTTACTCTGAAAGGATCCATATCCCGGATGCCCTGTTGAAGTTTTTTACATTTCAGCAAAATAGCCGCGGGGCTTATTTCTTCTGCAACAGATAAATTTGCATTTGGATAATGATTCCGCCAGGTTCTGTCGTAAATAATTCTTTTATCTGTATCACTGAGATTTTCGTATGCTTCCTGTATTTCCCTGAAACGTATTACGGCAAATTCGCTTTCCGTATTTTTATCCGGATGATACAGCAATGCAAGTTTTCTGAATTTTTTTTTAATATCATCTTGCGAAGCATTGGGCGCTACACCTAAAACGGCATAATAATTTCTAAACGGCATATAAGATTAACGAATTTCCTAAAAATGTATTTAAATGCCGCAGAAAGGGGTGCATTTAAAATTATCGCATTGCCTGGCTTCGTGTGGGCGGTGAAGACACCGCCCACGGCGGGCCGCCCTGGCTGGTGCCCCCCCACCAGCCAGCGATAGTTTTGAATGCACCCACAGAAAGCTGAAGGAAATCTTTGTTTATAAAATTTTAAATTGTTTAAAATTTGTAAACTATTATTTTTAGGGCATGAATAATAATTCATTTCACAGAACAGAAGGAGACATAAACCTTTCAGAAGCAAGAAAAGAGTGGTATACGGCCATTGCAGATAATAATACCACAGCATATCTTGATGAGGATGCTAAATACTTTCTGCATCAATCTATGTCTACTCCCTGTCTTGATGTGTTAGCATCCTGTGATGGTATATATATAACTGATCTGTCAGGCAAAAGCTACATGGACTTTCATGGAAACAATGTACACCAGGTGGGATATAGAAATCCCTATGTGATAGAAAAGGTTAAAGCACAAATGGATATTCTGCCGTTTAGCCCCCGCCGTTATACTAACATTGCGTCCATTGAGTTGGCTAAAAAATTAGCCTCATTATTTCCGGGAAATCTTAACAGGGTATTGTTTGCGCCGGGCGGCACTTCTGCTATAGGCATGGCTCTGAAATTGGCGCGTATAGTTACAGGTAAGCATAAAATTATTTCATTATGGGATTCTTTTCATGGAGCATCTATTGATGCAATAGCGGCAGGCGGTGAACAGGTTTTCAGAAAAGGTATGGGCCCATTGCTACCTGGTGTTGAGCGCATTCCACCGCCTACTACCTACAGGGGAATTTTTGGAGATGATGACAATGATAGTAAATACGCTGAATACCTGGAGTATGTTATAGAAAAAGAAGGCGATATCGGCGCATTTATCGCAGAAACGGTTCGTAATACTGATGTGCAGATACCATCAAAAGCTTACTGGAAAAAAGTAGAACAGATATGCAGAAAACACAATGTGCTGTTGATATTGGATGAAATACCAATCGCATTTGGCCGTACAGGTAAAATGTTCGCATTTGAGCATTATAATATAGAACCAGATATTATTTGTCTCGGAAAAGGATTAGGCGCAGGAGTTATGCCAATTGCGGCTATGGTTACCCGTGATTCGTTTAATATAGCTGCCGACGTTTCATTGGGGCATTATACGCATGAAAAAAGCCCTTTAGGAAGTGTTGCCGCTAAAGCTATGCTCGATTTTATTGAGCAGCATAATATACTGCAAAAAGTGAATGATGACGCAGTTTTTATGCAATCCGCACTTGAAAACCTTAAAAGCAAATACCCTGTTATAGGAGACATTCGCGGAATAGGGCTTTTATGGGGGATAGAATTGGTGAAAGACAGGAATACTAAAGAAAAAGCAATAGAAGAATCGGAGTTTGTATTGTATGAATGCCTGAAAAACGGCTTGAGTTATAAAATATCTCAGGGCAATGTTTTACAGCTTTCTCCACCATTAATAATAACACGCAAACAATTAAGCGAAGCATTAAATATAATTGAAGCAGCGTTGGCTAAATTAAGATAAAAGACCTGGGGCCATAAAGTTTTCGTTACTTCGTTTATAAGTCTGACAAATTGATTTACACATTATTTGCATGCGTCAAACATTTTATAAGCCACTTTTAGCCGGAATGTTATGTTGCCTTTGCTTTATAGCCAAAGGTCAGCATTTTCTTCCTCCTTCAAACACTTATCAACCCCACAGGTTAAAAAAGGTAGTGATAACAGAGGCTGTTATAACAACCGCAGTAAGCGCCGGGCTTTATTTTTTATGGTATAAAAAATTTCCACGTAGTAAATTTCATTTTTTTAATGACCGCAGGGAGTGGTTGCAGATGGATAAAATGGGGCACGCTACAACGGCGTATAACGTTGGTGTGCTGCAATATGATATGATGCGCTGGTGTGGCATAAAAAAAAACGATGCTATTGTTATAGGCGCTGCTACAGCATTAGGCGGCTTAACCATTATAGAAATACTTGACGGGTTTTCAACACACTGGGGTTTTTCAAAAGCTGATATGCTTGCTAATCTTGTAGGTACAGCTATTTTTGCATCGCAACAACGTTGGTGGGATCAACAAAGAATAAGCCTGAAATTTTCAGCCCATCTTTCACCCTATGCGCAATATTATCCTGCCGAACTTGGCAATAATTTTACATCCCGGTTATTAAAAGATTATAATGGGCAGAGCTACTGGCTTTCATTTAACATAAAATCTTTTCTTCCTTTATCATCAAAATTTCCTGCATGGCCTTCTGTTGCAATTGGCTACGGTGCTGATGGTATGATTGGAGGGCATAATAATCCGGCTATCATAAAAGATAAAGCTATTCCCCATTTTGAACGTACGCGGAGATATATGTTATCTGCAGATGCCGATCTGTTCAGAGTTCGATCTGTTGCCCCGGTTGATGCAGCTACTTATATACTAAAACCTTTTAAATTTCCTTCTCCAACTGTTGAAATTAATTCAAAAGGAAAATTTAAAGCATATCCCTTATACCATTAATACCCGGCAATAACCTGTATAGCTAACCAACATTGTATTTTAAAAGAAAGAGGCTGACTCATACTTTTGAGCCAGCCTCTTTTTTTAAATATTAATAGTATTATTATCCGAATATTCCACCTTTTTTCAAGGTAACACCGCCTTCACCAATTTTAAAACCATTCTGATAAACTTCTACCTTATAAGTTCCTGGTTTATATTTATCAGTTTGTTTAAGATCAAAGCTTACACTTTTACGCTTACCTTGTTCATAATCTATAGATACTTTATTAGTGAATTCTTTATCACCATCCTCTCTTGTAGTTACAGTTCCAGATCCAAGCCCGTCTTCTTTAACAACTCCACCATCAGGATTAGTAACAACCACATACAATTCTTTTGTTCCTGTAATTGAAAGCCTGTTTTCCACATCAAAAGAAACACGGAATTTATCTGCTCTTTTTGCTTTAGAAGTTTCAGACTCCTTACCATTTTTCTTTTCATTAATTGCAGCAATATGGAAATTAGATGCATTCAATGTAGACCCTACATCAACTTTGCTGGTAAGATCTTTATTTTCTGTAACTTTTTGATTAAGTGTATCGGTTAACTGAGCTTTTTCAGTTGTTAATTGAACTTTATCAGCAGTTAACTGCTTATTTTCGCCCTGCAGTCTTTCAATTTCTACTACGTACTCTTCAATTTTGCTGTTTAAGGAATTGATTAACTTACGTGCCTCAGCCAGGTCAGCAGCACTTGCATTTTGTTTGCTGATAAGTGTTTTAATTCTTGAACGCATTGTTGCAACATCCTTATCGCGGGTTTTAACAAGGCTATCCAATTTTGTATTTTCAGAAGTCATTTTATCAAGCCTGATTTCAGCAGCCTGATAGTCAGTTGACAACTGATTTCTTATTGAATCCAAAGAAGCATACTGAACATCTTTTTGCTGAATAACTTCTTTGGTTTTACTTTTATCATAAATGATATAACCCCATGTACCCAGCAATGCAGCGATTAATACACCGTAAATAATGCCGCGGTTATCTTTTTTAGGGGGTTGAGGTGATGATGCTGATGGATAATTTGATGCGCTCATTTGTTTTTATTTTTTAAAGTTTTGACAAATTTATATTAGAAAGTACAATTATGATTTACAATGCTAACCTTAATCATTTACTTATTCTGGATATTGAAACTGTTCCTCAATATTCTGACTTTTCACAACTACCTGACCACTGGAAAGAACTCTGGTTGCACAAAATGACTAAAACCATGCCAGAAAATTTTTTGCAGGAGGAATGGTACTCACAACGTGCTGGTATTCAGAGCGAATTTGGCAAAATAATTTGTATTTCAACAGGTCTATTTCACTATGACAGTAACGGAAAATTGGTTTTTAAATTGAAGTCGTTATACGGGAATAATGAGGCTGCCCTGTTAAAATCGTTTAACGGGTTACTGCACAGTTTTAAAGAAAAAAGGAGCACAATGCTTATTGCCGGGCATAATATAAAGGAGTTTGATATACCATTTATTTGCCGCAGAATGATGATAAACCAGATAGTATTACCTGACTATCTTCAATTAAGCAGTAAAAAACCGTGGGAAACAAACCTGGTAGATACAATGGAATTATGGAAGTTTGGCGACTATAAAAACTATACCTCCCTGCATTTGCTTGCAACAGTGCTTGGCATTGAAACTCCAAAAGATGATATTGATGGCAGCATGGTAAAAGATGTGTATTATAAAGAAAATGACTTGCCGCGAATAGTAACTTACTGCCAGAAAGATGTTGTTACGGTGGCAAATATTCTGATGCGGTTCAAAAACCTGCCCCTTCTTGAAAAGGAGCAGATTTCTGTTGTATAACTTTTAATAACTATTATTTAACAGGCCAGTATTGTGCCATTTTCTTACGCAAAAATTTTACACTCCTGTCAAGCTGATCCATGCCATCTATTCCATCTTCAATACTTATCCAACTGTCAAATCCTACCCGCTTTAATTCAGAAAAAATAGCATCATAATCATTAAGTCCCTTGCCTATTTCACCATGACTAAGCCTTTGGGCATAGCCCTCAACGCCTCCCTCCTCTTTTCTCAAATCTTCAATTGTTCCCTCTTTCAGATAGCGGTCGCTGGCGTGCATGGTAACCACACGGTTTGAAACTCTTTTTAATAATTCAATAGGATCTTCTCCGGCCAGGTAAGTATTACTGGGATCATAGTTAACACCAAAATTCGGATGATGTATTTTATCAACCAGTTTGCAAAACACATCCATCTTTTGGGCAAATTCAGGGTATTCCCAAAAATTATCTTTGTAATGATTTTCTATAATGAGTGTGATATTTTTTTCTGCAGCATAAGGCAGGCAAGCCTGTATACAATCTGCGGCTATTTGAACGCCCTGCTCTATAGAAAGCTCCGGGCGTTTTTGCCCTGAAAGTACACGGCAGTAAGAACCTCCTAAAGCAAAGGTCATATCAATCCATCTTTTCTGCTTTTCTATTTCCCTATTGCGGAAAGCCTGGTCAGGATGTGTAAAATCTGGTGAGCAGCACATCATTGGAATAACCATTCCTTTATCTTCAACCTGCTTTCTGAATATCGGCCAGTTTGCTTCATCTTCCATCTCAATAAAACCTGCATACCACTCAAGTCCTTCAATATCTAATTTTGAAGCTAACTCAATCCATTCTGATACTTTCATTGTTCCATCTTTACATAAAGCATCCATAAATGCTTTGGGAAAGGCTGCTAATTTAGGCATAACAATTTTCTTTTTAATACAGATCAATAAGCAAGAATATACTTTTTCTGCAAATGAAATTTAAAATAATAATGTATAATGATTTTACCCTGCTAATGAAGATGATTTATACATCCTGATACTATGTTTTTACCACAAATAAATTGGATTGACTCATAAAAGCAGATTATATCTTTAATTTGCGGCTTTATCAGGTATGAGTACTGAAAAAATAATAGCAGACTGGAAAAAGAAAGTCTATCACCCCCTATACTGGCTTGAGGGAGAAGAAAGCTTTTATATTGACCAGGTAGTGGAGTATGCCGAGCATTCTATATTATCTGAAGCAGAAGCATCATTTAATCTTACCATTTTTTATGGTAAAGATGCAAACTGGACTGATATTGTAAATGCATGCAGGCGCTATCCTATGTTTGGAGAACGGCAGGTTGTAATTATTAAAGAAGCCCAGCAAATGCGGGATGTAGAGAAACTGGAAGCATATATTTCAGCCCCGCTCGTTTCTACCATTTTAGTAGTAGCACATAAGGAAAAAAAAGTTGATGGAAGAAGCAGGCTTGCCAAATACCTGAAGCAAAATGCTGTGCACGTAATTACAAAAAAAATGTATGATAGCCAGTTACCGGAATGGACAAATGAGCTTGTTCAATCCAAAGGCTATACGATTTCTAAAAAAGCATTGGCATTGCTTGTAGATCATATTGGCAACGACATAAGCAGGATAAATAATGAAATTGATAAACTGCTGATCAATCTTATTAACAGGAAAAATATTACAGAAGAAGATATTGAGGAATATGTTGGTATAAGTAAAGAGTATAACGTATTTGAACTACAGGAGGCGTTGCAAAGAAAAGATGTTGTAAAAGCCATGCACATTATTCAATACTTCGAATCCAATCCTAAAGCTGCACCTATACAATTGGTTTTGCCCTCGCTGTATAATTTTTTCAGTAAGGTATATATGCTGTTATCTTTAAAGGGAGATGATAAAACAGTAGCATCAACAATAGGAGTAAGCCCTTTCTTTATGAAGGACTATAAACTTGCTGCCACTACTTATGGATTCAGCGGAGTTGAAAATGTACTTTTATTACTCCATCATTATAATCTCAGGAGTATTGGGGTAAATGATGCCGGAACGGAAGACGCGTCGCTGCTGAAAGAAATGATTGTAAAGATGACGTTATGATAATCATCTTTACAATACAACAATTATATTATTAGTGTAGTCCTTTTTCTCCGAGATACCGTTCTGCATCAAGCGCAGCCATACAACCACTGCCCGCAGCCGTTACTGCCTGGCGGTATATTTTATCCTGCACATCACCTGCTGCAAAAATGCCTTCAATATTTGTTTTTGAAGAGCCGGGTTGTGTTTTAATATAACCTGCTTCATCCATTGTGAGCCAGCCTTTAAATATGCCGGAATTAGGCTCATGCCCTATCGCCACAAAAAAACCGCTGATGGGAATAGTTTGTGTATCGCCGGTTTTTATATTCTTAATGCGAACGGCTTCTGTTTTCTTTTCCCCGATTATTTCCTCTGTTTCTGAGTTCCAGTATACTTTTATGTTTGGCGTACGCTGCACACGCTCCTGCATTACTTTTGAAGCCCTCATTTCATCGCGGCGCACAATCATATATACGGTTGTACATATTTTAGAAAGATACAACGCTTCTTCAGCGGCAGTATCTCCGGCACCCACAATCGCCACATCTTTTCCTTTAAAGAAAAAACCATCACAAACTGCACATGCGCTTACACCAAAACCGTTCAGGCGTTGCTCGCTCTCTAATCCAAGCCATTTTGCTGAAGCTCCGGTTGCTATAATCACAGCATCAGCTTCAAGCAATTTCTCATCATCTATCCATACCTTATATGGTTGCTGCGAAAAATCAACTTTTGTGGCCAAACCAAAACGTATATCAGCCCCCATTCTGGCTGCCTGCTTTTCAAAATGAACCATCATATCTGGTCCCTGCACACCATCCGGGTATCCCGGATAGTTTTCAACCTCAGTAGTTATCGTTAATTGACCACCCGGCTGTATACCCTGGTACAATACAGGTTTCAGGTTTGCCCTGGATGCATAAATGGCCGCAGTATAGCCCGCAGGCCCGGAGCCTATAATTAAACAGTGAATTTTTTCTGATGCTTTACTATCCATAACTATTTTTTAAACGCTTCAACTATTTTTTTAATGCTTCCGGTTTTTTGCAAGAAACCAAACGCAAACAAAATTTTGCAAAATTAATGCTAAATGATTAACCAAATACAAGACAAAGTTACATTCAGGGAAACTGGATATTATGTGAATATCAGGAGAAAACATATGAATACTTTACTTATCAGCCATCTAAAGAAGTTAGTGCAACATAAAAATCCCGGTGAAGGCAATAAGCCCTCACCGGGAATGAGGTTAAATGTAAGAATGAAAATATTATCCCAGGTATGCTTTTAACGAGCTGCTATAGCGTGCTTTCTGCAAACGCTTGATCGCTCTTTCTTTGATCTGGCGGATACGTTCTTTTGTTAAATCATATTTCTGACCTATCTGTTCAATAGTAACTCCATTCTCACCATCCAAACCAAAATATGCATTAACGATTTCAGCCTCACGGGGGCTCAATGATTTCAACACCCTGCGTATTTCATTACGAAGTGAATCTTTCATTACATCATCATCAGTTTCATCACCGCCTTCCAGCAAATCGCCCATAGCAACATCTTCTGCTTCATGAACCGGAGCATCTAATGAAGTATGACGTGTATTACTTTGAAAGATATTATTGATTTCGGTTTCACTCATTTCAAGAAGTTCTGCCAACTCTTCAGTACTTGGCTCACGTTCGTGCTCCTGCTCAAATGCCATATAGGCTTTATTGGCTTTATTGTAAGTACCAATTTTATTTTGTGGCAAACGCACCAAACGACCCTGTTCTGCCAAAGCCTGTAAAATGGATTGACGAATCCACCATACCGCGTAAGAAATAAATTTAAACCCTTTAGTTTCATCAAAACGCTGTGCGGCTTTGATTAAACCAAGATTTCCTTCATTAATAAGGTCACTCAATGACAAACCCTGATGCTGATACTGTTTAGCAACAGAAACAACGAACCTGAGGTTAGCCTGAACCAATTTATCTAAAGCCCTCTGATCAGCCATTTTAATACGCTGCGCAAGCACAGTTTCTTCTTCAGGTGTGATCATCGATATTTTAGAAATTTCCTGTAAATACTTTTCAACCGCCTGGGAATCACGGTTGGTAATTTGTGTAGCAATTTTAAGTTGTCTCATATCTTAACAATTGGTCTAAAGATTTGAATTAAAACAAAGCCGGATAAAAAGATTATTTATTTTACGCCTGTTAGACAGTAAAGAAGGGCTAAAGTGTTGCAATAGAAATGCAAACATGATGTTATTTAATTCCCCAACTGTGCTGAGACGATTGGCAAAATTAATATCCAATCTCCAGATATCATAATGTTTAAGGAAAAAAGTGTCACGCAGACAGCAAAATAATCTTAAAATTAAAAGCGCAAACGATTGCAACAGGCAGATAGTAAGGAATTTACTTATTGCAGAGATTAACCTATGTACTATTTTTAAGGCACTGAATTTAAATCATATAGCCAATGATTATAGATTTTCGCTCTGATACAGTAACCAAACCAACCCCGCATATGCTGGAAGCCATGCAAAGTGCAAAAATTGGGGACGATGTTTTTGGTGAAGACCCGACGGTAAATGCCCTTGAGCTTTTTTCAGCACAACTCTTTGAAAAAGAGGCTGCTTTGTTGTGCCCTAGTGGTACCATGACGAACCAGATTGCTATTAAATGCCATACCCAGCCGGCAGAAGAAGTAATTTGCGACAGGCAATCGCATATATATCAGTATGAGGGTGGCGGCATTGCTTTTAACGCCGGATGCCAGGTAAAGCTGATAGAGGGAAACCGCGGAAGAATAAATGCTGACCAGGTAGAGCAGGCTATTAATCCGGATGATATACATAAGGCAAAAACCACACTTGTGAGCCTTGAAAATACATCCAACCGCGGAGGCGGGAGCTGTTATGATGTTAAAGAAATTCAAAAGATAAAAGCTGTTTGTGAAAAAAACAATTTAAAACTACATCTTGATGGTGCAAGGCTGTTTAATGCTTTAGTGGCAAGAAAAGAAAGTGCACCTGGATATGGCAAATTATTCGATAGCATTTCAATTTGTCTTAGTAAAAGCCTTGGTGCACCGGTAGGAAGCCTATTGCTCGGCAAGAAAGATTTTATTCAAAAAGCAAGAAGAATACGTAAAATATTTGGTGGAGGTATGCGCCAGGCAGGGTACCTGGCTGCAGCGGGTTTATATGCGCTCAACAATAATATTAACCGGCTGCAAGAGGATCATAAACATGCAAAATATATAGCGGGCCTTTTGCAAAAAGCGGATTTTGTAAATAACATGCTCCCGGTTGAAACCAACATTATTATATTTGAAGTAAAGCCTGATTTAAAAGCAAGAGATATTACAGAGAACCTCAAAGCAAAAAACATTCTTGCCATACCTATTTCGGAACGACAGATAAGATTTGTATTTCACCTGGATATAACGCCGAAAATGGTTGACTATACCGGGGAGGTTATTCAGCAGTTATAAAAAAAGAAATAAAATTCCTCTACATCCCTACCTTTGAAAAAATCAGTTTTAATTATGGCATTTCCTGCAATTAATCCTCAACATACACAGGCCTGGAAAAATTTATCCGAATATTACGATAGCATAAAGGACAAAAAAATAAAAACACTCTTCCGGGAAAATCCTTCAAGATTCGATCAGTATACTGTTTTATTTGATGATATTCTTTTTGATTATTCAAAAAACCTGGTGGATGATAAAGGAACGGCATTGTTGTTTTCTCTTGCAAAAGAATGTAAACTGAATGAGGCGATTGAAGCCATGTTTACCGGGGAAAAAATTAACCAGACAGAAAACCGTTCTGTTTTACATACTGCGCTCAGGAATTTTTCAGGCAACCCGGTATTATCAGGCGGGCAGAATGTTATGCCCGACGTAAAAAGGGTATTGCTGCAAATGAAAACATTTGCTTCAAAAATACACAATGGAGAATGGAAAGGTTATACAGGTAAGAGGATAAAGTATATTGTAAATATTGGCATTGGCGGAAGTGATCTTGGCCCTGTGATGGTTACAGAAGCTTTAAAACCTTACTGGGTTGAAGGTATTAAAGCATACTTTGTGTCGAATGTTGATGGAACGCATATTGCTGAAACACTGAAAGAAGTAAATCCTGAAGAAACACTCTTCCTCATCGCTTCAAAAACATTCACTACGCAGGAAACCATGACCAATGCGCATACCGCTCGTGACTGGTTTTTGAAAACTGCAAAAGATGAAAAGCAGGTTGCCAAACACTTTGTGGCATTATCTACCAACGAAAAAGAAGTTGTGGCATTTGGTATTGACAAAGCCAATATGTTTGAGTTTTGGGATTGGGTTGGCGGAAGATATAGCCTCTGGAGCGCTATAGGGCTTTCGATTGTGCTTACTATTGGTTATGATAATTTTGAGCAACTTTTAAAAGGCGCTTACAGCACCGATAATCATTTCAGGAATACAGCTTTTGAGAAAAACATTCCTGTAATCATGGCTTTAATCGGGTTATGGTATACCAACTTTTTCGGTGCAAAAACAGAATGTATTTTAGCGTACGATCAATATATGCACCGTTTTGCTGCATACTTTCAGCAGGGCAATATGGAAAGTAATGGCAAGTATGTTGACAGAAACGGAGAGAAAACCGAATACACAACAGGCCCTGTAATTTGGGGCGAACCAGGCACTAACGGTCAACATGCTTTTTACCAGTTAATACACCAGGGTACACAAATTATTCCCTGCGACTTTATTGCTCCTGCCATCAGCCACAATCCTATCGGTGATCATCACCCAAAGTTATTATCTAACTTTTTTGCACAAACGGAAGCTTTAATGAATGGCAAAACATTAGAAGAAGTGGAAAAAGAATTAAGTAAACTGAGTGACGAAGAAAAAAAGAAAATAGCGCCTTTTAAAGTGTTTGAAGGTAATAAACCAACTAATTCATTTTTGGTGAAAGAAATCACTCCATTCACACTTGGTCAATTAATAGCATTTTATGAGCACAAAATTTTTGTGCAGGGTGTTATCTGGAATATTTTCAGCTTTGACCAATGGGGCGTAGAATTGGGTAAACAGTTAGCAAGTAAAATATTACCTGAATTACAAAACGAAGATAAAATAAGCTCTCACGATTCATCAACCAATGGCTTAATTAATTATTATAAAAAAGTGAGGAAGCAATAATATTACCAGTAAGGTATTGTTTTATTTGTTTTTTGAAGGTAAATTAAATTGAATAACCATTGCACTGTCATTATTCCTTGCAAGAATATATGCCTGCTTACCTGCAATATTTATTGAGGCTATCCGTCGTACTTCACCTCTAATTACCAGTCCGTTTAAACTTCCGGCAGTTAATTGCCCACTGCTATTGTTTACCAGTAATGTTCCAAAATCTGCATCATATCTGCCGGATGCGATATTATTATAATAGTAATTTGCCCCGGGTAATATTTCCGGTAAACTATCTTTTCCCCGGTAAATTATCGCGGCATCCCTTATAGAACTTAATTGTGCCTGCCAGGGAAGCTGCTGCAGGGCAAAATTATTTTTACCATCATTTATTAGTAAAGCATTAGCAAAATAATCTGCCGTTAATAATGCAGCGCTATCTATCTTACGCGGAGGAAATAAATCGCCCACTTTAGCGCCTGCAAAATCTTCTGCATACATATATTTTTTCTTTAGTACAGGCATCTGCTTTTGCAACTCATCTTTGCTTGCAAAAGGAATTTCTTTACCGCCAATATAATATGTAAGCACCTGTTCCTTCTTTCCGTTATCATCAAAATCATTAAAATACATACGCACAGGTTGTTGTTCCGATGCATGCAGGCGACTGTTCAATCCAAGATTGCCTGCAACAAAATCTATATCTCCATCTTTATCTATATCAACAGGAATAATACAATTCCACCAGCCTTTCCTGTTTGTCAATTGCTTTTTTGTAAAACTGCCTTTGTCATTAATAAAAGCTGTGATAGTACCCCACTCGCAACTTACCACCAAATCCCCATCACCATCATTATCTATATCACAGTAAACTGCACCTGTAACCATTCCAATATTTGAAAGTTCATTTGCTTTCGCTTTGGTCACATCAACAAACTTTCCATTACCATCATTCTGCAATAAATACGAAGTTGGTATTTCTCCATAATTCCAGGGCATTGCTCTGCCTCCAACAAAAACATCCATAAATCCATCTCCATTAAAATCGCCGGTTACAATGCAGGAAGTTGTACTGGTAATTCCGTCAAAAGCATTTTCTGATTTTATAAAATTCGCTTTGCCGTCATTCAAATATAAACGGGGAAGCAAATGTTTATCCAACCCATAAAATTCGTTACCGCCCGAAGCCACCAGCAGGTCGATATTGCCATCATTATTTACATCAGCAAACCGGGCATCCACATCCTCATACATGCTATCAGCAACCAGGGCAGGCTGAAGTTTTTTTATGAATTTTCCGCCAGGCTGCTGTAAAAAAACAGCGCCATGAAAAGTTTTTGCCCCACCAATAAATACATCTTCCAATCCATCATGATTGATATCTCCTACAGCCAACGCCGGGCCTTCTGCCGAAACCATATGTGGCATTAAAGGCTCACGGGTAAATTCATTAAAAAGATTTTCCTTATGCAGGAAATTGATTTGAGTTGATGCAGTTATATCATGCGCGGGGTAACTATTGCTTTTATTAAAATTGCTGAAAAATTCATAATCAAAAGAAGGCAGCCCTTTAGTATAAGCAATTGAAGTAACAGGCTGAGCAGTATCTAATGCTATTTTTTGGAAGCTATTATCCGGCCAAACTAAAAATGCGGAATCAACTTTTACCTGCTTCAACCCTATATGAAGTGGTGTTTCCATGCTCGACATAAATCCTCTTGCAGCATTTTTTTCATAAGTGCTAAGGTTACCGCCTGAACACAGCAATACCTTCGCTCCAATTGCATTCCTGTTATCTGGCGGGCCATTTAATTTTATGTTTACTGCACTGTGCTCATTCTTTGCGGAAGTTTTATTCTCATACAAAATCGCATAATCATTAATGTTATTCACTACAATATCAAGGTCGCCATCGTTATCAAAATCAGCGTATACCGCTCCATTAGAAAAAGTTGAAGGATTATCGCCCACTGAATTGCCGATTTCATCAAACTTTAAGTCATTGATGTTCCTGAAAAACCTGTTGGGTGTTTTTATTTCGGGGTATTTTTTTAAAAGATCTATATCATCTTTTTTAATATGGTTCGTTCTTATTTCGCTATTGTAAATAAAATTTACATAGTCCATATCATTCAACCGCTTGGGAATGCCATTTGAAATAAAGAGGTCTTTCTTTCCATCATTATCAAAATCCATCCATAATGGTGCCCAGCTCCAGTCGGTTGCATATACACCGGAATATAATCCTGTTTCACTAAACATACCGTTGCGCCTGTTATATTGCAACATATTTCTTGAATACTGGTAACTATATCCATACCGGATTTTATCCCAAAAAACATCATAATCATCATCTCCCAATGAGCGTTTCAAAATATAAGGATCATCGGGAAGCATATCAACTGTTATAATCTCCGGGTAGCCGTCATTGTTAGCATCAGCTATATCAACACCCATTGAAAATTTACTGGTATGCATTATTCTTTCAGTATTCTCATCTTTAAATGTGCCGTTTTTTTGATTGATATAGAGATAATCGTTCTCATGAAAATCATTGCCGATGTATATATCCGGCCAACCATCGAGGTTAATATCGGCAACGGCTATACCTAACCCATATCCAATAGCCGAACTGTTAATACCGCAGGATTTTGTAACGTCCGTAAAATGATTCCCATCATTTCTATACAAGCGGTCTCCGCCTAATGAATCATAAGTGCCGGTAAACCTGCTGCGGGGCGCAAAAGACCCATCCTGGTGAACAGTATGATTCAGCAGGTACATATCAAGATCGCCATCCATATCATAATCAAGGAAAGCAGCCTGCGTGCTGAAACCAGAAAAACGTAAACCGTATTGCTGAGCTACATCCTCGTATATGGGGATGCCATTTTTTATTTCTTTGCAAAGCAAAAGCTGGTTGCCGGAATGCAGGTTTTTAAATTGTCCCACTTTGCAAACATATATATCAAGCAATCCATCATTATTAACATCAACCACGCTGATTCCGGTTGACCAGCCATGATCCTGTGGTATGTGCGCATCTTTGGTTATATCCTTAAATGTTAATCTCCCTGTATTAAGATATAATTTATTATCGCCCTGGTTGGATGCAAAGAAGAGGTCAATTAATCCATCATTATTAAAATCACCGGCACCTACTCCACCCCCATTATAAAAGTACATGTAGTTAAACATATTCAGGGAATCCGAAGGCGTAAGCGCATTATTAAAATCCAGACCGGTTTTATCATGCTCAAGAGAAATAAAAATGGATGAATGTGTTTGCTCATCTCCATTTTTGCATGCAGTAAAGAAGTAACCAACAATGATGAAAAGGAAAAAAACATATTTCAACCGCATCTGAAGGGCCTTTAACTTGGCGTGGTAAAATATATCAAAGCAATGATATTACAAGGAATTATTTACAGATGATTTTCCTTGTTAAAAATCAATTAACGTGTTTTTTTGAGATATCATTATTATTTTGCAGCTGTTGTAAAAACTAATATAGTTGTTAATATGAAGAAATGGTTTGTTATTGTAATAGTATTGATTGTTGTAGCCATAACCCTTGTATATGTTATTATTCCTTCTTCCGTTAGCTTTCGCAGCTCTGTTTCAATTAAAACTACCAATTCTGCGTTATCCAGGCTCTTGCAAGACAAAAATTCAATTTGCAAATGGTGGCCAGGAAGTATTGATAGTTCCGGCATAGAGAAAAAATTTTCCCTAAATAACAGGAACTATAAAATTGTTGTCAACAATATATCTCTGTTACCTGTAATAATAGAAACTAATGGATCCAAGCTGAACTCAGCATTATATATGATATCCAGTCAACCTGGTAATGTTGTGTTAGAATGGGTAATAAATACTCCTGCATCTAAGCATATTTTTAGCAGGATAACACAATATTTACAAGCAAAAAATCTAAAGCAGGACATGCAAAAGATACTTGAAAATATACATAGATATTTCTCCGATGAGAAAAACATCTATGGTTTTAATATTGCTCATCTTGTAATTCTTGACTCTACCTTCATCTTTACTGAAAAGGTTTCCCAATATTATCCTTCTACAACTTTTATATACGATATGATAGACGAGTTAAAAGAATACACAAAAAAATATTCGGTTCATGAAACCAACTACCCAATTTTGAATATCAGTTCCCTCGATTCAGTCAGGTATCTTGTGAAAGTTGCTCTGCCAATTAATAAAGATCTTCCCTCGTTTAAAAATATTGAAAGCAAACGCATGCCTATAAATGTAAAAATATTAATGGCAGAAGTAAAAGGCGGGTCTCTAACCGCGGCTAATGCTTTTAAACAAATGCAATTATATGTTAGCGATCACCACTTACAAATGCCGGGATTACCATTTTTTTCTCTTGTAACAAATCGTTCTAAAGAGCCGGATACTACGCAATGGCTAACCAGGATATATTGTCCTGTTAGATAGCTGCCATTAAATCTAAAGTTGGGAAATAACAAAAATTATGCTTCCGCTAAATTATTGAACTGAATAAGATTTTAGCCTGAACAATTGTGGATATTCATTATTTTGAAGAAACAGCAAATAAACTCCTTTACTGTTTACTATTTTAACAATATCCCTCATTTCACCACGTATATTGAAACCGGTTTTCGCTGAAGGTTCCCAGCCAAAGTTTCCGTTTCCATCATTAATAAGTATATCTCCAAAACTTGCATCAAGTTTTTCAAATTGAGGTAATAGTCCAAATTGATTTCCGCCTGAAACAAGATCAATCCTGCCATCATTATTGACATCTATTGGCATTATTGCATTTATGCATGATAATTGCATCATTGTTGGCAGCGGTTTCAGGGTAAACATGCCATTTCCGTTATTAATAGCGATGCACGACAGTGAATAAGTAAATTTTTTAACTTCAGCTCCTTTTATTATTTCAGGCGCAAAAAGCTGCTGGATAGATTTGGTAGCATATTGCTCATGCTTAAGGTTGCTTTTTTTAATTAAAGGTAGCTGTTCCTGCATATCGTGTTTCAGAAAAACCGGCATATCCTTGTCATCTATTGTATAGGTTATTATTTTATCGAGGTAACCATTTTTATCGAAATCATTTAACCAAAGTTTTACCGGATGAATTGAATCAGGGCGCAGATAAAAATTTTCTCCCATATTGCCCAAAATCAAATCCGTTTTGCCATCACCGTTTACATCAGCAGCAGCAATTGTTTGCCACCATCCAAAATAATTATTGATGTTCGTTTTTACTTCGTCAAAATGATCTTTGTTAAAGGAAAATATTCTTGGCGCCAGCCACTCTCCCACTATAATCAACTCCTTTTGCTTGTCGCCTGTTACGTCTTCCCATAATGCGCCTGTAACCATCCCTATTTTTGAAATGTCCTTGTTTTTTTGTTCGGCAATATCCGTGAAATGGCCCTGACCATCATTTACAAATAAATAACTCTGTGGATCTTTGCCATATTCGCCCGGACAGCTTCTTGCGCCTATAAAAAGGTCGGAGAAACCATCGTTATTAAAATCATTGGCAACCGCTACGGCTATATTCATACTCATATTGGGAAAAGCCGAAGACGCTAAACTGAAATTTCCCTTGCCATCATTTTTAAATAGCCTTAATTGCAATTCGCGGCTCAATAGCCCACCGGTGTTTCCGCCCGGGCATATCAGCAAATCCATATCTCCGTCATTATCATAATCAAAAAATAACACTGCCGTATCTTCAAAGTCCAAGAAGCCTTCAAAAGCCTTCTCTTGCTTTTTCGTAAATTTTCCGTCGGCCTCCTGTATGTACAATTGCCCCAGAGTACCTGAAGCACCTCCTATGTAAATATCTGAAAGCCCATCACCATTTATATCAGCCACAGCAGCTTTAGGGCCTTCCCTAGATAATGCCCTTGGGATAGCCCGTTCAGCATTAAAATCTACATATTCGTTCTCTGTATGCCTATCAAAATAGGTTGGTTCTTTTACAAAGATTGTCTGTAAAGGTGCTGCAGTATTTGAATATTGAGGCCGCGTTTGGCTTTTGGTTTGCTCAATAATGTGTATCTGGTTTATAGATGGGTTATTAATTATTGTTGTAGTATTATCCGGCCAGGTAATTACCATCGAATCAATCTTTGCCTGGTTACCTAAACCAAATATCAGTTTATAGTCAACTGAAGACTGAAATCCGCGACTCGGGACGAGTTCCCGGGTATATAGCTCCTTACCGGCGAACACCTTTATCTTGCTGCCAATAGCAAAAGTATTTTTATCCTTTCCTTTCAGTACAATACCTGTATAATTATTTTTATTTAGTTCCCTGGAATTATTCCGGTAAATACTGGCTAACTGGTTCTCATTATTAATAATAAGGTCAAGATCTCCATCATTGTCAAGATCTCCGTAAGCAGCGCCATTAGCAAAAGTAGATTGATCCATTCCCCATTGCTTACCTATATCAGTAAACCTGAGATCATGATCATTTCTATACACTTTATTGGGTATTGAAATCCTTGGGATTTGACGAAGCACTTTATCAATATCATCTTTTTTACCGCTCAAGGCCATTTTTTGCATTACCTCGTTTGCAAAAAAATCCATAAAGTCAAGATTGGTTACATCCCTGTTTACACCATTACATACTAAAAGATCATTCCACCCGTCATTATCCATATCAAACATTAAGGCACCCCAGCTCCAGTCAGTAGCAGCAACGCCGCTGTATCGTGCTATATCAATGAATTTTCCATTTTGATTATTTAATTGCAAACAATTTTTTGTATACTGATAATAAAATCCTGATTCCAATTTGCTGTTGAAGAGACTGATATTGTCGAAAGACCCCATTGTTTTAAGTCGATAGTCAGTTTCAGCCAGCATATCAGTTGAAAATAAATCAGGATACCCGTCATTGTTTATGTCTGCAATATCAGCACCCATAGAAGAAAAGCTGGTATGCTGAAACCATTCCTCCAGCTCATCTTTAAAAGTTCCATTTTTTTGATTAATGTAGAGATAATCTTTTTCATAAGAGTCATTGGAAACAAACACATCCGGCCAACCGTCATTATTTATATCTCCCACAGAAACGCCTAACCCAAAACTGATAAGCCCTCCATGAATACCTGCTTCTTTTGTTACTTCTTTAAATATGCCATTGTCATTTTTGTATAAATGATCACCTCCGCCTTTCAAAAAATTTGCAATATTCCATGCGCTGTCAGGCAGATCTCTTTTATTGGCAAAGTTTAATTGATTAATAGGGATAGGGCTGTTATCGATCATAAAACAGTCGAGGTCTCCATCTTTATCATAATCAAAGAAAGACACCTGGGTTGTATATGCAGATATATCCAATTTATACTTGGAAGCAGACTCTGTAAAAGTCAGATCATGATTATTTATGTATAGTTTATTTCTTCTGTTGCCATCACGCATGTGCCCGGAGTTACAAACATAAATATCTAACCAGCCATCAGCATTAATATCCACCATCGTCACACCTGTGCTCCACATGCTGTCCTGCCGGAAACCGGATTGGGCAGTAATATCTTCAAACTTAAAATTGCCTTTATTTAAATACAGTTTATTATCATTCATATTGGAGGTGAGTACCACATCACATAAGCCATCATTATTAATGTCTCCGATGGCTACGCCC